>JAJZWQ010000097.1 GCA_021846605.1 Bacillota bacterium | reverse complement strand
GCTGGGTCAAGGAGGAGATCGAGCAGGTCATGTCTCCGGTGCCGTGCAAGGCCTGCCGCGGGCTGCGCCTGCGGCCGGAGGCCCTGGCGGTCACGGTCGGGGGGCGCTCGATCGCCCAGGTCACCGCGCCCACGGTCGCCGAATGCGGCGCCTTCCTGCAGGACCTGGAGTTGAGCCCCCGCGAGGCGGTCATCGCCCGGGACATCCTGCGTGAGTTGGCCGAGCGCCTGGGCTTCCTATGCAACGTCGGCCTGGATTACCTGACACTGGATCGGGCCGCGGGGTCGCTGTCCGGCGGCGAGGCCCAGCGGATTCGCCTGGCCACCCAGATCGGCTCCGGCTTGGTCGGCGTGCTGTACATCCTGGACGAGCCCTCCATCGGGCTGCACCAGCGGGACAACGAGCGGCTGCTGGCCACCCTGGAGCGCCTGCGCGACCTGGGGAACACCCTCATCGTCGTCGAGCACGACGAGGCGACGATGCGGGCGGCTGAATGCATCGTCGACGTGGGGCCCGGCGCCGGTGAGCACGGCGGCGAGATCGTGGCCGTGGGGACCCCGGCCGAGGTCGCCCAGCACCCGACGTCGGTGACCGGCGCATTTCTGAGCGGGCGCCGGAGCATCCCGGTGCCGGAACGGCGGCGGGGGCCGGGCACGGAGTTCCTCTCGGTGCGCGGCGCCAGCGAGCACAACCTGCGCGACATCGACGTGGACTTCCCGCTGGGCCGCTTCACGGTCGTGACGGGGGTGTCCGGGTCGGGCAAGAGCACCCTGGTCAACGAGGTGCTGTACAAGTACCTGGCGGCCGAGCTGAACGGGG
The DNA here is from genome assembly GCA_021846605.1 of Bacillota bacterium. The sequence goes on along the minus strand of JAJZWQ010000097.1, from coordinate 11,526 downwards.
CCCGGGCGCGCGCCGGACGCCACGCGGCGGTGCTCGGCACCGAGCGACTCAAGAAGGTCATTGACGTCGACCAGTCGCCGATCGGGCGGACGCCGCGCAGCAACCCGGCCACGTACGTCGGGGTGATGGACGACATCCGCGACCTCTTCTCCCGCACGCCCGAGGCCCGGGCCCGGGGGTACCAGAAGGGCCGATTCAGCTTCAACCTGCGCGGCGGGCGCTGCGAGGCCTGCGGCGGCGACGGCATCCTGAAGATCGAAATGCACTTCCTGCCCGACGTCTACGTCAAGTGCGAGCTCTGCAAGGGCCGCAGGTACAACCGCGAGACCCTCGAGGTCCTCTACCGGGGCAAGACGATCGCCGACGTCCTGGATATGACGGCAGAGGCGGCCCTGGCCTTCTTCTCGGCGGTGCCCGCCATCCGCCGCAAGCTCCAGGCCCTGGTCGACGTCGGCCTGGGATACATCCGCCTGGGGCAGCCCTCCACCACGCTGTCCGGGGGAGAGGCCCAGCGGGTCAAGCTGGCCACCGAGCTCTCCCGGCGCTCGGATGGCGGCACCGTCTACATCCTCGACGAGCCGACCACCGGCCTGCACATGGCCGACGTGGCCCAACTCCTGATCGTGCTGCAGCGCCTGGTGGAGGCGGGCGATACGGTCATCGTCATCGAGCACAACATGGACGTGATCAAGACGGCCGACTGGATCATCGATCTGGGTCCGGAGGGCGGCGACCGCGGCGGCCGCGTTGTGGCCACTGGCACCCCCGAGGAGGTGGCCGGACAGCCGGAGTCCCATACCGGCCGGTTCCTGCGTCCGCTCCTGCGCCGGGACGAGGAAGCCGAAGCGCGCGAGCGGGGCGCGTAGGCGGATGGCGGCGGGGGAACTGGCGGCCAAGCACCTGATCGCGCAGGCCTCCAAGGCTTTTTTCGGCTACGGGCCCAGCCGTGCCGGCATCTGGCTCCAGGGACGATTGGCCGTCTTCGCCAGCGCCCTGACCGGTCCCGGGATGCAGCTGGCCCTGGCCGAGGACCCCTTCGGGCGGTTGTGCATGCGCCACATCAACGGGCTCTATGTGCAGCAGACGCGCGCCGCCATCACCCAGGCCGCTGCCGGCTGGGGCGTGCGCCTGCGCTCGGTCGCCAGCGACCTGGACCTCAAGCGCCGGTGGGCGCTCGGCGTAGGGATCGCCGAAACACCGCTGCCAGGTGCCGCACCCGAGCGGGAGGCGCCGGCCGAACTGCGGGCGCTCCTGGCCGAGGGTCTGGGCCGGCCGGTGCGCGAGGTCTTGCAGGGAGACCTCCTGGTGCACGCCCGGACCGACCTGCCTGCGGCACTGGCGCCCGCACCCGCCAACGACGCCCAGGCCACGGTCACCCACCTGCAGGCGTGGGGCGCCCTCCGGGACGACCTGGAGGCCACCCTCATCCGGCGCGTGGCCGGGACCCTGCCCCTGCACACCTGGGCGGCCGTCGGCGACGGGGCGGGCGGGCTCCTGGTGGTGCTGGTGACGGCGCCGGCCGCCCATTGACGCCATGATCTTCCGGGGAGTACTCTGCGGCCAAGGGACACCTCTCTGACCGACCTGCACAGGGACGCTACTCTTGCAGAGGCCGGGGCGGTGCGGGCAACCGCACGCGACCGGTCCTTTTTCTGCCCGGGCGCGGCAAGGGGGCGCAGGAGATGCGGGTTCTGGTGACGGGGGCCACAGGGTATCTCGGCGGCGCGCTGGTGCCGGAGTTGCTGGCGGCTGGGCACGCGGTGCGGGTGCTGATCCGGTCGGGCGGACGCGGGGCGGCGGGGCTGGGCCCGGTGGAGGACCGGACGGGCGACGTGGTGGCCGATCGGGGCCTGGAGGAGGCCTGCGCCGGCTGCGAGGGCGTCATCCACCTGGTCGGGGTGCTGCGGGCGCCGCGCGGCCTGACGCACGCGGCCGTCCATGCGGCGGGCACGGCGCACCTGGTCCGGGCGGCGGCCCTGGCCCGTGTGCGGCGGGTGGTCTATTGCAGCGCGTTGGGGGCGGACGCGCACGGCCCAACCCCGTACCTGCGCGCCAAGGCCGCTGCCGAGGATTCCGTCCGTGACGCCGGTCTGGAGTACGTGATCGTGCGGCCCTCGGTGCTCTTCGGACCGGGCGGCCCGGGGATGAACTTCGTCCAGACGCTGGCCGACCTCGTCCGCAGCCTGCCCATCACCCCGGTACTGGGTGACGGACAGGCGATGCTGCAGCCGGTCGCCGCCCAGGACCTGGCCCGCGGCTGCGCCCGCCTGCTCGCCGATCCCCGGGCCGCCGGGCGCACGTTCGATGTCGGAGGCCCGGAGCGCCTCCCATACCTCGAGATCCTGCGCCGCATCGCCCATGCCAACGGCCGCCGCCTGCGTCCACTGCATCTGCCGCTCGGACTGGTCCGGGCCGTCCTGCCGGCGCTGGAGCAGGCCCCGGGCTTCCCGCTGGACCGGGAGCAGCTAGCCATGCTCCTGGCCAGCCCCGCCTGCGACGGGGGGCCGTTTTGGGCGGCCACCGGCATCACGCCGCAGCCGTTCCGGGGCCGGTGATCCGCCCGCCAAGGGCGGGCTGGGCGCGCGGTAGGCGGGAGAACCAGGAGGCCCCCTGGCGCTCCCCAGTGAAGCCGGGGGGGCCGGCTTGGGGAGGCGCAGGCGATGGTCGATCTGGACCGTTGCCGCGGGGTGGGGCAGTTCGGTCCCGCGTACCCCTACATGTTCACGCGCGACGCGGCCGCCGAGGCCGACACGGTCGACCAGCGCATCGTGGAGTGCATGGTGCGGGTGTGCGCCGAGACGGGTGCGCCGGTGCGGGACGAGCCGTACCGCCCCGGATCGCGGCCCGTGGCAGCAGTTTGGTGCACGGACCTGGCGCCGCTGGCCTGCCGCTTGGTCCAGGTGGGCGCGAAGCGTCATGTTGGTGGACACCGGCGCCGCCTATAGCGGCCACCAGATCATCGAGGTGTGGCGTGGCGGCGCGTGGGGCGCGGTCGATCCCGCGGCGGGGGTGGTGTACCGGCAGGCGGACGGGCGGCCGGCTTCGACCTGGGACCGGATGCGCCAGCCGGACCTGATCGCGGCCCACCGCCGCGGGGATGCCACCCCGTGCACCACGCCGGAGCAGTTCTGGGCGGCGGCGATCTCGGAGTACCGGAGGGACGCGCCGGGCACCTATGCGGTCACGGCGCCCAACCCCTATGCGCGCAGCATCCTGGAGATGGCCGAGGCGGGCTGGCCCGGTGGGATGCGATGGCTCCATGGCGAGGACAGGCTGGGCGCGGGGGCACCCTGAGCGGCCCCCGTCGCTGCCGCGCCGCGGCCCGCTACAGCCCGTCGTCGGGGCGCCACAGGTTCTGCCAGCGCTGGTCGATGGGGTCCGCGGCGCGTTGGTAGCGGATGTCGGCGGATAGGCGAATCCGCCGGGCGGCGTCGGTATTCATCGTCGAGGCATGGACCATGTAAGGGCTGTGGACGACCATGTCCCCGGCGGCGTAGTCGGCCACCAGCCACCGGAGGTCGGCGTCCTGCGCCAAGGCCCGCAGGTCGCGCGAGAGCCAGCCGCCGGCCATGTACTGGCTATAGGCGGTGATGCGCTCGGCCGGGTCCAGATGCGCGGTGCGCGCCCGGTGCTCGGCCTCCTGCTGGCGGCCCCAGCCGTCCGATCCCGCGAGGTAACAGAGGCCGCCCATCTCGACGGGCGTGTCGCCCAGCGGGATCCAACTGGTGCAGAGCCGGTCGGTGCCGCCGCGCAGGTAGACCAGGTCGTAGTGGGCACCGGTGCAGTGGGGGGCGCCGGGTTCCATATGCCGCAGGAGCTTGCGGCCGTGGAGATGCGCCGCCCCCCCAGAAAGCGCTCGTAGAACGCCACAATACGGCGGTTGCGGCACAGGCCCTCGAACGCCTCGGAGTGCACGACGCCCAGGTGCAGCGCAGCCAGGCGCGCCCGGTCTGGCGGGGTGTCGGCGCACACCCCGACGGCTGGGTCCTGGTCCGGGGCGACCAGCCCGGCCTCGCGCATCACCCTGAAGTAGTGTTCGCGGAAGGCCAGCACCGCGTCGCGGTCCAGGAGGCCGCGCAGCCACAGGTACCCCTGGCGCGCATACTGCTCTCGCAGTTCCGGCAGCGGTGCGTCGGGGTCCGACGGCTGCAGCCACCCCAGCCGTTGCGGAGTCATGTCCAGGGGGGTGCCGTTGCTGACCAGCGGGGGGAGGGGGCGGCCAGCGGGTGCGATCTGGGGGGTGGCCACCGGAGGGGCCTCCTTTGTGTTGGCCACAGTCGTTCGCCGGAGCAGCCTTTCTGCCGCGCCTTGCGAGCGCCTGCCGGCGGGCGGTACGCTAGGGCGACGCGCGGGGAGGCCTGCACTTGCCACCGCTTCCGCCCTGGCGTCAGATCCTGGCGATCGGGTGCGGCGTCGCCGCCCTCGTCCTCTCGGCCGTCCTTTTGGCCGCGCGGCTTTCCCCGAGCGTCAGGTTGGTTCTGGAAGCCGTCGATGTCTTGCTCCTGCTGGTCACCTTCGTCGCCGGACGCCGGCGGCGCTGACCCCCGCAGAGGGAGGCCCCCGGCCATGGACCCGCGCCCACCCCGGACCAGCCTGGACGAGAAGCTCCGCCTCCTGCCCGATCACCCGGGGGTATACCTATTCAAGGGCGAGGATGGCGAGATCCTCTACGTGGGCAAGGCCGTCTCGCTGCGCAACCGCGTGCGCAGCTACTTCCAGTCGGGCCGCGGGCTGGAGGCCAAGACCCAGGCCCTGGTGGCGATGGTCTGCGACCTCGAGGTCATCCTGACCGACTCCGAGGTCGAGGCCCTGATCCTGGAGAACAACCTGATCAAGCGCCATCAGCCCAAATACAATATCCGGCTGCGGGACGACAAGCAGTACCCGTCGCTGCGTCTGGACCTCCAGAGTCCGTGGCCCCGCCTGGAGGTGGTGCGCCGGCCGGCGGACGACGGCGCCCGCTACTTCGGCCCATACCCGCACGCGGCCGCCGTGCGCGACACCATCGATACGCTCCGTCGCGTCTTCCCGTTCCGCTCCTGTTCCGACCGCCGCCTCCGCCAGCCGCAGCCGTGCCTCTACTACCACATCCACCGCTGCGGCGCCCCCTGCATCGGGGCCGTCACCCCCGAGCACTACCGTCAGATGGCCGTGGAACTGGAGCAGTTCCTCGACGGCCACGGCGACCAGGTGCTCGCCCGGCTGGGGACGCGGATGCGCGAGGCTTCCGCGGCCCTGCGCTTCGAAGAGGCCGCCGAACTGCGCGACCGGCTGGGGGCCCTGCGCTCGGTGCTCGAGAAGCAGAAAGTGCAGGTCGCAGGTGGCGGCGAGCGCGACGCGCTCGCGGTCGCGACGGGGCCCGGCGGGGAGGCGGCCGTCCAGATCTTCCACTTCCGCGAAGGTCAGCTCGCGGGACGAGACGGCTTCCTGCTGGCCGGCAGCGAGGGCGCGGCGGAGGGCGAGATCCTGGAGGCCTTCCTGGGGCAGTTCTACGGCGGCGGCGCGCCGGTGCCGCGGGAGATCCTGCTGCCGGCCCAGGTGCCCGACCCGGAGGCGGCACAGGGGTTGCTGCGTGGTCGGCGGGGCGGTGCCGTGCGCCTGGCCGTGCCCGCACGCGGCGCGAAGCGTGCCCTGATCGACCTGGTGCGGCGCAACGCCGAGGAGTTCCTGGCCGCAGAAGCCTGGCGGCGGGAGCGCAGCCGCGAGGCCGTGACGGCGGCCTTGGAGGAGTTGCGGGAGGCGCTGCGCCTGCCGGCGATCCCCCACCGCATCGAGTGTTACGATAACTCCAACCTCCAGGGCACCCACCCGGTGAGCGCCATGGTCGTGTTCATCGACGGCCTGCCGCGCAAGGCGGAGTACCGCAAGTTCCATGTGCGCACCGTCGAGGGCCCAGACGACTTTGCCACCATGCGCGAGGTCCTGACTCGCCGCTTCGCCCGTGCCCGCGCCGCGCAGGATGCCCGCACGCCTGGGGAGCGGCTGCCCGCCGGGGCCCAGGGGTTTGCGGAGCTGCCGGACCTGGTGATCATCGACGGTGGGCGCGGGCAGCTCTCCAGCGCCCACACCGCCATGCGCGAACTCGATGTCGCCCATATTCCGACCTTCGGCCTGGCCAAGGAGAACGAGTGGCTGTTTGCCGAGGACGGTCCTGATCCGATCATCCTGCCACGTGGTTCGGCTGGGCTGCACCTGTTGCAGCGCGTGCGCGACGAGGCCCACCGCTTCGGCCTGGGCTTTCACCGCCAGTTGCGCGGCCGTGCGGCCGTGCGGTCGCTTCTGGACGATGTGCCGGGCATCGGCGCCAAGCGCCGGCAGGCCCTGCTCCGCGCCTTCCCATCCCTGGACGCCATGCGCGCGGCCGGGGTTGAGGCCCTGGCGCGCGTGCCCGGCATGACGCGGGGCGCCGCCGAGGACGTGGTTCGCCACCTCGCCGCCCTGGATGTCCCGCTCCCCAACAAAGAGTAGTGTGGTCTTGCATATTGCGCATGTCACAATTGACAATCGACCAGCCTGATCCATAACATCGTCCATGGAGTGGGGGGATGGGCATGGATTCCCGGCGGGTGGTCAGCCGCTGCCCCGCCTGCCAGGCGGGCATGGAGACCCGCAGGTTGGAGTGCGCGGCGTGCGGGACGGCCGTGGAAGGGCGGTTTGCCGCCTCGCGCTACGCGCTGCTGGCCGCCGACGAAGAGGCGTTCCTGGACCTGTTCCTGCGTGCGCGCGGCAACCTGCGCGAGGTGGAGCGCGTCCTGGGCCTGTCCTACCCGACGGTGCGGGCGCGGTTGGACGGGGTCCTGACCCACCTGGGGCTGGCGTCTGAGGATGCGGCTCCGGATCCGAACGAGATCCGGGCCCAGCGGCTGGCGGTGCTCGCGGCGCTGGAGCGGGGCGAGATCAGCGTGGCGGCCGCCGCCGAGCGCATCGCGCACCCGGAACGCGAGGATTGAGGGGGGAGCAGCATGGAAGAGGCGCCGGAACGGATGGCCATCCTGCGCATGTTGGAGAGCGGCAAGATCACGGCGAGCGAGGCGGCCGAGCTTTTGCGCGCGGTGGGCGACACCCAGGGGCGCGGCGGCTTTGGCGCGGGCGCGCGCCGCACGGAATGGGTCGAGCGCGCAACAGCGCGGGCCGCCGAGCGCGGGCGCCGCGCGGCCGAGTCCTGGGCGCGACACGCCGACGAGATGGTGACGCGGGCCGCGGACCTCGCGTCTCGGGCCGCGGAGCAGCTGGGAGAGAACGTGGGCAAGACGTTTTCCACGTTGCCCGACGTCATGGAGCGGGCGGCCAAGGCCGGCTGGGGCACCTTTGGTCCGGGCTTCCGTTTCGAGGATGTGGTCGAGGGTCCACTGGATGGCGGCGAGGAAGGCCCGGCCGGCCTGGACCTTGAGGGTTGGAACGGTTCCATCACCGTGCGGCCATCCGACGGCACGGGGGTGCGGCTTGTCCTGCGCAAGACGGTGCACGCGCTCTCTGAGGATGAAGCGCGCCAGGTGGCCGCGGCGGTGAGCGCCGAGATTCGCGGGCGCGAGGTGCTGGTCCGGCGGGACGGATCCGCACCCGCGTGGCCCGGTGCCCTCGCCATCGAGGCGCAGTTGCCGCGGGGCGCGCGCTGGGGCGGGGTAGTGCGGACCGGCAACGGTTCGATTCAGGTGACCGGGGTGCAGCTCCACGGCCTGCGCGTGGAGACGAGCAACGGCCGCGTGGACCTTTCGGCGACGCGGGGGAGTGACGTCGAGGTCCTGACGAGCAACGGGGCCATCGGTGCCCTGGGGCTCGGCGGCCGGCTTGACCTGCGCACCAGCAACGGCAGCATCTCGCTCGAACCCAGCCCGGACGAGGACGGTAGCGAGGTCCACGCCGTCACCAGCAACGGCTCGATCGACGTGCATGTGCCGGACGGCCTCGCCGTAGACATCGATGCCGGCACGAGCAACGGGCGCTTCGAGACGGGCGGGCTTGGGCCAGCGGCCCCGAAGGTGGAGGGGCGCGGCCTGGGACGAACGGAACTGCTCTGGCGCTCGCCGGACTGGGGGGGCGCGCAAGCGCACGCACGCCTCGTCCTGCGCACCACCAACGGCAGCATCCGGTTCAGCTGAAGGGGAAGGGGGCGGGCGGCGTTCCCCCTTCCCCTGCCCCCTTCATCCCTGGTTGTCCTGATTACCCTGCCCGCCCTGGTCGCCCCCGCCCTGGCCGGCGTCCTGGGGTGCGTCCTGGCCGGCGTTCTGGCCCGTACTCGAGCCGGCCATGATGCGGCCGTGGCGGGAACTCGCGGCTGCGGACCACCACCAGACCAAGGCGACGACCGCGGCGATGCCGACGACCCACCACCAGATGTCTCCGCTGGTGGCGGCGAGCATGTGGCTCACATTGAGGTCCATTGCGTGTGGGCCCCCTTTCCCAGGGCACAGGATGCCCCGAGGCCCGCGAGGCGATGCCGGAGGCGCGCGCAATGCGCCGGGCGCGGTCGAATCTGCTAGCCTAATTTGGACACGCAGGCGGGAGGTGCGGCGGACGATGATCGCGCGCTGGCTGGTCAATGCCCTCGCCCTATACATCACGGCGCTGCTGCTGCCCGGGTTCCAACTGCGCGGCGTCATCGCCACCCTGGTGGCGGCCGCGATCCTGGGCATCGTCAATGCGATCATCCGGCCGCTCCTGCTCATCCTCACGCTGCCCCTGACCGTCGTGACCCTGGGACTGTTCACGTTTGTGATCAACGCCCTGATGCTGCTTTTGACCAGCGCCATCGTGCCGGGCTTTGCGATCCGCGGCTTCGGCTGGGCGCTGGTTGGCGCGATCCTCCTGAGCGTGATCAGCTTTCTCTTGACGCACCTGATCCATTGATGCCCCGGGCGCGCGCCTTTTGGACGCCCGAGGGCGGTAGCCGTGTCCGGGGGCGCCGCGCTCTCAGGCCTCGGGCGCCAGCGGCGACACCGCCTGACCGCAGCAGTCCAGAACCTGTTGGGGATCGCGCAGGTCGCGGCGGGGCCACGCTGGGCATGCCGATGGGCGGCCGGGGGTGCGAACGCGCCGCCCGGCCGGCCTGCCGCTGAACTCCTGGTCCATCCCGACTGAGATCGCCAAGCGCTCGGCCATGGCGCCACCAGCCGGGGCCCTCTGGTAGCATGGGCGGGAGCGCCCCCTGGGGAGGATGCCGTTTGCCTGTCTCGCTAGTGGCCTGTGACCTGGACGGCACGGTGCTGGGACCCGGCACCGAGATCGCGCCGGATGTGCGGCTTGCGCTTGCGCAGGCCGAAACGGCCGGCTGGACGATCGTCCTCGCCAGCGGCCGTATGCTTCGCTCCGTCCAGGGCGTTCAGTCCCGACTGGGCGTGCAGGGCCCTATCATCGCCTACAACGGGGGACTGGTGGCGCTCCCCGACGGGAGGGTCCTCCACCATCCGATTCCCGTCGCGGCGGCGCAACGCGTTGCGGACGTCTGTGCCCGGCACGGCTTTTTTTTGCAGACTTACCAGGATGACAGGCTCTATGTGCCCTGGGAGGACGCGCGCGCCGACGCATACAGTCGACTGGCCGGCGTGCCCCCCACCGTGGACCCGGACCGGGTCTTCCACCCGCGCGTGGCGCCCACCAAGCTGCTGGTGATCGAACCCGCGCAACGGCAGCCGGAGGTGCGGGCCGCGATCGCGCCGCTCGCCCCGGGCGAGTTGGAGCTTGCCAACTCCTATCCGCACTACTTAGAGATCACCGCCGCCGGCATCGACAAGGGCACCGCCCTGGCCGAACTCTGCGCGCTGCTGGGCACCCAGCCAGCCGAGGTCCTCGCCGTCGGCGACGGGGAGAACGACCTGCCGATGCTCAACCTGGCCGGGCTGGGTGTGGCGGTGGCCAATGCGGCCGAAACCGTCCGACGGGCTGTCGCCCACGTGACCCGCGCGCCCTACGGCGCGGGCGTCGCGGAGGCCATCCGGCTGGGGGGTCTTGCCGGTGGATGAGTTGCGCGTGCTGCCCGCCGGCGCCCCGCCCGGCCCGCCAGTGCCCGAAGACCTGCCACTGGACGCCAAGGCCCTGGCGGTGCTGGCCATCAGCCTTGAGGCGGGGTGGGAGGCGCATGCCACCGAACTCACCCGGCGGGGCCTGGGTGCGGTGGTGCTGCTCGCCTCGGCGCTGGCCGACCCCGCGCGTGCAGCAGAGGTCGTGGCGGACATGCAAACGGCGGCCGGCCAGAGCCCGGTCGCTGCTCCCCTGCTGGTCGGTGCCGACGAGGAAGGGGGGCGGGTTTCGCGGCTGCCGCGCGGTCCGGCCAGCCTGCCCGGGGCGGCGGCCCTGGGCGCCGCCGCCGACCTCGCGCTCTGTGAGGAGGCAGGTCGGGCCACGGCACTGCGCCTGGCCGCCTGCGGCATCCACTGGGATCTCGCCCCGGTGTGCGACCTGGCGGGTGCGGACAACCCCGGACTCAACGGGCGGGCGTTCTCCCGGGAGCCTGAGGCGTGCGCGCGCCTGGCGGGCGCGTTCGCGCGCGGGCTGGCGGCCGGGGGCGCCATCGCCTGCGCCAAGCACTTCCCCGGTCACGGCGGCACCACAGGTGACAGCCACCACGCCCTCCCAGTGCTGGCGGGCGGCCCCGAACTTATCGCCGCCCGCCGCCCGTTTGCGGCCGCCGTCGCGGACGGGATCCCGATGGTCATGATCGGGCACCTGCTCGTCCCCGACCTCGACCAGCGCTGGCCGGCCAGCCTCAGCCCGGCGGCCTACGGCGTCCTACGCCAGGAGTTGGGCTTTGACGGCGTGGTTGTCACGGACTCCCTGGGGATGCGAGGATGCCTGGAGGCGGCCGGCGGCATCGGTGCGGCGGCGATCCAGGCGTTGGCTGCGGGCGCTGACCTGATCCTGGTGGGCCCCGGGCCGGACGCGCACCTGCAGGCGCACGCCGCGATCATGGCCGCCGTTGGGGCCGGGGTCCTACCCGCAGGGCGTCTGGACGACGCGGTGCGTCGGCTCCTGGCCCTCAAGCAGCGCCACGGTCTGGCCCGGCGGGCGTTGCCGGATGGCGCCGCGGCCCCCCACCTCCTGGCGCGCCCTGCCGACAGCGCGCTGGCGCGACGCATCGCGCGCGCAGCGGTCGCCGAATTGCGCCCAGGTCCGGCCTGCCCCCAGCCGGAGGTCCTAGTGTCTGGGGCCACGACCCCGAAGGCCTTGGTGGCTGCCGCGCAGGCGTGGTGGCCCCAGGCCGCCCTGCGCAGCGATGGCTCCGGGCCATGGCTCTCCCTGGGGGAGGCCACGCACCTGCTCATCGCTCCACCGGTGCCACCGGGTGTGCCTGCCGGACGGCTGCTGGCCGCGTGGGACGCGATGCCCGCCTCCTTGGAGGCACTCCTGACCAGTGCCACCGACCCCACGTCACCCACGGGACGACCCGCCGCCCTGCTGCCCTGGGGAGAGTCCCATTTGTTGTGGAGTTTCGGAAGAGAAGCGATCTGACGTTCTGTATAGTAGCACGCGTGTTCCCGGTCGTCAAGCACTCTGGCATGGCCATTTCTGACGGGGGCAGAAGGGCATGCG
>JAJZWQ010000096.1 GCA_021846605.1 Bacillota bacterium | reverse complement strand
GGTCACCACGTCCAGCGGCGTCCCGTCCACCCCCACAGAGCATAGCGCGACGCCGGCCGGTCTTCCATTCCCCACCAGGAACGGAGCCGGGGGCGCAACCTGTATGATGATTGGAGGGCTTCCCGCCCGGGAAGGAGATCCACATGGCCGTCGACGACCTGGAGTCCCACTACTTCGAGTTGATGATGTCCGAGCCGGGTACCAGCCTGGACACCTTCCTGGAGCGCGCCATCGCCGGCGAGTTCGGCGCGCAGGACACCGACACCCTGGTGGCCTTCCTGCGGCGGGTCGAACGCATGATCCTGAGCAGCATTCAGACACGCGCGGCGGCCAGCCCCGGCGCCGCCGAGGACGCCGAGCGTCTGGCGGAGGACCAGCGCCTCCACATCGCCGATCTGGTGGCGCGCGTGCGGAGGCAGGCAGGCTGACCGGGGCGGGCGGGTCCCCGGAGCGGCGCATCCTGGTGGACGGGGACGGGTGCCCGGCCCGTCGGGTGATCCTGGAGGAGGCCGGGGCCATCCCGGTGCTCTGGTTCGCCACCGACGACCACGCCCAGCCGGAAGGCACGGTGTGGGTGCGGGTCGCGCCGGGCCCGGATGCCACCGACCACGCCCTGTTCGCGCACACGCGTCCCGGCGATGTGGTCGTCACTCAGGATTACGGGCTCGCGGCTCTCTGCCTGGGTCGCAGGGCGGCGGTCCTGCACCCGGACGGATGGGAATACCGGGATGCGATGATCGACGCCCTCCTGGAGGAGCGCTACCAGGCGGCCAGGGCCCGAAGGGGCGGGGGCCGCCTCCGGGGGCCGCGCCCCCGCACGGCCGCCGCCGACCAGGCACTGCGGGCCACCCTGCACCAGTTGCTCCGCACCTGAGGACCCGCCACCCGTTCTTCCCGCGGAAGCCCGCGGTCGACAGCGCGCAGGGGCCCGGGCTCAGAACTGGATCCGCTTGTGGCGCACGCGGATGCTCTGCAGAATTCCGATCGAGGCGAAGTTGACCACCGTCGCGCTGCCCGAGTAGCTGACGAACGGCAGTGGGATCCCTGTCACCGGCAGCAGGCCCAGCGTGACGCCGACATTCAGGAGGATCTGGAATCCGAGCACGGCGGCGATCCCGCCCGCGATCAGGGCGCCCTCGGCGTCTCCCGCCATGGCCATGGCGGCCAGGGCGCGCCAGAAGATCAGCCCCAAGACGGCCAGCACCGCCACGCCGCCCAGAAAGCCCGCCATATTCCCCACCGAAGCGAAGACAAAGTCGGTCTGGGTCTCGCTCAGCGCGTTGAGCTGACCGTTCACGCCGCCGCTGAACAGGCCGGTGCCGTGCAGACGGCCCGAGCCCACCGCCAATTCCGACTGCAGAACCTGCCATCCCGCGGTCTGCGCGTACTTCTGAGGGTTGACGAAGGCGATGAGGCGGTCCAACTGGTAGGCGTGGAGGGGCAGGGGCGTGCCCCATCGCAGGTGGGCGATGACCGCACCGACGGCCAGCGCGACGACCAGGGCGGTGCCCGCGGTCAGCCGCCATCCCGGGAATCCCGCCGCAAAGAGGACGCCGAGCAGGATGGCCACGAAGACCAGGGACGTGCCCAGGTCCGGCTCTAAGACGATCAGCCCGGCGGGCAGGGCCGCCAGGGCCGTGGGGGTGATGAGATGGCGCCATTTGCGCAGGACGCCCGCTTTCCCCGCCAGGTGACGGGCCAGAATAAAGATCACCGCGAGTTTGGCGAACTCGGATGGTTGCATGTCGAAGCCGCCCACCGAGATCCAGCGCTGCCCTCCGAGTTGCCGGTGGCCGATCACAAAGACGACGACCAGCAGGAAGACCACGAAGGCGTAGAGCACCCCGCTCCAGCGGGTCCAGGCATGGTAGTCGATGCGGATGCAGAGGGCGAGCGTGATCGTCCCGGCGACCAGGTCGAGGACCTGACGCTTGGCGTAATACTGCACCAGGGGCGCGTGGATGCCGGAACCGCTCGCCCCGAGCACCACCACCAGGCCCATGGCCACGGCCACCAGGACCAACCCGAGTAGAAACCAATCGATGTGCCGCCAGAAGCGGGGAGGCAACGTCCGACTTCCTCATTTTCCCGACTGGATGTGTCTGGAGGGCGCCCACCGGGCCTGGCGCGGCAGGTGTGGTCCACCCCGAGCCCCAGTTCCTGGTCGCGGCAGGTTATCCTGGGGTGGTCTGGGATCTCCCTGTCGCCGCCCGCGCCGCGGGCGGCCCTCCCCACTCTATCAACCCGGGCCAGGCGATGGGAGTGCCGCGGCGGGACGCCCCCGCCAGCGACGCCGCACCCTCGGCCACGGCGCCATCCGCCCCGGACGAGGTCGGACCGTTGCCCTGGGCGTGGCACAGGCGCCGCGCCCAGGCACGCGCTGGGGTGCAGGAGCAGCCGCCAACGGCTCCGAGAGCCGCCCGCAGCCAGCACTGAGACAACGGGCGCCCCCCGCGCCACAGGCTCAGGCCGCCCGCATCAATCGACTGCGGGCGGCAGCACCAGGGCGGCGGCGCCGAGTCCGCCGCACAGCGAACCCAACCGGGCGGGCACGATGCGGCAACTGCTCGCTGGCCGCCGCAGCGCGTGGTCCATCGCCCACCGCACCCCGGGGGCGATGACCTGGTCCCAGGCATGGGTCAGCCCGCCCCCGATCACGATCAGGGCGGGGCTGAGGATGTGCAGCAGGTTCATCAGGGCGACCCCGTTGTACGTCACGGCACGGGCGATGATCGCGGCCGCGGTGGGATCGCCCTCGGCTGCGGCCGCGATCAGCAGCGCCGGGGTGACCCCGTCCGCTTGGGCGTCGGCCCTGGCCGCCAGGCCGGGCGCGCGTCCGTCGGCGATGGCGGCGCGAGCCTGGCGCGCCATGCCGGTACCCGAGCAAATGGCCTCCCAGCACCCCGTGCGCCCGCAACCGCACACGTCGCGTCCCTCGGGCGCCAGCACCATATGGCCGACCTCGCCTGCCGTGAAGCCCGCGCCGTGCGCCAACTGACCACCCAGGATCAATCCGCCGCCGATCCCGGTGGAGATGGTGATGTAGATCATGTCGTCGGCGCCGCGCCCGGCGCCGAAGCGGTGCTCGCCGAGCGCGGCGGCGTTGGCGTCGTTTTCCACGGCCACCGGCACGCCGAAGACCGGCTGCAGCATCTCGCGCAGGGGGAGGTTCTGGTCGTCGGCGGCCAGGTTCGGCGCCTCTAAGAGAACGCCCGTGCCCGGATCCGTCGGACCCGGCACACCGATCCCCACGCCCACCGTGTCCACGAGCGCCACGCCGGCCGCGCGGCAGGCCTCGGCGACCGCCCGTTCCAGCGCGGCGGCCAGGTCCTGGCGGCTCCCGTGCGGCGTCGGGTGCAGGCTCTGCCCCAGCACCTGACCGTCCGGGGCCACGACCACCGCCAGCGTCTTGGTCCCGCCGAGGTCCAGACCCACGCCGGGCCGCCCTGTGGACAACGCGCATCCCTCCCGAATGCGACTTGCTTCGCGCGCCGGCCGGTGACTCCTCCGACTGCGGCTGGAAAGGTGCCTGGCACCCAGGAATCGCTCCGGGGGCGCCGAAGTGTATGGAGGAAGCAACCGCCATGCGGTTGCCCCCGCCGGCCGGACGCGTGGTATAATCAGAACCATCCATATGGGGTAGCGCGTCGGTGGTCTCGGTCGGGCGGCGGCGCTGGCGTGCGTCACCGTGTAAGGCGGGCGCGGAGAGGGGGTTACCAGCGTGTTCGATAACCTGCTTACTCCCACACACCTCGTCATCCTCTTGGTGGTCGCCCTGCTCATCTTCGGTCCACGTCGCCTCCCCGAGTTGGGCGGCGCGGTGGGCAAGACGATCAAGGAGTTTCAGCGTTCCATGAACGAGGCGCGGTCGCAGATGAATGCTGCGACGACGCTGCGCGTGGAAGACGAAGCGGCGTCCACGGCGAAGGTGGATCAGACCATCTCGAAGTAGACGGATGGGCACCCGACGGGGTAATCTTTGGGAACGTCCGGCGCCGACGGCGCTCGCAGGGGCGACGTCGGCGTTCGGGTGTCTGCGGGCAAGCTATGGCGCCCGCAAAATCTGCCGCGCGCGCGGAGGGGGGTAAGGGCCGGTTTTCGGCCCGTACGGACAGGCTATGCAATTTTCCTGGTGGCCCGTCGTCGCAGGCCTGCTGGCTGTTCTGGCAGGTCTTTATTTTGTCTCCTGGGTCCTCCGACGCGACCGCGGTACCGAAGAGATGCAGGCGATTTCCGGCGCTGTGCAGGAGGGCTCCAAGGCCTACCTGTTCCGCCAGTACCGCACGGTACTGATCGTGGCCCTAGTGCTCTTTGTCATCATCGGGTTCGCCCTCAGTTGGCAGACGGCCGGCTTCTTTCTCATCGGCGGGGCGTTGTCCGGCATCGCCGGATCCAGCGGCATGCTGGTCGCCGTCAACGCCAACGTCCGCACCGCGCAGGGTGCCCGTGACGGTATGGAGGGCGCCCTAGCCGTGGCGGTCCGCGGCGGGGCGGTCACCGGGCTGTTCGTGGTCGGCCTGGGCCTGCTCGGCGCCGGCGCGTTGGAGGCCATCACCCACAACCCGTCGACCCTGGTGGGCTTCGGCTTCGGCGCCAGCCTGATCTCCGCCTTCGCCCGGCTGGGCGGCGGCATCTACACCAAGGCCGCGGACGTCGGTGCCGACCTGGTGGGCAAGATCGAGGCCGGCATCCCCGAGGACGATCCGCGGAACCCCGCGGTGGTGGCGGACAACGTCGGCGACAACGTCGGCGACTGCGCCGGCATGGCGGCCGACCTCTTCGAGACCTACGCCGTGACATCCGTCGCGGCCATGCTCCTGGGCTCCCTGCTGTATCCGAACCAGCCCAACGCGGTGTACTTCCCCCTGATCCTCGGCTCGATCTCCATCATCACCTCGATCATCGGCATCCTGGCCATCACGCTGGGTAAGGGCGGCAGCATCATGGGCCGCCTGTACCGGGGCCTGGCCGTCAGCGCCGTGCTGTCGGCGGTGGTCTTCTTCTTCCTCAGCCACACCATGATGACTTGGGACAAGTACGGCGCGAACCGCGTCTTCCTGGCCGCCCTCATCGGCCTGGCGCTGACCGCCGGGCTGATGATCGCCACCGACTACTACACATCCACCAACTACCGTCCCGTGCGGCAGATCGCCGAGGCCAGCCAAACCGGCCACGCGACCAACATCATCGCGGGGCTGGCCGTCAGCATGAAGAGCACGGCCGTGCCCGTGCTGCTGATCATCGCTGCCATCCTGGGCTCCTACGGGGCGGCCCACATGTACGGGGTGGCCGTGGCGGCCATGGCGATGCTCTCGCTGGCCGGCATCATCGTCACGCTGGATTCCTTCGGCCCCATCACGGACAACGCCGGCGGCATCGCCGAGATGGCCGGGTTGCCCGACGATGTGCGCGAGGTCACCGACGCCCTGGACGCGG
This sequence comes from Bacillota bacterium, assembly GCA_021846605.1. The sequence continues at coordinate 7,164 of JAJZWQ010000096.1, read as the reverse complement.
TGGGCAACACCACCAAGGCCGTGACCAAGGGCTACGCCATCGGTTCGGCGGCCCTGGCGGCCCTGGTGCTCTTCGCCTCGTACGTCCACGTCCTGCAGACGCACCTGGGCCAGACCCTGACCTTCGACCTCACCGACCCCCGCGTGCTCGCCGGGCTCTTCCTGGGCGGCATCGCGCCGTTCCTCTTCGCCTCGCTGTCGATCGAGGCCGTCGGCCGGGCAGCATACAAGGTGGTGGAGGAAGTCCGCCGCCAGTTCCGCGAGATGCCGGGCATCATGGAACGCAAGGTCAAGCCCGATTACGGGCGGGCCGTGGATATCGTGACCCGGTCGGCGCTGCGCGAGATGATGGTCCCCGCGCTCATCCCGGTGCTGGGGCCCATCGCCGTCGGCTTCATCCTCGGGGGCGTGGCCCTGGGCGGCATGCTGGTGGGGTCGATCGTCGTCGGTCTCTTCCTCGCCGTGCAGATGACGGCCGGAGGCGGCGCATGGGACAACGCGAAGAAGTACATCGAAATGGGCAACTTCGGGGGGAAGGGCACGCCGGCACACGCGGCATCGGTCACCGGGGACACGGTCGGCGACCCCTACAAGGATACGGCGGGTCCGGCCATCAACCCGATGATCAAGATCATGAATATCGTGGCCCTGCTGCTGGCCGGGCTCCTGGTGCGGCCATAGGCCACCCTGGCCCGGCAACCTGGGCGAGGGCCCGGCGCATGGCGCCGGGCTCTCGCCGTCTCAGAGGGAAGAGGGGGTGCGCCATGGAGCGCGCGGTCCTGGCCGGGATCCCGGGCGGCCGGGGCGCCTGGGAGTTGGAGGACGACATCGCCGAACTGGGGGAACTGGCCCGCAGCGCGGGCGCCCAACCGGTGGCCACGGTCCTGCAGCGCCAGCGGCGCCTGGATCCCGCCACCCTCTTCACCAGTGGGAAGGTGGTCGAGTTGGGCGACGCCGTCCGCACCGCCGACGCCGACCTGGTGCTCTGCAACTGCGGGCTCTCCCCGCGGCAGCAACTGCGCCTGGAGGAGGCCCTGAGCGTCCGCGTGGTGGACCGGACCCGCCTGATCCTGGACATCTTCGCCAGCCGGGCACGCAGCCACGAGGGCCGCATCCAGGTCGAACTCGCCCAGATGCTCTACCTGCTCCCACGCCTCACCGGCCTGGGCCGGGAGATGTCCCGCACCGGCGGCGGCATCGGCACGCGCGGCCCCGGCGAGACCAAGCTGGAGACCGACCGCCGGCGGGTGCGCGCGCGGATCGCAGCCCTGCGCCACCAACTGGAGGGGGTGGCCTCCGCGCGCCAGATCCAACGGCAGGGACGGCGTCGCGTCGGACTGCCGCTGGTCGCCCTGGTCGGGTACACCAACGCAGGCAAGAGCACGCTGCACCAAGCACTGGCCGGTGCCGGCGCCCACGTGGCCGACCAGCTGTTCGCCACGCTGGACCCCACGACACGCGCAATGACGCTGTCTGGCCAGCGGAAGGCCCTCCTGACGGACACCGTCGGATTCGTGCACCACCTCCCCCCCCACCTGGTGGCGTCGTTTGCCGCCACGCTGGAGGAGGTCACCGAGGCGGACCTCCTCCTGGAGGTGGTGGACCGCAGCCACCCGCGCCACTGGGAACAGTGCGCCGCCGTGGAGGACGTCCTCCGGGATCTGGGAGCGGCCGGGCTGCCGCGGATCGTGGTGTGGAACAAGGTGGACCTGCCGCCGGCGGACGCTCCCCCGGCCCTTTCCGACACCGCCGCGCCCCCGCCCGACCTCCCGCGCGTGGAGGTCTCGGCGACCACGGGCCAAGGGCTGGACGACCTGCGCGCGCTGATCGCCGACCGGGTGCAGCCACCTCGCCGCCCGGTGACGGTTCTGCTACCCTTTGCCGCAGAGGGTTTGTTGGCTGCGGTCCGCGCACAGGGCACGATCACGGCGCTCGACTACCTGCCCGAGGGAATCGCCCTGGAGGCGGAGTGCCCGCCAGACCTCGCGGCCCGCCTGGAAACCGCTGGCCGCCCGCAGGTCTGACCCGGAACGGGCGGGAACCGCTGGCCATGGGGGGTGCCGATGAAGAGCCTGTGGCGCTATGGGCGCTTTCTCCAGCCAGACCTGGGCCTCATCGCCGTCATGTTGCTGTGCCTGTTCGGCGGGACCGGCGTCGGGCTGGCGATCCCGGCCCTCACCGGACAGATGGCCGGGCACATCAAGAGCGCCCTCGCGCCCAACTCCGGCGCCGCGGGCGTCGCCGCCTGGAGGGCGGTGCCCTTCCTCGGCCTCGAGTTGGTCGCGGCCGCTGCGGCCACAGGCCTTCTGGGCTTCATCCGCGGCTACCTCTCCGAGTGGATCGCCCAGCGCGGCATGTTCCGGGCGCGCGGCGCCATCTACGACCACCTGCAGGCGCAGAGCTTCGACTACTTCGACCAGAATGAGACGGGTCAGATCCTCAGCCGCGCCACCGGAGACGTGGAGACGCTGCGCCGGCTCGTCAGCCGCGCCGGTCCGGGCGCCGTGGCCGCCGCGGCGCAGTTTGTGGGCACGGCCGTGATCTTGTTCAACGCCAACGTCACTCTCGCCCTTCTCACGCTGGCCATCGCGCCCTTCTTCATCATGACGGTGCTTGGCCTGAGCCGGCGGGTCCGACCCGCCTCCTGGGCGGTGCAGCAGCAGTTGGCCGACCTCACGAGCGTCCTCCAGGAGGACGTGGCGGCCATCCGCGTGATCAAGGCCTTTGCCCGCTCCGACCACGAGGAGGCGCGCTTTGACGCCGAGAACCGCGCCTACTACGACCGCACCATGGACGTGGCGCGCATCCAGGCCCGCTATCAGCCGATCCTGAGCCAGCTGCCCACGCTGGGCACGGTCCTGCTGCTCGGCGTGGGCGGCAGCGAGGTGCTGGCCGGCCACCTCACCTTCTCCATGTTTGTCGCCTTCAACGGCTACGTCCTCATGCTCCTGGGTCCGCTGCGCATGGTGGGCCTGGTGGTCAACCTGGGAGCCCAGGCCGCCGCCTCGGCGGAGCGCATTTTCGAGGTCCTGGACGGTCGGGGCCAGGTCCATCAGCCGCCGGATGCCCGGATCCTGCCGCGGCTGCAGGGCGAGGTCCGCTTCGAGCACGTCTACGCGCGGTACAGGGACGCCGGCGACTGGACGCTCGAGGACATCGACCTCACGGTGGCGCCCGGCGAACGGGTGGCCCTGGTGGGGATCACCGGCGCCGGCAAGAGCACGCTGGTCCAATTGGTGCCCCGCTTCTACGATCCGGTGCGGGGGACGGTCCGGGTGGACGGCCACGACCTGCGCGGCGTCGACTTGCAGAGCCTGCGCCAGCAGGTCGGGTTCGTGCTGCAGGACCCCTTCCTGTTCTCGGCCAGCATCGCGGACAACATCCGCTACGGCCGGCCCGGCGCTGATCGGGCCGCTGTCGCCGCCGCGGCCCGGGCCGCCCACATCGCCGATTTCATCGAGACGCTCCCGTCCGGTTACGACACTGTGGTGGGCGAGCGCGGGGTGGGGCTCTCCGGCGGGCAGAAGCAGCGCGTGGCCATCGCCCGCGCCCTCCTGCTCGATCCCCGCATCCTCATCCTGGACGACGCCACCAGCAGCGTGGACGCCGAGAACGAGTATCTGATCCGCCAAGCGCTGCAGCGCCTGATGGCCGGGCGCACCAGCCTGATCATCGCGCACCGGTTGGCCGGGGTGATGTTCGCCGACCGCATTGCGGTCTTGGATGGCGGCCGGGTGGCGGCGGTGGGCACCCACGCCGAACTGCTGGAAACGTCCGGCCTGTATCGGCGGATCTACGAACTGCAGATGGCGCCGGACGGCAGGCCGTCGCGGGGGGTGGGGGCATGAGTTGGAGTGGTGGCGGCCTGGGGCACCTGCGCTCGGCGGCCGCCATGGACACCCGGCCATTCAACCGGCAGTCCTTCACGCGCCTGCTCGGCTTCGTTCGCCCCTACCGGCGGCACCTGTATGTCGCGCTGACGGCCGCGCTGGTGAGCACGGGGCTGACCCTGATCGGGCCCTTGCTCCTGAGCCTGGCGATCGACCTGGGCATCCAGCAGCGCCAGCCCCGGGTCCTGCTCTGGACGGCGCTGGCCTACCTGGCCACGCGCATCCTGGCGGCCGGCCTCAGCTCGATCCAGACCCTGAGCGTCGCGCGCCTGGGCAACGGAGCGGTCTACGACCTGCGCAAACTGTTCTTCTCCCGCCTGCTGCGGCTGGGCTTTGGCTACTTCGACCAGACGCCGGTCGGGGTGGTCGTCAGCCGCGGCACCAACGACATCACGGCCCTGAGCAACCTGGTCAGCTCGGGGATCGTCAGCATCACCGCCGACGCGGTCACGCTGGCCGGGATCATCGTCGTCATGCTGATCTGGAGGCCCCTGTTGGCGGTGGTGGCCTTCACCACGCTGCCGGCGCTGGTGGCGGTCACGCTGCTCTTCCAGCACCGGGCCATCCGCGCCTACCGGGCGGTGCGCAACACCATCGGCCAGTTGACCGCCGACTTCGAGGAGGGCCTGTCCGGCATTCGCGTGACCCAGGCCTTCACGCGGGAGTCGGAGAACGCCCGGCGCTTTTTGGCCACCAACAGGGCCAACGTGGACGCCAACCTGGACGCCGCCGTCGTGAACACGCTGTTCTCGCCGGTGGTCAGCGTGATCAGCACCGCCGGCACGGTCGTCGTCCTCTGGTTCGGGGGACGCCTGGGCCTGAGCCCCGGTCACGTGGTGCAGATCGGCGCCCTGGTAGCGTTCACCAACTACCTCTCGCGCTTCTTCCAGCCCATCCAGGACCTCACCCAGCAATACAACGCGGTGCAGCAGGCCATGGCGGCGGCCGAAAAGCTGTTCACGGTGATCGACGAGCCCGTGGAGGTCGCCGACCGCGCGGACGCGGGCGCCGCCCCCCCGCTGATGGGCGAGGTGCGCTTTCGCCACGTCTCCTTCGGCTACGACCCGGAGCGCCCGGTCGTCCACGACCTGGACGTCACGATCCCGGCCGGAAAGCGTGTGGCCTTGGTGGGCCCGACCGGGGCGGGCAAGACCACCACGGCCGCGCTCCTGCTCCGCTTCTACGATCCCACCTCCGGCGCGGTGGAGGTCGACGGCCACGATCTGCGGGAGTTCCAGCAGGACAGCTACCGCCGGCAGGTGGCGGTGGTGCTGCAGGACCCCGTGATCTTCTCGGCCTCGCTGGCAGACAACATCCGCTACGGGCGTCTGAACGCCGGCGACGCCGATGTGGAGGCGGCGGCCCGGGCCGTCGGGGCCCTGCCGTTCATCCGCGCACTCCCCCAGGGCTTTGCCACCCCGGTGGGCGAGCGCGGCACCCGGCTCTCCCAGGGTCAGAAGCAACTGGTCTCGTTCGCCCGGGCCCTGCTGGCCGACCCGCGCATCCTGGTCCTGGACGAGGCCACCGCCAGCGTGGACAGCCAGACGGAGGCTGTGATCGGCCAGGCGCTGCGCACGCTGCTGGCCGGCCGCACCTCGCTGGTGATCGCACACCGCCTCTCCACGGTGCGCGACGCCGACCTGATCCTGGTGATGGAGGAGGGGCGGGTGGTCGAGCAGGGAATCCACTCCCAGTTGGTCGCCGCGGATGGCCTGTATGCCGCGCTCTATGCCCGGCAGTTCGCCGAGCAGCAACCAGCCTGATCCCCAGATACGGAGGGGGAGTTCGATGGCGCCCCGCCCCGCCACCCGCGACTGGCTGACCGCCGACGTGTGGCGGATTGCGCTGTCCGCCTTCTGCGCCGACCTCGGCTACCAGGCCGTGTTGGCCGTCTTCCCCCTCTTCCTGGTGCTGCGCCTACACGCCCCGGTGTGGGCCTATGGGATGACGACGGCCGCGGCCTACGGCGTGGGCGCCCTGTCTGGGTATGTCGGGGGACGCGTCGGGGACCGGACCGGCCGCAAGCGCGTCGCGGTCTGGGGCAACGCCTTCATCGCCCTCATGGCCCTGCCGGGCCTGGCCGCCGGGGCGTTCCAGGCCGCCGCGCTCCTGGTGGTGGGCTGGTGGGCGCGCAACTTCCGATCCCCGCCGCGCCGCGCCATGCTCATCGAGGTGGTGGCCCCGGCCGACCGGGGCCGGGCCTTCGGCTTCCTCCATGCGCTCGATGTGGGCGGCGGCACCCTGGCCGCCCTCTATGCGTTCATCATGGTGGCGGTCCACATCTCGCTGCGCACGGTCCTGCTGGTGACGCTGGTGCCACTGTTGGCCTCCACCGCGGTGCTGGCCACGACCCGCGCCGGCCGGCAGCGCGCGCCTCAGGCGGGGAACGCGCCGGATTCGGCCCCGGCCCTGCCGCCGGACCAGAGGCGCACCGACCTGGCCGTCTACCGCGGGGTTCTCCTGGCGGCGGCGCTGTATGGCTTCAGCGCCTACAGCGCGGGCTTCCCCATCCTGACCGTGGCCCAGGGTACCCACGACCCCGCGCTGGGGGTGCTGGGATACGTGCTCTTTTTGGGCGTCTCGGCCCTGACCGGCCTATGGATCGGCGCCCAGCGGTGGGAGGCCATCCGTGCGCTACCGCTCCTGGGATACCTGGCCGCGGCGCTTGGCTCGGCGGCCCTGGGCGTCTCGGCCCTGCTCCACCTGGGCCTGGGCGGGCTCTACCCGGCGATGGCGGTCCTGGGGTTCGCCCTGGGCATCGTGGAGACGTTGGAGCCCACGCTGGTGGCCCGCGTCACACCCGCCCGCACGGCCAGCGGCGGGATGGGCTCCCTCACGGCGGCCCGCAGCGCCGGTCTGTTCGTGGGCAACTTGGCGCTTGGCCTCCTCTACCTGATCGGACCCGCCTACGCGTACGGCTATGCCGCCGTCCTGGCGTTGGGCGCGACCACCACGCTCCTGATCACCGCCCGCCGGACCCTGCCGGGGACCCGGCCCGCCTGAGCTTGCGCAGCCCCGCGGGCCGCCCGCGGGAGTGGCCACCTGAGTCCGCGGGCCCGCACGGATCCGCCGGATCTTCCGCGCGCCGCCCTGAGGCGCCGGCAATGATCAAGCGATAGGTGGTTGACAGACGGAGGTCGATGGTGCAACGTATCTTCGGGGTGGTGGACCTCGGCCGGACGTTGGGATCCGCCGTTTATGGTCGGGGACCGTCTGTTTACGGCGGCGAATCTCGATCTGATCCGCTGGACGGCCGCGCGGTTCAGGCATCTGAG
>JAJZWQ010000095.1 GCA_021846605.1 Bacillota bacterium | reverse complement strand
CTGCCAGGGGTACTCATTACGTCGCGGCAGCCTTCGCTTAATGCTGCGGCCCGAGAGCTTGCTCGCCTCCCTTGGTGAGTCCCACCCTCACGGGCGGCGGAGGCTTGATCCTCGGAGCTTTCACCGGGGTGGTCACCCTACCCCGGCGTCCGATTTGCTACGCGCGCGAACGGCAGTTCGCGCGGCCGGACTCGCACCGGCTGGTACACGACGGTTACCGGCTGCAACTCACGTTCTGTACCAGAGCCAGGACCAAGCTCGTGCCCGCTTTACGCCCAATACCGCTTAGTTTGGCGTTTGCCGAGCGGCCGCTGCGAAAGGCCATCGCTCGGTGGGGGGGCGAGGGGTTCAGCGGCAAGGCCTTTGGGCCGGTGATGGCGACCTTCCACCGCGCCGCCGAAGACCGCCGTGGCGCCTTATCTGAACGGTATTGGCTTTACGCCGGATGCCGCAAAGGCCGCAAGTAGTACCACCCGCGGCACTCTTTGACGACGGTCTGACCTCCCAACTGGCCGCCGTCCCCCTGTTGGAACGCCACCGCCTGCGCGCCACGTTCTATCTGAGCCCCGGCGGTCCAGACTGGCGCGCGGCGCTGTCCCCGTGGGCGGGGGTCGCCGAGGCCGGCCACGAGTTGGGCAACCACACGCTGACCCCTCCCTGCTCGCAGAACTTCGACTTCATGCCGCCGGAACGCTCCCTGGAACACCTGACGCTGGAGCAACTGGCCTCGGACATCGACGAGGCGGAGCGGCGGCTGCGGACGGTCGGCGGCACCGGACGGCGGTCCTTCGCCTATCCCTGCTACCAGGATTCCATCGGCAGCGGTCCGACGCGGCGCAGCTACGTGCCGCTGGTGGCAGAGCGGTTCGTCGCGGGCCGGGTCCGCGGGGAACAGGCGAACGACCCCGGGCGCTGCGACCTCCACCACCTCTGGAGTTGGCCGGCCGAACGCATGGGGGGAGCCGAACTCGTCGGCCTGGCCGAGCAGGCTGTCGGGGAGGGGCGTTGGGGGATCTTCACCTTCCATGGGGTGGGAGACGGGCATCTACCCATCGCGGCGGACGACATCGAGCGCCTGTGCGCCTTTCTCGCCCGCCAACCGACGCGCATCTGGACCGCGCCCGTGGCGGCCGTGGCCGACCGCCTGCGCACCTGGCGGGGATGACCCCACCCGGGGGCGCCGCGCCGCGGGACCCGGCCGACTCCCTGCTCACTCGTCACACCCCGCGTCCTGCGGGCCGCACCGCCCCTCGCCGAGGCAAGACCCCTCCCCTCCCCCGCGCCGCGCGCAGGGCGTCGACCGGGTTCAGCCGGGCCGCGCGGAGGCCCGCCGGAGCGGACCTTCCCGGAGAGATCGCGGCCAAGCCGGCCACGCCCCGTACCCGAGCCCGCCCCAGCCCGGCAGCGCGGACGTCACGCCGAAGTGGAGCTTGGTCCAGGAGCGCACGGCCCCCCATCCCTCAGCCCACATCGGTCCGGCCAGCCCCACCCGGACCAGCCCCCAACCGGCCCGGCGCGAGCGGTACCCAGCGCGGAACATCGCCCCGGGACGCCGGGCCGGAGCCCGGCGCCGTCACCACGTGCACACCCCAACCGCGGGCAACAAGGACGGGGACCCCGGCGGGGGTACCCGCACCACCCCGTCCTCAGCGGCGACCCCACACCTGCTGGAAGCTCAGAAGGGCCACCCAAGCGGGGCCCACCGCGACAGTTCTCCACCACGGCGCCATGCGAGGACGCCGATCAGAGACCCCGCCAGGGAGAGTCCCCACACCAACACTTGCGGCATGGCCCTCCCTCCCCCTCCGAACAGCCCACCGCCCGCTCTCCTCGGGGCCGCGATCCATACAGTACGGCCGGCCGAACGGCCACACGCGCGGCGACGACGCGCCGGGCGCCAGCGCGTACGTCCCAACCGGGCGGGCGGCGTCGCGGGCTGTGCGCGGAGGAAACCTCACCCGCCCCCGGTGCGAATGGTCGGGGTCTCGGAAAGCCAATCCCGGCCGCCGTCCATCGTCCGCGCCAGGAAAGACGCCTGGGTCGGGCCGCCACCGTTGGCCAGGGCGCCGACGGCCCACGCCGCTGTCGTGCTCACCGGCGCCAGGGCCCGTGGCCACCATGGGGGCAGTGAGGAGGGGAAGTTCCAGGAGGCGCCCCCGCTCGTCGTGACGCCGACGCCGCCGGAGGTGGCCGCCCCGCCTGTCAACTCCAGCCACCCGCTGGACGGGGTCAGGAACTGGCACCCCGCCGTAAACCCGCGGCCGCGGCCGGGGGGCGTGACGTGCCAGGGGGCGCTGGCCGACTGGATCAAGGTCCATTGGTGCCCGCCGTCGGTCGTGCGGTACATGTCCCCCTCACAACCGCCCATGGCGCAGTACGGCATGGCGAGCATCGTGACCCACCCGTCGCTGGCGTTCAGCATGTCGATACTGGTCGCGCCGGGGTTCCCCATCCCCGTGAACAACTGCTGGCTCCAGGTGGTGCCGCCATCCGTGGTCTCAAAGATCCCGACCGGTCCGGTACGGGGCCCGCCGGGTTGCAGGCCTGGCGGCTCGACCGCGCAGGATCGCGCCACCAGCCAGCCCTGGCTCGCGCTGAGAAAATCCAGGGAGAGCGGGGAGGGTGCCCCCGGCACGGGGCTCCAACTGTGGCCGCCATCCGTCGTCGTGACCAGTGCCGGGCACGCTCCGCGCCCTGCGGTCGCGGCGAAGCCCACGGCGGGGGTGACGAATTGGATGTCGGTCAGCGCGGCGGACGCCCGGTCCGCGACCTGCCACGTGCGACCGCCATCCGTGGTGGCCATCAGCACCCAGTCGGGCGTGCACTGGCCGCCCTGTAGCGCACACTGCGCTGGCGTCGTGCCAGATAGCCAACCGTCGTTCGCGTTGAGAAAGGTCATGCGGCTGGCGACCATGCTCGGCAGCACCGTCTCCGCCCAGGTGCTGCCGCCGTCGGCGGTGCGCAGCACAAAGGCCGGACAGCCGGGCACGCCGCAGTCGTAGCCGTCCAGCCACCCCGTCTGCGCGCCCACAAAGACGACATCCCCGTACTCGGGAAAGTACGGATACGTCGGGGACTCGATCGCGGACGCCAGCGCCGCGGTGATGGAGGTGTTGGAGGGGGGAGGGGCCTGTCCGGACCCGGCCTGAGCGGGGGAACCGGCGGCCGCCCGGGGGGCCCGCGCAGCCGCGGGCGCATCCCCTCGCGCGCCCCTCACCGCGGCCCAGACGCCCGCCAGGATACAGGCCGCGGCCACGATGGCCGACCAGCGGTACAGGGGGCGCCGCCGCGAGACCTTCCCACCGGAGCGGCACAGGCGCCGCGCCTGGACGTGCGCTCGCGGACGTGCACCGGACGGCACCTGGCAGCCCCCCCACAACAGGGCTTTTGACGGCCTGGCGACGGCGAAGTTCCAGGGTGGAGGACGGAACCGCGGTCGGGGTGGCAGCCCGTGGCGGCAGCGCCCGCGACACGGGGTTCGTGTTCGCCCCCGCACCTCTGGATCCTGGCCGCCCCCCCCCCGCGGCCCCGACCCTGGTTCGGGCGGCCCCCGCCATGCGCAGGGCCAGGACGGGGCCATCCGGTCGCCGTTCCCCGCGTCCGAACGGCGCGGCTGCACCGGCGGGGCGGGGCCCGCGCACCGATCGCGCTCGTGCGGGGCAGGAGCGCGTCATTCTCGCCGACCTCGTTGGCCCGCAGGGGCTTGCCGAAACGGCGCCACTTCGTGGCCTAGGGCTTGTCCCCCGGTCCGGTGATACCGGTGACGGCCTGAGGCCGGTTGGCCCGCGGTGGGTGCGTCACAAGGGCCGGCGCGGCGCCGGCCGCTGGAGTCGCGCGACGGCCGTGACCCCGATCGGCGGGCCTTGTGCCCAAAGGGCAGGTTCCATCGCGGCGATATCGAACCGTGGCGAAGGTTGGTTTCGGTGCCAGGCACGGTCCATCTCCGAAAAAGGGCGGATAAGGAGGACAGGATGCCGGCACTCCGGTTCGCGCACCTGGCCGACCTTCACCTCGACTCGCCGTTGCAGGGGATCGCCCCCCTGGACACCGCGCCCGGTGTCGAGGCCGCCGTGCGCGACGCCTCACTGCAGGCATGGGACAACGCCGTGGACATCTGCCTGAGCGAGGCTGTGCAATTCGTGCTGATCGCCGGGGATGTGTACGAGCAGGACGAGGCAGGTCTGCGGGCCCAGATGCGCTTCCTGCGAGGGCTGGAACGCCTGGCGGCCGCGGGGATCCCCACCTTCGTGGTCCACGGGAACCACGACCCCCAGGGGGGTCGCTGGCCGGCCATCCGCCAGTGGCCCGCCGGCGTCACCGTCTTCGGCCACGGCAAGGTCGAGGTGATGCCCGTCCACCAGGACGGGCACGTGGTGGCCGTGGTCCACGGCATGTCCTACCCGGAGCGCCACGTGACGGACAACCTGGCCTCCCGCTTCCACAAGAGCGAGGCCCACCCGGACGCCTACCAGATCGGCCTGTTGCACGCCTGCGTGGGCGAGCACCCCGAGCACGGGCGGTATGCGCCGTGCAGCCTCGACGACCTGCGCGCGTCCGCCCTGGACTATTGGGCGCTGGGGCACGTGCACACGCGCCAGGTCCCTTCCCCCGCCTTCCCGGCGGTCGTCTACCCCGGCAACCTCCAGGCGCGCCATCCCGGAGAGGAGGGCCCCCGCGGCTTCTACATCGTGGAGAGCGAGCCGGGCAGCGCTCCCCGCCTGACCTTCCGTCCGGCGGACGAGTGGCGGTTCGCCACCCTGCGCCTGGATCTCGGGCAGGTGCCGCAGCCCCCCGGCAGCGTGGACGCCTTGGTCGCCCAACTGGCGTCCGCCGCGCACGCCAAGCGTGGGGAACGCGGCCTGATCGTCTCGGCCGAGATCTCGGGCACGACGCCGCTCCACGCCGAACTGAGCCGCTTCGGCGCCGCCGAGGAACTCCTCCACCAGTTGCGCGAGGACGCGCAGGCCATGCCCTCCCTCTGGTGGGACGCCCTGCGCCTCCACACCCGGCCCAATGAGGACCGCGCGCAGCGCATGCAGGCGGGCGACTTCCTGGCCGATCTCCTGCGTTGGAGCGACGCGCACCGCCCCCAGGAGGCGGCGGACCGCGTCCGCGCCCTGCTGACGGAGATGCGGGGTCGGCCGGATCTCGCCGCCGTGGCGCGCGAATTGGACTGGAGCGACCTGGCGGCGGCGGCCGACGCCCTGTGGCAGGAGGCCGAGCGCCTGGCGTTCGATCTGGTCGACGAACAGGGGTCCGAGACATCGTGAGAATCGAGCGGATTTCCGTCAGCCGCTTCGGTCCGCTGCACGACCTCGACCTGCGTCTGCGGCTGCCGACCACCGGCGGCCTAGTGGTCGTCGAGGGTCCGAACGAGGCCGGAAAATCCACCCTCCTGCGCTTCGTCCAGAGCGTGCTCTTCGGTGGGGAGTCGGTCGAGGGCGCGCTCGTCCTCGAGCAGGAGGGCCAGCGCTTTCGCGTCCAGCAGCGGGGAGGGCGCGGCACGCTGGCCATCACCGACCTCGGGACCGGCGCCCCCGCCGACCTCGCCGTGCTGCACCGCCTCCTGGGCAACCTCGACGCCAAGGTGTATCGCAACGTCTTCGCCTTTGGTCTCTCCGAGTTGCAGGCGCTGGGTACGCTCACCGACGAGGGCATCCAGGAGCGCATCTTTTCCGCCGCCGTGGCCGGCGCGGGTCGCTCTGTCCGCTCGGTGCAGAGCGAACTGCAGAAGCGGATGCTCACCCTGTTCCGCCCCAGGAGCAATTCTCAGATCCGCGACACCGCCCGCGAGCTGAAGGAGGCCCTCGGGCGCATCCGCGACGCGGAGCGCGCGCTCGGCGAATACGAGTCCCTGCGGGGCGAGGAAGAGCGACTCAGCGTGGAGATCAACGAGTTGGCCGAGCGGCAGGAGGGTTTGCGGGGCACGCTGCGGGCGCGCGACATCCTCCTGGAAGTCCACGAGCGCTGGCACCGGCGCCTGGAGGCCCAGGCCGCCCTGGCCGAGGCCCCTGTCGTGGAAGGCCTGCCGTCCGACGCCCTGGATCGCCTGCACAGCCTCCGCACGCAGACCCAGATGCTCGCCGAGCGGGTGGCCGACCACTCCAGCCGCATCGAGCGCCTGCGCGGAGCGGCGACCGCCGCCGTGGCCGGCGAGAACCTCCTACCGCTGGGCGGCAGGCTCGCCGCACTGACGGCGGACTTGGCCGTTCAGCGGCAGCGGCTCAAGGAGGACCTGCCCAAACACCGCGACGCGCTCGAACAAGCCGAGCGGCTCTTGGCGGCGGCCCGGGCAACGCTCGGCGAGGACTGGACCGAGGAACTCCTCTCCGGGCTCCGCCCCGCCGATGTTCCCAGCGGGACGCTGGAGGCCTTCGCCGAGGAGTTCGCGGCGCGCAAGGACGCGCGTGTCGTGGCGGAGTCCCGCCGTCAGACGCGGGCCGGCAACGTGCAGGAGGCCCAGGACAAGAGCGACGCCCTGCGGGTGCAGCGCGCGCTCGCGGTGGAGCAGTGGCTGGAGGCCGGTGAGGAGATCCGGACCCTCCACGAGGATGCGGCCGTCCACCGGAGCCGTGTCGAGCGCCTAACCCGCGTGCGGGAGGAGATGGCGCGCGCCCGGGCCGAGATCAAGAACGTCTGCGGACGCCTGGGCGTTGCCTGGGGCGACGGGCAGATCGCAGCCTTCAACTCCGAGGCCGAGTGGCGCCGCGCGGCGGAGGAGGCACGCGCCGCGGCCGCGGGGGCCGCTACCCATCGCCACACCGTGCAGGCGGCGATCGAAGCGGCCGAGGCCCAGGTGGCCCTGCTGCGCCAGCAACTGGAGGCGTTGGGCGACCGACCGGCGCGGTCCTCGGCGGACGTGACCCAGGAGGTCCAGGACGTCCAGGACCACATGGCCGTTCTGGAACGCATCGCCGGTACGCTGCAGGAGTATCAGAACAGCCGCAACGAGTTGCACATGGCCGAGATGGCGCTGCGCAACGCGCACGCCGCGACGCGCTCGCTGCGCGTCTGGGCCGCGGTCGCCGCCGCCATCGTCCTGCCCCTGGGCATCGCCGCATGGGTCCACCACTCCGCCCCGGCGGCCGCCATCGGCCTGGTGGTCATGGCGGCCGCGCTGACGGCCCTGCTCTGGCCCAGCCAGCCCCCGGCCGACGTCGGCGGCCTGGACCAGGCGCGCGCCGCGGCCGAAAGCGCGAACCGCCGCATGCGCGCGCTGGAACGGCGCGTGTATGAGGAGGGGATCCGGGCGGGCCTGCCCGACACGGATCTGGGGGCCATCCATGAAGCCCTGCGCCGGTCCGCCGACCGTGTGGACGCCCTGGAGGCCGAGAAGGCCGCCTGCGAGCATTGGGAGGTCGCCGAGCGGGCTCTGAACGGCGCCCGGGACCACGTGCAGGAACAGCAGGACCGCCTGGCCGAAGCGCAGCGGCAGGAGGAGACCCCCGGCCAGGCGTGGCGCGAGTGGTGCGTCGCGCACCAGGTACCGGCGCATGTCCAGCCGGTGGACATGCCCGGCTTTCTGACGGAACTGGAACACCTCGCCGGTCTGGTGCGCTTGGAGCGGGAACGCCAGGCCGAGGCCGACGCGCTCGGCGCCGCGGTGCAGGACTGGCGCGAACGCACGGGCCGCCTGGCCGCGCGCCTGGAGACCGGCGGCCCCGCCGGCCGTCCCGACGGGGCCATCTCCGCCCTCTCCGCGGGCCTGGACCACGCCAACCGACTCCAGGCCGCCATCCAGACCCTCGCGGCGGCCCAGGCCCAGCTGGCCGAGGCGGAGGGCCAATTGATGAACGAGCAGGCCGCCGGGGAGGATCTGGTCCAACGGTGGACAGCATGGTGCGCCGAACAGGGGATCCCCGCCCTGCCCACCCCGGAGGACGCGCGCCGCTGGCTGTCCGCGGCCCGCACCGCCACCGAGCGTCTGGAACAGGCGCGCACACAGCGGGCCCAGACCCTGGGCGTGGAGCAACGGGCCCTGGGCTGGACCGAGGCCGCCTGCGCCCTCCTGGCCGACGCGGGGGCCCCGCTGCCCACCGGTGCCGAGGACGTGCTGGCGGCGGTCGAAGCGGTGGCCGCCGCGTACCAACAGGCCGTCACCCAGGCCGGGAACCGGGACGCCGCACGCACCGCCCTGCGGGAGGCGGAGGAGGAACTCGCCGAGCGTCAGGCGGAACTTTCCGACACCAACGAGCGGGTCGCCGCACTGCTCCGCGAGTGTGGCGCCGCGACCGAGGCCGACATCCCCGAACGGGTCGCCTGGCAGGCGCAGCGCGCCGAGTGGCGGCGCACCATCGCCGACGCCCAGGACGAACTGGGCCGCCGCACCGGAAAGGAGGCCATGGAGTACGCCGCCCTCCTCGACCGGGACGAGCCGGTCCTGTGGGAGGCCGAACGGGACGCCCTGACCGAGCAACTCGGCACCCTGGACGCGCGACTCAACGACCGGGAGGACGGCTTGCGGACCCGCCTGGGCGAGGTGCGGGCCCGGCGCGCGACGCTGGAAGCCAGCGCGGACATCCCGACCAACCGCCTCCGCGCCGAAGAACTCAAGACGGCGCTCACACAACAGATCCGCCGCTGGATCCTCTTCCGGCTGGCCGAGGACCTGATCGGCGACACCCTCAAGGAATACGAACGGACGCACGTCCCAAACGTCCTGCGCTCTGCCAGCGCCCGCTTCGCGGCCGTCACCACTGACCGCTACCGCAACGTGCAGGCCGGCGACAAGGGCCACCTGCGGGTGCACACCGCGGACGAC
Organism: Bacillota bacterium; assembly: GCA_021846605.1. The sequence continues at coordinate 3,943 of JAJZWQ010000095.1, read as the reverse complement.
GACGTCCTGGACGCCGGCGTCCTGAGCCGCGGTACGCAGGAGCAACTGTACTTCGTGGTCCGGCTCGGCTTGGCCGATTCCTTCGCTGAGCAGAGCGCCTCCCTGCCGCTCGTCCTGGACGACGTGCTCGTCAACGCCGACCCGGAACGCCGGGCCGGCGTCGTCCGCGTGCTGGCCGAGGCATCCCGCGACCATCAGTCCATCGTGCTCACCTGCCACCCCGATACCAGCGCTGCGCTCCTGGCGAACATCCCCGACGCCCAAGTCGTTCGGCTCCCGCGCATCTCGGCATCCGATCCTCTGGATGTCGTCCACGGTGAGGCGGCCGCCGCGCAGGACCCCGGTGAGGTGGCCGAGCTCGTCGCCCGGTGCCTGCGGGAGCACGCGGACGGCCTGACCGCCGCGCAGATCGGCACGTTGCTGGGGGTGGAGCAGGGGCTCCTGCGCCGGGCGATCGGTACGTTGGAGGATGCCGGGGCCCTGCTGCGCGACGGGCGGAACCGCGGCGCCACCTACCGGCTGTCTGACACCGAGACGGCCTGAGCGGCACCTGGACCCGGCCCCGCCTCCCCCCCGCACCCGACATCAGCGCGCGCCGCGGGGGCACGACCCCGGCGTCGCGGCGCAGGCGGGCCTCGGAGCGTTGGAGCAGCGCGCGTTCCAGTCTCTAGAGGTGTCTCCCGCGCACTCCGCTGAGCCCGCAGCGGAGGTGCCGACCAGGGCCGGCCGTGCTCCCGGTGCAGCGTCACCCCGCAGATCGCAGTTCGGCACGCGGATCGCCGCCGTCGCCGCGCAGGATGCTGTCCCCAAAGCGGGTCTCCACGTGGAACAGGCCTTCCAACCAGAGGTCCGCCCAACCGACCCGCAGGTCGAGCACGCCCTCGACCCCGCGCACCTCCGTGCGGCCAGGCTCTGGGCGGCGCCCCGCCGAGTCGTCCCGTTGGCCGTGCCCGTACGTGCAGTGCCGGGCCAGCAGGTCGCCCCGCAGGTCCGCCCGCCGTCCCAGGGGTGCCCCCCAGGCCAGCAGGAGGCCCGCGTGCTGCCGCTGGACACACACCGCGACGCACGCCGCGTCCGCGCCGGGAGCGGCCAGCGTGACCGGGCCGGCCAGGGGCGAGAGCGCCACGATCGCCAGCGCGCGGCGGGCTGGCACCTCCCGGCGAGCGCTGGGCCGTCCCGTGCAAGCCCTGCGCGCTGGTGTGGGTGGAGACGAAGGCGGCGCCCAGCGCCTTGTCTGCGGGCACCGCGCCCCAGGCCGCAGCGGCGGTCGGGGCCACCAGGGACACGCGGAGGGTGGGATGCCCCAAGAGGTCCCGGAGGCACGCCGCCACCGCATCCCCCTGCCGCGCCTCCCGCTCGACGGCCGCCGTCAGACGCCCTGAACCTCCCCACGGCTAAAGCGGGGGGTTCTCGGCATAAGCACCGCAGACTTTCCATGGCTCTGGGCGACAGTGGACCTATATGCTGCCCCTACAACATCCCTGGCCTCAGCCTTGGCTCCACACCCTGGCGCGTGGACCCGCGGGGCGGGGCCGGGGAACCGGCCCCCTCGCGGCTGGCGGGATCCCGCGGATGCGCGGCGGGCGACCGGGCACCCGGAGGGATCGCCTGGGCACCGTCCGCCCCCTACTCCACCGGCTGCACATCCACGGCGCGGCCCTCGACCTGGGAGCGGAGGACGGCGTCGCACACGGCCATCACGCGGGCCCCCTCCAGGAAGCTCGGCACGCACTCCGCACCGGTGCGCACGGCGTCCAGGAAGGCATACATCTGGTTGTAGCGAAAGGCCAGGCTGGCGTTGGCGGGCAGGGCACGGACCCCGTCCCCGATGGGCGCCCGGAACTCGGCCGGCACCTCGGTGGGCACCATTGGACCGTCGGTCTCTCCGATCTCCAGGGTGTACGGCGTACGCAGGCGGTAGTACGCGGACCCGCTGGCCCCGTTGAGTTCGAAGTCGTCGGTGCCCCTGTCGTGGATCTCGTAGCCGCGGGCGACCTTGGTGGACTCGAACACTCCGACCGCCGAGCCCGCAAACTCGGCGAGGAAGGCGCACCAGTCGTCCACCTCCGCACGATGCGTGCCGCCGTCCGGCCGGCGCCGCTCCGGCACGAAGATCCGGGTCAGGCCCTGCACCCGGCGCACGGGCCCGAGCATGGCCTGGGCCTGGTCGATGCGGTGGCTGGCCATGTCTCCCAGGTCGCCCGACCCCGCCTGCTCCCGCTCCTGGCGCCAGCCGAGGCTGGTGTCCGGAAAGTCCATGAGGCGGCGGCTGCGGACGATCCGCAGGTCGCCGAACCTGCCCGCCGTGGCCAGATACCGGAGATAGCGCATCGAGGGCACGAAGCGGTAGGTGAACGCCGTCATGTGCCGGACGCCGTGGCGGCGCGCGGCCTCCAGCATGGACAGGGCTAACTCCGTATGGAGCGCCAGCGGTTTCTCGCACAGGACGTGCAGACCCGCCTCCGCCGCAGCGACGGCGACTGGGGCATGCAGGGCGTTGGGGGTGGCGATCACGACGGCGTCGAGGTCGGGACAGGCCACCAGGTCCTGCCACCGCGGGTAGCGGCGGCCGGGGGCCACCCCATAGGCGTCGCCCCGGTCCCGGAGGCGGTCTTCGTCCGCGTCACAGATCGCGATGATCTGTGCCACCCCTGAATGACGGATCGCGCCCGCGTGGGCCCAGTCCGACTGCCGTCCCACGCCCACCAGACCGACGCGCACCGCTTCCACGGCCCCTACCGTTCCTCTCCTCATAGCCTTTTGTACCCAACCGCTTGCGCGGTCAGTTTCCTGCTTGGAGATTCCTGCTTCGCTGCGGCCGGTTTCACCAGACCGTTCTCCTGGCCAGGGCCTTCCGCTCCACAGGCGGTTTGCGTCTCCGGGGAACGCCACAGGCGATGGACATCCGCCGCGTGCAGCACAGGCACACCCGCGTCAAGGCGGCGCTTGCACACAACGAGCCCCCAGTTGAAAGCGTACCGGGCCGTGCCCGCCGCCTTGGCCAGGAGCCGGCGTTGCCGCGCCGTGGGGTCCAGTTCGTAGCGGAACGCCTGGTGGACAGCCACGCTTCTTCCACCTCCTCGCTGGCCGTCTTCAGCGCCTTCTCTGCCCGGTGCCGGGCCGAACGGCGCCCATACAACCCCGCACACATACTCGTCAGCATGTCGATCGCGTCTTGTTCTAGATCGTCCTTTACTTCGTCGGGAGCCACGACAATCAGCCGCCTCGATATATTCCGCGCCAAAACGCGCCAAGCGGTCCCGATGCTCGACCGCGATGATGCCGTAATCCGGCGAACGCAGCACGCTGATCAGGCCCCGCTGCCTACCTCGGCCACCATCTCTGCGACCCGCATCCCGTTCTCGGCGGCAAACGCAGCCAACCGCGCCACCTGCCGGCCAGGTCTGCTTTCTGATCAGCGGCGGAGACCCGCGCGTACAAAACCGCGCCCACATCCTCCCGTTCTGCTGACTCCACCAGGATCGTCCCCGTGGGCCTCTGTCGGGCGGGAACGGGCAACGTCCCGGCCTTCCACCACTTCCATGCCGTCTTCTAGGTGATTCCGTTCCCACGCGCCCAATCGGAGAGTTTCATGGAGATATTGTACCATGACAAGCCCTAACCCGAAGTTTGTCTTCTCCTGCCTCGCCGTTCTGTCTACGCTCTGCGGTCACCTCCGCACCGACCAGACGGAGGAGTTCTTGCTGCAGCTGGTCCGGCGTCGTGACGACGTGGAAGGGGGCAATCTCGGGATGGGCGGGCAGGCGCACCAGGTTGCGGGTGACGCTCCCGAGGGTGGCGAGCAGCGTGCGGAAGCCGTGCACCGTCTCCCCTCGACCGGCGTGCGCTTGGTGCGGGCCTTCTCCAGGGCCTCCGGGGAGCGTAGCGCGGGCGCCACCGGCGATCCGTCCTCGTGGCGCCCCGGATGCTCGTCCTCGAAGAG
>JAJZWQ010000094.1 GCA_021846605.1 Bacillota bacterium | reverse complement strand
CGGCGGTCTCCGGCGGCGCGGTGGAAGGTCGCCATCACCGGTCCAAAGGCCTTGCCGCTGAACCCGTCGGCAGCCCTCCCACCGAGCGATGGCCTTTCGCAGCGGCCGCTCGGCAACGCCAAACTAAGCGGTATTGGGGCTAGCCGGCTAGCCACGACGCCCCTCGTCGCGCCGCCGCCGAAGCTGCCCGCAGGCGGCGTCGATCGCCGTCCCCAACTGGCGGCGGGTCGTGGCGGGAATGCCGGCGCCCCGTAGCAGGCCGCGGAAGCGCGCGGCCACCTCCGGGCTGCTCGGGCGCATCTGACGCTCGGCGACCGGGTTCAGCGGGATGAGGTTCACGTGGCACGAGATGCCGCGCAACAGGCGGCCGAGTTCGCGGGCATGCTCGGGAAGGTCGTTGACGCCGCCGATCAGCACGTACTCGAACGTGAGACGGCGTCCGGTGGCCTCGACGTAGCGCCGGCAGGCGGGCACCAGTTCGGCCAGCGGGTACCGGCGGTTGAGCGGCACGAGCCGGTTGCGCAGTTCGTCGTTGGGGGCGTGCAGAGAGACGGCCAGAGTCAGCGGGATGTCCAGGGCGGCCAGGCGGTCGATCCCGGGCACCAGGCCCGAGGTGGAGACCGTCATGTGGCGCCAGCCGATTCCCGCGCCGGTCCCCTCGTGCGCCACCCGCAGAAAGCGCACGACCTCGTCAAGGTTTTCCATGGGCTCCCCCATGCCCATCACGACCAGCCGGGCCACCCGGTCGAACCGCGCTCCCGGATCGGGTCGCTCGTCGGGTGGCACGGGAAAGCGCTCGGCCAGTGTTCCCTCGGCCCCGCAGGCCGCCAACTCCTGGTTGATGTAGTCGATCTGTTCGGCGATCTCACCGGCGAGGAGGTTGCGCGCAAGGCCGCCGAGGGTGGAGGCGCAGAAGGTGCATCCCATGCGGCACCCCACCTGGCTGCTGACGCACACGCTGTACCCGTACCGGTAGCGCATGAGCACGGTCTCCACCGTGTTGCCGTCGGCCAGTCGGAACAGGTACTTGACGGTGCCGTCACCGGGGTCGGTCTGCCGCGCCTCGGGGGTCAACCCGGCGTCGGTCGCGCGGGCCGCCAGTTCGGTGCGCAGCCCACTGGGCAGCACATGGATGTCGGCGAAGTGGCGGACCACCCGTCCGTGCAGGGCGGCGAAGATCTGCTGCGCGCGATAGGCCGGTTGTCCCCAGACACGCATGAGGTCGGCCAACTCGGCTGGCGGCATCCCGCGGATGTCCAGCCGGGGAGTGGCGTCGTCGGCAAGGGGACCCGCCCACACGGGCGGGGGAGGCAAGGGTTGCAGGGTGCGAGGCTCGCCGGGCACGGATCGTCACCGTTCCTTCCCCGGGCCTGGCCGGTTCCGCCGCAGTACGGCGATGAAGAAGCCCTCGGTGCCGTGGAGGTGAGGCCACAAGCGCACCAGGCCCGCGGCCGCGGCCGGCGTCGCCAGACCTGGGGGCAGCCGCGACGCAACGTCCTCGGGCACAAAGTCGGGGCGCTCGGCCAGAAGTCCGGCCACCACCGCCTCATTCTCTTCGGGCTCGGTGGTGCACGTACTGTACACCAGCCGGCCTCCCGGTTTCACGCAGCGCGCGGCGGCCGCCAGGATCTCCGCCTGCAGTGCGGCCAGGCGGGGAATGTCCCCCTCGCGCTTGCGCCAGCGCAGGTCCGGCCGTTGCGCCAGGGTCCCCAGCCCGCTGCACGGGACGTCGGCCACCACCAGGTCGCAGCGCCCGGCGAAGTCCGCGGGCAGTCCGCGGGCGTCCCCCACGCGCGTGCGCACGGCCTCCAGGCCGAGGCGCCGCGCGTTGGCGGCGCAGGCCGCCGTTCGGCGCTCGTCCACATCGTTGGCCACCACCGTGCCGCGGTCGCCCATCAACTCCGCCAGATGCGTGGACTTGCCCCCGGGGGCCGCCGCCACGTCCAGGCAGAGCCAGCCCGGCCGTGGATCGGCCAGGTGCCCCACGAGCATCGAGCCCTCCCCCTGCACGCTGCACCGCCCCGCAGGAATCGCCGCCAGGGCGCGCGGGGGGCTGCCCGGCGCCAGGCGCACCGCCTCGGGCACCCACCGCCCCGGCGCGGCCGGACACCCGGACGCCTGGAGTTCGGCCAGCAGTTCGGCGGAGTCCGCGCGCAGGCGGTTGACCCGCAGGGTCACGGCCGGGGGGAGGTTGTCCACCTCCAGCAGCGCCCGCGTCTCCTCCGGACCCAGACGCGTCAGCCAGCGCCCGACCAGCCACGCGGGGTGGGAGGCAGCCTCCGCCAGATCGGGGGCCCCGCCCACCGGCCCGGTGGTACCGGCGGCACGCCGCAGCACGGCGTTGACCAGGCCGGCGGCCTGCGGCCGCCCGGCCGCCCGCACCAGCGCCACGGCCCCGTGCACGGCGGCGTGCGGCGGGATGCGGTCTGTGTGGCGCAACTGGTACAGTCCGAGCCGCAGGGTCGCCAGCACCTCGGGCTGCAACCCGCCGAGCGGCCGGCTGCACAGCCCGGCCAACTCCTGGTCCAGGGAGAGCCGCCGGCGCGTGACCCCGTACACCAACTCGGTCACCAACCGCCGGTCGCGCGGATCGGGCACGGACGTGAGTGCCTGGTCCAGGGCCTGCCCGGCCGCGGTACCGCCGTCGATGGCCAAAAGCGCGGCAAGCGCGGCACCGCGGGCGTCAGACAAGTCTCGCCCCCGCCTGGAGCCGGCGACCGCGCGCCCACGCCCCCGCAGACATCCGGCGGCCGCCCGACGGCTGGACCTCACGGACCACGAGGGCGCCGGACCCCGCGGCGATCACCAGGGCTTCGCCCTCGACCGCCAGCACCGTTCCCGGCGCGCCCTCCCCCTCGGGCCGCGCCGACGCCGCCAGGAGCTTGAGGCCCCCCGGCGTGCGCAGTCCCGGCCGCGGGGCCAGGGCGCGCACCCGCTGGGCCAGCGTGGCCGCCGACAGCGAGAAGTCCACGAACTCCTCCTCGGGCGCGATCTTGGGGGCATAGGTCGCGCGCTCGTGGTCCTGAGGCTTGGGCGCCGCCGTCCCTGTGGCCAACTCGTGCAGGGCGGCCAGCAGCAGGCGGCCGCCCGCCGCGGCCAGCCGCGCCGACAGCGCCCCCGCATCCTCGTTCGGCCCGATGGCCGCCGGCTCCTGGAGCAGGATGTCTCCGGCGTCCACCTTATCGACCATGAACTGCACCGTGACCGCCGTCTCGGTCTGGCCGTCCCACACCGCCCGGCGCACCGGATCCGGGCCCCGGTAGAGGGGAAGCGCCGAGGGATGCACGTTCAGCGCCGCCAGGCGCGGTAGCGCCAGCACGTCGGGGGCCACGATCTGGCCGTAGGCCGCCGTGACCAGGACGTCGGGGTTGAGGTCGCGCAACCTCGCCACCAATGCCGGGCCCCGGGCGCGCTCCGGCGTCCAGACCTCCAGGCCGGCGGCCTCAGCCGCCTCCCGCACGGGCGTCGGCTGGGACTTCAACCCGCGCCCGGCGGGACGGTCGGGACGCGTGAGCACGGCGACGGGCGTCACCCCGCCCTGCAGCAGGGCATCGAGCACGGCGACCCCGAACACTGAGGAGCCCAGGAACACGATCTGCAGTTTGCTCTCGGGCGTGGCGCGCACCGTGCGGCGCGCGCGGTCCGTGAACAGGACGCCGTTGAGGTGGTCCACCTCGTGCTGCAGAACGCGCGCAAAAAACCCCTCGGCGTCGATCCACACCTGGCGGCCGTCGACGCCCGTGCCGCGGATGGAGATGCTCTGCGCCCGCTCGACCTCCCCGGTCAGGTCCGGGATGGACAGGCACCCCTCCATCGGCTCCAGCTGCGAGCCCTGCGTCGACACGATCTCCGGATTGACGAGCACGCAGAAGCGGTCGCCCGCGTCGGCCACCAGCACGCGCTGGTCCACGCCGACCTGCGGGGCGGCCAGGCCCGCCCCCCGCGCCGCATACATGGTGGCCCACATCCGGTCGACCAACTGCCGCAGGCTCCGATTGACGTTGCGCACCGGGCGGCACTGCTTGCGCAGGATCTCCTCCCCGGGCTCGCCCACCTTGACGATGGGCAGCGGTTCGCCGCGCGCCGCCTTGGCGCGTTGCTCCCACGCCGCCATGCCCGCATCCTCCACCAGCACATCCCCCCGCCCACATCGCACCGGTATTCTACGCTGCGGCCGCGGGGCGCTCCAAGGGCGCGCGGCATGCGGCGACGCCGCCGGGCATATGGGGATGTCCCAAAAGGGGGTGGGACATCCGTGGCCCGTCCAACGCCAGCCTTGGCCCGCGCCTGCGTGGCGCTGGCGACCTGCCTGCTGGCCGCCGGTTGCGCCCACCGCCCGCCGCGCCCGCCACGGGCTGCGGGCGTCCGGGCCGCCGCGGCGCCGGTGGCGCCGCCTGGCGCCGGCGCCTTTGCCGACGTACCTCCTGGATACTGGGCCGCGGGGGCCATCGAACAGTTGGCGCGCACCGGCGTGGTGGAGGGCGTGGCCCCCAACCGTTTCGACCCCCAGGGCGGGGTGACGCGGGCGGAGTTCGCGGCCGTCCTGGCCAGGCTGGGCAAGGTGCCGGCCGGGACCCTCGGTCCCAGTTTCAGCGACGTTCCGGCGACGGCCTGGTACGCCCCGGCCGTCGCCGCGGCCAGCGGCGAGGGCTGGATGGAGGGGGAGTCCTCCTCCCTGTTCGACCCCTCCGCCGCGGTGACCCGGGCGGGCGCCCTGGTGGCCCTGATCCGTTATCTCGGTCTGGGAGGCGCTGCCCAGGCCCTGGCGGGGGCCCCCTGCAGCTTCGGCGACTGCGCCGCGATCCCCGGCTGGGCCTGGGGGTCGGTCGCGGCGGCGGCGCAGTTGGGATTGGCCAAGGGGCAGCCCGGCGGTGACCTGCTCCCCCTGGCCCCGCTGACGCGGGCGCAGGCCGCCGTCCTGTTGGCCCGGACCCAGTCCTGCACCCCGGCGCAGGTGGAGGCCGTGGGGGCGCGCGTCGCCGCCTCGGCGGCGCTGAACGCCGCCGCCACGCAGGTGGAGGTCGGCCAGGACGTGACGGTCACGGCCCAGGCCCGCGACGCCGCCGGCGCGCCCGTCCCCGCCGGCTTCCACTTCAGCCTGTCCGGCCCGGCCCACCTGCGGATCGAGGGTCCCGACCAGGTCGGGGTGCGGGTCAGCGGACCCGGGGCGATCCACCTAGCGGCCATGGTCGATGGCACGGAGGTCGCCGCCACGCTCACCCTGCAGGCCAGTCGCACGGCCGCCCTGCGCGTGCAGGGCCTGCCCCCGGACGTCCTGACCGGCCACACGCTGACCGTGCGCGTCTCCGCCATACAGGCGGACGGCGCTCCGGACCCGGCCGCCACCCCCCGCGTCAGTGTCTCGCTACACCCGCTGGTCCGGGGCGTGCCCACCGTCCTCAGGCTGACGGGCGGCATGGCGTATCTCACCCTGCCGGCACCGTCTGCCGGCCGGTACACCCTGGCGCTGCAGGCGCCGGGCCTGTCCGCCCTGAGGCTCCCCTACCGCGTGGTCTCCAGGCCGGTGGGACGGATCGCCCTGTCCGCTCCGGCAACGCTCGCGGCGGGCACCGGGGGCAGCGTGACCGTGACGCTGCCCGGGGGCGCCGACTGGCCGCTCTCGGTGCAGGCCTCCGGCCAGGCCGCCGGCCCGGCGGCCCTGCCTGGCGAGGAACCCGCTCCCGCCGTGCTCAGCCTTTCGTCGGCGCCCGCGACGGCCCACGGTGGACGCGCGACCGTCGCGGTGCGGGCCGGGGCTCCGGGCAGCGCCACCGTGACCGTCGGGGTACCGGGCGGGGCGCTGGCCGCGGCCAGCGCCACCGTCCACGTCTCGGCGATCGGTGCGTTCGGAGCCGCGGGGGCCCCAGTCCAGGTCGGGGCGGGCCAGGCGGGGACGGTGACCATCGGGCTGCAGGGGGTGCCCGGCGCGGTCTGGGTGGAACCCGTGGACCCCGCCGGGCACCCCCTGGCCCAACTGCCGGCGACCGTCCGCGGCGCCACGGCCAGCGTGTCCTTCACGCCGAACGCCGCGGGCACCTGGCGCTTCCGCTGGCGCGCACCGGGATGGACGGCGGTGCAGGCGGGGCAGGTGATCGTCGCGCCGGGACCCGCGGCCGCCCTGCAGGTCTCCGCCCTCCCCTCCTCCATCCTCCTCCCGGGCCAGACCGCGCAACTGTCGGCCACGCTGGTGGACCGGTTCGGCAACCCCCTGCCGACGCCGTTCACCCTGCGGGCGGGTGGGGCCGGACCCGGGCTGGCGCTGACCCGGACCACCGGCCCCGGGGTCGTCGGCACGTTCACCGCGGGGCCCCCCGGAACCACCACCCTGACCTTCACCGCTCCTGGGGAGGCCCCGGTGGCGCTCACCCTGCGCACGGCCTCCGGCGTGGCGTCCGAGGCGGCCGGTCCGGGCCTCTGGCTCACGTACGCCCAGTGGAGCGCGACCCCGGACGCGCAGATCCTCCAGCAGGCCCACAGCGTCGGCGCCACCCACATCTACCTGCAGGTGGCCTCGGCCCCGGACGGCTTTTACGGAGGGCCCGCCCTGGATGACTTCCTGGTGAAGGCGCACGCGGCCGGCATCGCGGTCATCGCCTGGATCTCCTCGGCGCCCACCGCGCCCGGGGGGGAGCTGTCCGTCGTACGGGAGGTCGCCGCCTACCGCACGCCCCAGGGGGACCGGGCCGACGGACTGGCCCTGGACGTCGCGGGGATGTCTGGGGGGTCCGTGGTGCGCGCCTACGCCCAGGCCGCCCGACAGGCCCTCGGACCAGACGGCCTGCTGGTGGCCGTCACCGCCCCGCCGGCCCAGGACGCGGGATTCCCCTACGCCGCCCTGGCAGGCTCCGCCGACGTCCTGGCGCCCCTGGGCACCTGGGCGGTCCGGGCCCAACCGTACAGCTACGCCCAGGTCCACGACTGGGTGCTGGCCGATGTGCGGCAACTGCGCCAACTGGCCGGGGACCAGACCATCCCAGTCGACCTGCCCCTGGAGACCTTCGACCTCCGGCCAGCGGGCGACGGCGGGCAGTGGAGCCCCAGCGCGGCCGATCTGGAGGCCGCCATCGGCGCGGCGGCCGCCGCCGGGGCCGAGGGGGTGTCTTACGACGGGGCGGGGAGCGCTACCGCGGCGGAGTGGGCGGTGATGACCGGTCCGGCCGGCGCAGGCTGAATCCGGGTCTGTTCGGGGATTTTCGCGGGCCGGCCCACAGGATGGCCCCCCTCGCCCGCGAATGCCCACACCCGAGCCCCTATCCTGGCTCGGGGAGGCCTCCCATGGCACAGCAGGATGCGCCCGCGCCGGCGGGATTCCGGGCCCGGACCCTTCGGTTCAACGAGGCGGTGGCCGCCAACATCACCGTGATCACCACCAGCATGTGGTTCCTGTATGGATTGGTGCTCTTCGTGGGCCTGTGGATGCGCTTTGCGCCGGTGCTCCACATCGACACCGCGCCGTCCTTCCCGGTCATGCTGTATTGGGTCAACCTGTTCCAGGCGCTGATGCTGCCCATCCTGGCGGTGGGCCAGAGCGTCCTCAGCCGGTCCAGCGAGGCGCGCGTGCGCCACGAGGCCGAGGTCATCGACCGCCTGGACACCCTGACGCAGCGCATCCTGGCCCTGGAGGAATCCCACGCCGCCGTCGACGAGACCCGGCGGGCCCACCACCGCGCGGTGATGCAGGAATTGGGTCAGATCGCGCACCAATTGCCCGGATCCCCGGAGCCCGCGGGGACGACCCCGTAGGCTTCAGGGCAGCGGCGCCGCACAGACATCTCCATGCGCAGACCGCAGGCATCGCCGGGCGGATCCAGCGGGAGCGTGGGCAGGCCCCCAGACGGGCGCGGTGGGCCGTCAGCGCCAGCACCATCGCATCCAGGATGTCGGTGGCATCGCCGGCCGCCCGCGGCCAGCGGGCCGAGGCGGCCTCAAACCACGCGGCCGCGTCGGGGGTGTACCGGGGGAGGATCCCCAGGCGCTCGGCGGCACCGCCCGGCTGGCGCTTGGGGTCGGCCAGCGGGCGTCAGCCGTTCAGGGCGCAGAAACCGACCTCGGGGTGCGCCTCACGGCAGCACGCCTGGAGGGGCGGCCGCGCTCGGAGCGCGGCGTCCACCTGCGCGATCCGGGGGGCCAGGCCCCAGGCCTGGCGGCTGATGGCCCGGCCGGTCGCGTCCCGGTTCTGAGCGCAGGCCGCCGCGTACCCGGCCGCCCCCAGGGCCGCGCGCGCCGGGGGCGGGAATAGGCTGGAACGGCGGGGGCCAACCAGGCGCCGGGCCTCCCGCGTCGCAGGCGCGCGTGGGACGGTCCCGGTCGGGCAGCCCTGTGGGGATGTCCACAAGGACCAGATCCGCCGCGCTGGTAGCCGCCAGGACTTCCGCAAAGGACCCACGGCCTCCGCCCCGAACCCCCCGTCCTCGCCCATCTCCACCACCAACCGGCCGCCGCCCTGCGGGGCGTGGGCCCGCGGCAGCCGTCCACCCCCACCACCACCCCGTCACCTCCCAAGGCGCGATGCGGACCGACGCCGGGCGGGGGACCCTCAGAGCCGCCCCAGGCGCACCCCGGCCACGACAGAAACACGACATAGGTCAGGACCAGGCGGCGTTGCGCGAATCCGGCCGGGGGGTCGGACACCCCGCGCAGCGTGCCGAGGTACCGGGGGCTCCCCAGGAAGGCGGCGAACCCGACCCAGTCCAGGGCCGCCAGCCCGCTGAAGGCCGGCCGTCCGATGGGTGCCAGGCCTCAGCGGGGGCGCGTCGAATCGCTCCCTGCCGTACCACCGCAGAGGAGGGCCTTCCGTTGCCCACAGAAGATGTTCAGCGCGCCGCCGACGCCTTCGTAGACCGTCCGGTGCAGGGGCAGACCGCGCCGCTGACGGGCGCGGCCCTGGTCTCCAGCATCGCCGGCTGCTCGCCGCCGCCCGATGTGCTCGCCGTCTGGTTCTTGAGCCAGGAGTCGGTGGTCTGGAAGGCCGGGGGCCTGACGGTTTGGATCGATCCCTACCTGGTCCACGACCCCCACCGGCGCTACGCGCCCCTGGTGCAGCCCACAGAGGTCACCTGCGCCGATCTCGTGCTCATCACCCACGAGCACCTCGATCACCTGGACCCGGTCACCTGTGCCGGCATCGCCGACGCCTCGCCGCAGGCGCGCTTCGTGGCGCCGCCCTGCTGCCGCCCCCTGCTCCTGGGCGCCGGGATCGCCCAGACCCGCATCCTCACCCCCCACACCGGGGATGCCCTCCGCCTGGGAACCTGGACGGTAACATCGGTCCCCTCCGCCCACGAGACCGTGGACTGGACGCCGGAGCGGGGCCACCGCTGGACCGGCTACATCGCCCAGGTCGACGGGGCCGGCGCGTACTACCATGCCGGGGACACCATCGCCTGCCCGGAGTTGCTGGCGGCCCTTTGGCCCTGGGTCGGCCGGCTGGACCTGGCCATGCTGCCGATCAACGGGCACGACTTCTTCCGCACCCACCGGGGGGTCCTGGGCAACCTGACGTTCCGGGAAGCCGCCGAACTGGCCATGCGCCTGGACGCCGCGCTCACGGTGCCGATGCACTACGACCTCTACCACCGGACCAATGAGGAGCGGCCGGGGAACTTCGTCGACTACATCTTCGACAAGGCCCCCTACCTTCCGGTAGCCGTCATGGCCCCGGGCCAGCGCCTGCTGCTCCCCCGCCGGCCGGCCTCGGCGTGAGCGGGCGGGCCACTGGGCTGCACGGGGCCACCGCTGGCGTTGCCGGTAGCGGCCCGCGGGCTCAGCGGGGGAGCGCGCTCAGCGTGACCCCGGCCACCACCAGAAGCAGGCCGGCGCCGATGCGCCAATCGGGCATCTGGCCGCGGAGGAGCATGAGCCCGGCCGCCGCGGCCAGCACCGCAAAGCCGAATTGGGCCAGTTGCACCGGCCAGAGGCTCCACCCGTGGGACTGGGCGAAGCGCAGCGCCCAGAAGGGGCCAAAGGCGCCGATGAAGAGCAGCGGCGCGGTCAGAAGCATGTATCGGTAGATCCCCAGGTGCGTGCCGAGGAACAGGTAGGCCGCCAGGTAGAAGGCCACCTGGCTGACGAACAGCGCGAGCCCCACCGCCAACACGCCAACAGGCATCCGTGTGCGCGCCGCCGGCTTCCCCCTGCGGACCGGCGCGCCGATCCTCCTTGTGCCCGCCGGGCCGGTGGCGCCCGGATACGATCGGGTGCGGGCATTCCGCGTTAGATTAGCGGCCCGGGTCACGGCGGTCCAGCGCCGTGGCGGCGGACGCCGGCCAAGGCGGGGCACGCGTCCCGGCACCTGCGGCGACGGCGTGCCCGCACCGCACGGGGGCGCCGTCGCGCGGCACGCGGCGCGGGGGGCCCGCCTCACCCCTCCAAGCCAGCCGCCCAGTTCCCCCGGCGGAAGACGGGGACCGTCCGGCCATCCTCGGCCTCGCCGTCGATGTCCAGTTCGGGCGAGCCGACCATGAAGTCCACGTGGCTGGCACTGGAGTTGAGGCCCTTGGCGCGGATCGTCTCCGGGTCCATCCGCTGGCCGCCCGCGATGCAGACCGGGTAGGCGTCGCCGACGGCCAGGTGGCAGGATGCGTTCTCGTCAAAGAGGGTGTTGAAGAAGAGCTTGCCGGTTTGGGCGATCGGCGAGTCCACCGGGACCAGCGCCACCTCCCCCAGGTAGCCGGAGCCCTCGTCGGTGTCCAACAGCCCGGCGAAGGCCTCCCGGCCGGCCGTGGCGTCGAACGAGACGATGCGCCCGTCGCGGAAGTGCAGGGTGAGCCCCTCAATGACGGTGTCGCGGTAGACCAGGGGGAGGGTGCTGCGCACCACGCCCTGGGTGCCGCCACGCAGGGGCGCGCTGAAGACCTCCTCGGTGGGCAGGTTGGGGATGAAGGGCACCCCACGCGCGTTGACGGTGTCGGTAGCGCGCACCCAGTGGTGCTCGGTCGGCAACTCGATGGTCAGATCGGTACCGGGCGCGCGGTAGCGCAGGTAGCGGAAGTGGTGACGCTGCAGGGCCCGGGCGCGCCGGTCCAGATCGGCGGCATGGGCGCGCCAGGCAGCCAGCGGATCGGGCCGGTCCATGCGCGTGGCGCGCAGGATGTATCCCCAGAGCGCGTCCACCCGCTCCGCGGCGGGGAGTTCGGGCAGGACGCGGTCCGCCCAGGCCTGGGTGGGAGCGGCGACGACCAGCCAGTTGATCTCCATGTTGATGGCCGCCTGCATCACCCGGCGCATGGCGTGCTGCTGGGCCTTGGCCGCCGTGGCCACGCGCGCGGGCGGCACCCCGTCATACACGCCCGGGTACGGCGCGGACACCCGCACGCGCGCCCCGCCGCTGGCGACCACCTCCTCGAACCACGCCGCCACGTGGCGCGGGTATTCGTTCAGGGCCGCCTCGGGGGCGTGCTCCAGGCGCACCCGGTCGAACAGCGGGTCCTCCCAGAGCACGTGTACATCGTGGGCTCCCGCCGCGTACGCGTGCCGGGCCAGGGCGCGCACGAAGGGGGCCGCATCCAGGGCAGCCACGACCATCAACACCTGGCCGGGCCGGATGTTGACCCCCGTGCGGATCGCCAACTCCGCGTACCGGTCCTGCATCGTGTCCAGATCTGCCATGCCACCGCCTCCCCCGTCCAAGTTTCCCCGTCGCCGCGGTCTCCCCTCGTGCCGCGCGGCATGCGGGACGGGCCGGAACGGCATGCTCGTCCCATGAGCGGGAGCCCGCCGGACTGGCGCGTAATCGGGTGGGAGTACCTGCAGGTGACCGTCGGTGCGGCCGCCATGTCGTTTGGCATCTCCGCCCTCATCGTCCCCGCGCGCCTGGCCGACGGCGGTATGATGGGGGTGGCGATCACCCTCCACTACCTCACACACCTCGGCGTGGGGCCGCTGTATCTGGCGCTCAACATCCCCCTGCTCTCCTGGGCGTGGACAGGGCAGGGCCTGCGCTTCCTATGGCGCACCCTGGTCGGCGTGCTGCTGGTCTCCCTGTGGACGGCGCTCTTGGCCCCCGTGCAACTCCACGTGGACAGTCGCCTGTTGGCCGCCCTCTACGGCGGTCTGCTCATCGGGGGCGGCATCGGTGTAATGCTGCGGGTGGACGCCTCCAGCGGCGGCACGGACATCCTGGCCCGGTACCTCTTCCGGGCCTGGGGTTGGAGCTACTCCCAGACCTACCTGGCCTCGGACCTGGTGGTCCTGACGGCGGTTGCCATCTGGGTCGGGTTGCCGGCCGCCATGTATGCCTGGATCGCGACCAACGTCGCCGGACGGGCGGTGAGTTACGTGGTCGAGGGGCCGCGCCAGGGCCGCCTCGCCCTGATCGTCAGCACCGAGGGCGACCGCCTGGCGGCGCGGGTCGTCGGGGAGTTGGACCGGGGGGCCACCCATGTGGACGCCCGCGGCGCATACAGCGGTCTGGGCCGCTCCCTGTTGCTCGTCGCCGTCGGCCCCCGGCAGGTCGTCCCCCTGCGGCGCATCGTCGCCGAGGAGGACCCCCGGGCCTTCATGGTGGTGCTCCCGGCCGCCGAGGTGCTGGGCGAGGGCTTTTTCGGCCTGGAGGGCGGCGGCCGGACGGGCTCGCGACCGCGGTCGCCGGGCTGAGCCTGGTAGGTAGGAGGTGGCCTCGTGCCGCGGCCTCATCGCTTGAGT
Source organism: Bacillota bacterium (assembly GCA_021846605.1). The sequence continues at coordinate 69 of JAJZWQ010000094.1, read as the reverse complement.
CCCTGTCCGACCGATATCCGGTCGCTCCGTTTTGGTCCGGTGCCCTCTCTGGGTCGCGGTGCACTTGTG
>JAJZWQ010000093.1 GCA_021846605.1 Bacillota bacterium | reverse complement strand
CCCCGAGGGCACGATCGCGTCCCTGGGTCTCTGAGACCGACGAGCGATGGGTGTCGGCGGGGCCCACCGGGGTCCGCTGGTCCTTCCGAACATACCCGACGGGGGATGGGATGCACCCGGACATCCTCTGGCGGCGCTGGGCCCAGGCCGCCTAAGCGGATGCCAGGCGCGGTGTGGTGGTCGGCGGGCACTTCCGTCCCTCGCGCTCGCCCTGGCCCTGGGTGCCGGACCACAGACGTGGGCGGCCCACCGGCTCCTGGAAGCGCTTGCCGCCGACAGGGTGCGGCTGTGCCGTGCGGCGGAGGCGGAGCTGCCGGATGCCGGGCTGGGGGATGGGCCGCCCGTGCGCGCGCCCCTGGACCCCACCGGTACCCCGGCCCTTCCGCCGGACGTGCGTGCCCGGCGGGCGCAGGCCCGGGCTGCGCCCGCGGCCGGCGACTCCGGACCAACTGGCGCGCTTGCCCTTGGCCGAGGGGCCCGGGCCACCACGGATCAGCCACCGGGTCTTGGAGCGTGCCGGCGTGGACATCCCGCAACTGGCGGCCCGTCTGCGCGAGGGGCTGGGGACGCCGGCGGCCGGTGCCGCGGCGACCCCGGCCGCATGCCGTTCACCCCCGGCGCCAAGGCGCTGCTCGGGTTGCAGGCATTGCAGAACCGCACGGCCGTCACGCTGACGACGGCCGTGCGGTGCCGCATCCCGGATATCCCGGCAAGGGCCCGCGCCGCGTGGACGGGGGCCGCGATTACGCCAGGGCCTGCGCGATCGCCGCCAGGAGGTCCGTCGACAGTTGGACGTCGGCGGCGGCGGCGTTTTCCCGCACCTGCTCTGGTCGGCTGGCCCCGATCAGGGCCGAGCTGATCTCCGGCAGCCGCAGCACCCAGGCCAGGGCCAGGTGCGGCAGGGGGATGCCCGCCTCGGCGGCCAGGGGCCGCAGGCGCTCGACCCGCTCCAGGGCGTCGGCGCGCAGGAGGTTCGCATGCCCGGCGCCGCGGCTGCCGGCCGGTGCATCCGCCCCCGGCCGGTACTTGCCCGTGAGCAGGCCCTGCTCCAGCGGGGAGAAGGCCACGGCCCCCAGACCCTCGTCGCGGCAGGCGGGAAGCACCTCCCGCTCGACGCCGCGGGAGAGCATGCTGTATTTCGGCTGGACGGCGGCCAAGGCGCGCAGACCGAGCCGGCGTTGGATGTCCCGGGCCTCGCGGATGCGCCCGGCCGGCCACTCGCTCACGCCCGCATAGAGCACCTTGCCGCGCTCCACCAGGTCATTGAGGGCGAACACCGTCTCCTCGGGGTCGGTGTCCACGTCGAAGCGGTGGCAATACAGGATGTCGACGTAGTCGGTGCCCAGGCGCCGCAGGGAGCCGTCCAGGCTCTCGTGCAGGTGTTTGCGCGATGTTCCGCGGTCGTTGGGGCCGTTGCCGGTCGGCCAGAAGACCTTGGTAGCCAGCACGACGCTGTGGCGGGGGACGCCGTCCAAGCCGCGGGCCAGGACCTCCTCGGCCCGGCCGCCCTGGTAGACGTCCGCCGTGTCGAAGTGGACGATGCCGACATCCAGGGCTGCCCGGACGCAGGCCTGCGCCGCGTCGGAATCGACGCTTCCCCCGTAGGTCAGCCAGCTGCCCAGAGAGATGGAACTCAGCTTGAGGCCGGATCGGCCCAATCGCCGGTACTGCATGGGGTATCCATTCCCTCCTCGGCTGCCGGTGGCGGATCAGCCGCCAGTACCTCAAAGGCGCCATGGGTCGGCAGGGACTCCAGGCGCCGCACCGCGACGTCCACGGCCGGGGCGCCGATGTCGCACAGCAGCCAGCGCCGCCCCAGGGCCTCGCAGGCGGCCGCCGTGGTCCCCGAACCGCAGAAGAAGTCGGCCACCAGGTCGCCGGGGTTGCTGGATGCCTCCACGACCCGGCGCAGCAGGCTCTCGTTCTTCTGTGTACGATACCCCGTCTTCTCGCGCGAAAAGCTCTTGATCTGGATCGAGTCCAGGGATGCGGCGCCGGTCAGGGCGCGCTCGGCCTCGTTTGCGTTCCACACGTCCTCGGCCGGGCGCCCCCGGCCCTCGCCCCCGCCGCGCCGCTGGTAGCCGGGCGGAGCGGGCACCAGCACCTTGTTGAAGGTGAACGTTGCGGGGTCGCGCGTGTAGAAGAGGATCACGTCGTGGTTGCGGATCCAGTTGCGCACCTGCGTCTTGTACCCCGAGACCCAGCCGATCCGCCAGATGATCTCCCGCTGGAAGCACTCCGGTCCGAAGATTCCATCGAGCAGGACCTTGACGTAGTGCGATGCCGTCGGGTCCACGTGCACGTAGAGGGCTCCGTGGGGGGCCAGAAGCTGGTGCATCCGCTCCAGGCGCGGCGCCAGCATCTCCAGATAGCCGGCCAGGCCCCGGGTCCAGCGGTCGGTGAATGCCGGCCGGAGTCCATCCTCGCCCAGCACCTCGTAGTCTGAGCCGCTGCCGAAGGGCGGATCGATGTAGATGAGGTCGATGCTCCCGGCGAGTTCGGGCAGCAGGGCGTCCATCACCGCCAGGTTGTCACCGTGGAAGAGGCGGTTCGGTGCGCCACCGTCCTGCGGCAGGAGGGGCGGGCCGCTGGCGGGCACCCGCCGCACGACCTGCGGCGGGGCGCTCGGTGCGGTCGGTGGGGCACTCGGTGCGGTCGGCCAGACCAGTCGGGGTTGGGGTAAGTCCATACCGCTTCGTTCGTGCCGAACGCGGCCCGCTCCTGCCGAGCGCCGCGCCGCGTGGTACCATACGCATTCGGGGGTGCGCGGACCATGGGGGACAAGTCGCAATTGGAGCGCGAGGTGGCGCGGCGGCGGACATTTGCCATCATCTCGCACCCGGACGCCGGCAAGACCACCCTGACCGAGAAGCTTCTACTATACAGCGGCCAGGTGCAGCTGGCCGGCTCGGTGCGCGCGCGGCGCAACCAGCGCGCGGCGGTCAGCGACTGGATGGCCATGGAGCGCCAGCGCGGCATCTCCATCACCTCGACACTGCTGGCCTTCGAGTACGACGGCCACCGCTGCAACCTCCTGGACACGCCGGGCCACTCGGACTTCTCCGAGGACACCTACCGCACGCTGGCCGCCGTGGACAGCGCGGTGATGGTCTTGGACGGCGCGCGCGGCATCCAGGCGCAGACCCGCAAGCTGTTCACCGTCTGCCGGCAGCGCGGCATTCCCATCCTCACCTTCGTGAACAAGATGGACCGTCCCGCGCTGGCGCCGTTGGACCTCCTCGGCCGGATCGAGGAGGCCCTGGGAATGGAGGCCGTGCCGATCAACTGGCCGATCGGAGACGGACCGGAGTTCCAGGGGATCTACGACCGGGACACGCGCAGCGTGCAGCGTTACGACCGGGTGGAGCACGGTGCGCGCCAGGTGCCGGTCCGGACGACGGGCATTGACGACCCCAACCTCCCCGCACTGCTGGGCGAGGCCCCGGCCAGCCAGTTGCGCGAGGACATCGGCCTTCTGGACGGGGTGGGGTCCCGCCTGGACGTCGAGCGCTTCGGCGCCGGTCAGCAGACCCCGGTCTTCTTCGGGAGCGCCGTGACGAACTTCGGGGTCGAACCCTTCCTGCGGCGGTTCATCACGCTGGCCCCGCCTCCGCGCCCCGCGGCCGGGGAGTTCGCCGGGTTCATCTTCAAGATCCAGTCGAACATGGACCCGCTGCACCGCGACAGCGTGGCCTTTGTGCGCATCACGCGCGGGGCGTTCTCGCGCGACGCGCAGGTGGTGCATGTGGTCAGCGGGCGCCGTGTGCGCCTGGGTCAGGCCCATACCCTCTTCGCCCAGGAGCGCGAGACGGTGGACGTGGCCTACGCCGGCGACGTCATCGGTGTGGCCAATCCCGGCTTCTTCGGCATCGGAGACACGCTGGCGGTGGGCACGGCGCCCCCGCCGATACTGCTGCCCAGCTTCCAGCCGGAGCACTTCGCGGTGCTCCGCCAGGGGGATGTGCAGAAGCAGAAGGCCTTCATGCGCGGGTTGGAGCAGTTGCAGCAGGAGGGGGCCGTCCAGATCCTCCAGCAGCCGGGGGCGTCCCGCCGCGAGCCGGTACTGGCCGCGGTCGGCCGACTGCAGTTCGACGTGGTGCAGTTCCGGCTGCAGGCCGAATACGGCGTGGAGACGACCCTGGAGGGGCTGCCCCACACCGCCGCGCGGTGGTTGGCTGGGCCGGAGGAGGAGGTGGAGGCCTTCCGCCCCTGGGGCGTTCTGCGCTGCACCGACCGGGACGGCCGGCTCGTGGCGCTGTTCCCCAACGAACGCGAGGTCGACTACCACGTCGGGGAGCACCCCCGCCTCCGCTTCCTCACCCTGGACGCCGTGGTCGAGCAGGCCGTCGCCGCCCACTGATCCCCGGCGCTCAGGGGTGCGGCGCCGCCACGGCGAGATCCGGCAGCGGCGCGGGGGCCCCCTGTGGCGTGCGCGCCGCCTGACGGCGCAGGCGCAGGGGCTGGCGCCCCCCCGCCAGCCCCGCCCCGACGACGCGCCGGTGCGGCGGGACCACGGTGCCTCCGTCGAGTACGCAATCGGTCACCCAACTGCCGGCCCCGACCCGGCACTCGCCCAGCAACAGGGAGCGGGTCACGCGCGCGCCCGGGTCCAGGCGGCAGCCCGGCCCGAGCAGGGCCGGTCCCTCGATGTGGGCGTCCCGGGCGATCTCCACCCCGGGCCCCATGGCGATGGGGCCGCCGGGGGCGTTGGCGTCGATGCGCAGTCCGCGCGGCATCCACCCGGTCGGCAGCTTCTGGACGAGCCCGTCGAAGTGGGCTTCGCGGTAAGCGTCCAGGGTGCCCAGATCGCGCCAGTATCGCATGCTGGAGACCGCGCCCAGGGGGGCCCCCCGGTCCAGGAGCCCGGGGAGGACGTCCCTGGCGAAGTCCAGCGGGCGCTGTGGATCCAGGCCGGCCAGGGCTTCCCGCTCCAACAGGTAGCAGCCGGCGTTAACGCCGCTGCCCGGCAGCAAATCGGCGATCTCGGGCTTTTCCCGAAAGCCGGTCACCCGGCGGTCGCGGCAGGTGACGCTGCCGAAGCGCAACCGCTCACCGGGCGGCGCCAGGCAGATGGTGGCCAGGTTGCCGTCCGCCTCGTGGCAGGCGGCCAGGGACGGCAGATCGAGGTCCATCAGAGCATCGCCGCTCACCACCAGGAAGCGGGATGCCAGTTGGGGCAGCAGGTCGATGACGGCGCCGGCCGTACCGCGCGGCCGCTCCTCCAGCGTGCAGTGCACAGGGAGCCCGAAGTCCCCGGACTGGACGAAGCCGGTGATCTGGTGCCCGAGGTATCCGGCGGTGACGAAGGCTTCGCCCACGCCCAACCGCGCCAGGTGGCCCAGCAGGTACCCCAGTAGCGGCAGGCCGAAGAAGGGGACCAGGGGCTTGGGGCGCCGGGCGGTGAGCGGCTGCAGGCGCTCACCCCGCCCGCCCGCCATGACCACGGCCTGTAACATCATGCCATCCTCCATACCCCGCCTGTCTGTGTAGGCATACGATGCCCGCCCCAGAGCGCGCGGCGCGCGGCCACTTCGTTCCAGCGCACGGCGCGTTCTGTCCAGTCGACACGTCCCATAAGCCTTCCGGGGCAAGGGGGCGCGGCTGTGAAGCTCCAGGGCTTTTGGCTGGCGTTCGGGCTGGTCTTTCTGGCCGAACTGGGAGACAAGACCCAACTGGCGACCCTGATGCTGAGCGCCAATGGACACGGCGCGCTGTCCGTCTTCCTCGGGGCGGCGCTAGCGCTCGTCCTGGTGACGCTGATCTCCGCGCTCCTGGGGGACGCCCTGGGACATGCCATCCCGGTGCGTGTGCTGCGCGCCACGGCGGGCGTGGCCTTCGTGCTCATCGGCGGTTTCCTGCTGATCACCAAAAGCTGAAGACGCGGCAGGTGTGGCGCGGGCGCTGTCTAACGCGGCGCTGAACACACGGGGGGTGGGCGCAATGTTGCGGTTTTCGGCGTGCATAGAGATGTTGTTTACGGATGTGCCTCTGGTCGAACGGGTGGACGCGGCCGCAGCGGCCGGCGTGGAGGCGGTGGAGTTCTGGGGGCTGGGCGGCAAGGACGTCGGAGCGGTGTGCCGGCGCGCCCACGCGCTCGGGCTGGCGGTCGCGGCCTGCGCCTGCGGCGCGCCGCTCGCCGATCCGGCGCGTGGCGCCGAAGCCGTGGCCAAACTGGAGGCCGCCATCGCCGAGGCCGCCGCGCACGGGCTGCCCGGGATGATCGTCACCGTGGGCGACGCGTTGCCGGGCGTTCCGCCCGCCGACCAGGAGGCGGCGATCATTGCCGGACTGGCCGCGGTGGCACCCGCCGCGGCCGCCGCGGGGATGCGCCTGCATCTGGAGGCCCTCAACACCCTCGTGGACCACGCCGGCTACTTCCTGGACCGCACAGAGGTGGCCGCGCGCATCGTCGCGGCCGTCGGGCGCGACGCCGTACGCCTGCTCTACGATGTCTACCACGCCCAGATCATGGAGGGGAACATCATCGCCACGGTGCGCCGCCACGCCGCGCTCATCGGGCATGTGCACGTGGCCGCCGTTCCGGGGCGGACCGAACCTGGCGGCGGGGAGTTGGCGTACGGCGCCATCATGGAGGCGCTCGCCGCGGAGGGGTACGACGGCTTCGTCGGCCTGGAGTTCCAACCCAGGGACGGCGCCGGACGCTCCGGCGAGGCCGTGCGTGCCGCCCTGGCCGCCCTGCGCGGCGCCTGAAGCGACGCCCGCGGCGCGTGGCGAAGATGGAAGCGAAAAGCGTGTCAGGTATGTGGGAGCATACGTGGCACAGATGTGCTCCGGATGCCACCGCTCCCTTACGCTCCGGGCGGACCGGGCGTAGGGGAGGGTGTGTTTTGGGCAAGCGTCTCCGGGTGCTGCTCCCCGCCGCGCTCCTGGCCGCCGTCCTGGTGCCGGGACTCTGCCTGGCGGCCGTCCCCGCGGCCGCCGCCAGCCCGCTGAACGCGGGCGACGAGGCGTGGGTGCTGGCCTCGGCGGCCCTCGTGCTGATCATGACCCCTGGGCTGGCGCTGTTTTACGGCGGCATGGTGCGCAGCAAAAACGTCATCACCACGATCCTGCAGGTGTTCGTGGTCATCGGCCTGATCTCGGTGCAGTGGGTGCTCTTCGGGTACTCCCTGGCCTTCGGCCCCGACTGGCACCATATCATCGGGACGCTGGCCTGGATCGGGTTTCGCCACGTCGGGGCCGCCCCGGACCCCGCGTACGCGCCGACCATCCCCAATGAGCTGTACAGCATCTTCCAGATGATGTTCGCCATCATCACCCCCGCCCTGATCGTGGGCGGGCTGGCCGAACGCATGAAGTTCAAGGCCTTCGTGCTGTTCACCCTGCTGTGGGCGACCATCGTCTACGACCCGCTGGCGCACTGGGTCTGGGGGACGGGCGGCTGGCTGCACAACCTGGGCGTGCTGGACTTCGCCGGAGGCACGGTCGTGCACATCAGTTCGGGTGTAGCGGGCCTGGTCGTGGCGATCCTTCTGGGCAAACGCCGGGGCCTGGGCCGCGACGAGCACATCCGGGCCCACAACGTCCCCATGGTCCTGGTGGGCACCGCGCTGCTGTGGTTCGGCTGGTTCGGCTTCAACGCCGGGAGCGCGGTGAACGCCGGGCCCCTGGCCGCCTCGGCCTTCCTGGTCACCAACACGGCGACGGCCGCGGCCATGCTGGCCTGGATCGCGGTGGAGTGGCTACGCACCGGCAAGCCCACCCTGATGGGGGCCTGCGCCGGGGCGGTCTGCGGGCTGGTGGCGATCACCCCGGCCGCGGGCTTCGTCGGGCCGATGGGCGCCATCGCCATCGGGGTGGGCGGCGGCGTGCTCTGCTACTTCGCGGCCTCGCTGCTCAAGAACCGCTTCGGCTACGACGACGCGCTCGATGCCTTCGGCGGGCACGGCATCGGCGGCACCTGGGGCGCGCTGGCCACGGGCATCTTCGCCCAGGTGGCCATCAACAGCGGCGGGGCCAACGGGTTGCTGTACGGCCATCCGCGGCAGCTGCTGCTGCAGGCCATCGGCGTGGGGGCGGCCTGGGCCTTTTCAGCGGCCGGGACCTTTGTGGTGTACAAGATCGTGGACTGGCTGGTGGGCTGCCGGGTGACGCCCGAGCAGGAGCAGGAGGGGCTGGATGCCGCCCTGCACGGAGAGGATGCCTATCCGGAGCAGGCGACCCTCGACCGGCAGGTGCGCGCCCTCTTCGGCCGCACGGCCGCGGATGCGCCGGAGGCCCGGCCGGGGATGGGCGCGTAGGCCCGGGCCATGGTCGACCGGGCCGGGCGCGCGCCCCGTTCCAGTTCGAGCTTGCGGCGCCGGGCGCCGCGTGGTATATGTACGAAGCACGGTTTGCGCCCGTAGCTCAGCCCGGATAGAGCACAGGCCTCCGGAGCCTGGTTTGCGTAGGTTCAAATCCTACCGGGCGCACCACTCTCTTTGCTGTGGATCCGCAACTTCAGGTGGGTCCGTCCGCGTTCCCCGTCCCCGTGTGGCCTACCGGCTTTAGCCGCGGGGTGGTTGAGCCGCCACGCCAGTCCCCTATGGGGGGGGTCCGTGGGTGGTGGTGTCCGCATACTGCGCGCGCCAACTACCCACACCGGCGCTCTTCGGCCGCGATGCCGAGTCGGACCTTGGTGTCCGCTGGCGACTCTGTGGCCGTGGAGGGCGATCATGCGGGAAGCGAGACCCCATGCCCACAACGGTGTGGGTGGCCCGGCGCCGCCGCCCGGTTGTCCAGAATCCCACGGGGGCCCGTGGCCGCACGTCCCGGCCTCGCCCGTAGGGGCTCCGGCGCCTCCTCGCGGCCCACTCCCATCGCTACCCACATAAACGACTGGACGCCGACGAACGATAGAGGGGCAGAGGGGCCCGAGGCCCTCAATAGCAACAGGGAGGTTGTATGCATGTTCCGTCGGTTCATCGGCTCCATGGTCGTTGCCGCGCTCCTGGCTTCCGGTTCCACCGCGTTCGCCGCCTCGAATGCGGCCGCGCATCGCGGGGCGAGCGCTTCAGCCGCCGGGCAGGTCCAGAGCGGCACGCAGACGGGAGGCTCCGGCCCGTCGGGGCACGCCTTCGGCCTGAAGGTGCGCGACGCGGTACAGGCGGCCCTGGCCTCCGGCAGCACGGGTACGGCGCTGGCCAACGCCGTGCACGAGGTCCTGGTGACCGAGCACGCCAACGCCAAGGGGCTCCAGGTGGCCATGGCGGTTTACGCCAAGGACACGTCTAACACGTCGCCCACCACGCCCTTCACGGACCTCCCGACCCAGGCGCCCTGGGCCCTGTCCGCGGTTGCGGCCCTGCACAACGCCGGCGTCATCGAGGGCACTTCCGCCACCACGTTCTCGCCCAGCAGCAACGTGACCGTGGACGAACTGGCCACCATGCTGGCGCGCCTGCAGGCCGTCGGTTCCATCTTCACCTCCGGGGCACCGGGCGGGACGCCGAGTTGGGCGTTGTCGGCGATGAACTGGGCGGCGTCGGCCGGTGTGATGAACAACGAACAGGGGCTGGGCGGGCCGAGCGCGGCCCTGACGCGGGCGCAGGCCATCGTCATGCTCCTGAACGCGGCGGGCCTGGGGCAGGCGGCCGCAATGGATGCCAATGTCCCGATCACGCTGCAGGGCAACGCCCCGAGTTGGGCGCACGGTGCGCTGGCCCTGGCCATCCAGCTGGGACTGCTGCAGGGAGCCAACGGGCAACTGCTGGCCAACAGTCCCCTGACCCGGGCGCAGATGGCGGTGGTCCTGGCGCGCCTGGCGGTGCTCCAGGCGCAGTCCAACATCTCAAGCGGCACATCGTCGGGGTCGACCGGTTCGAGCACCTCGACGAATAACTGAGTGTCGTGCGCGCGTGAACAGGCAGGGGAGGGCAAAAGCCTCCCCTGCCTGTTCACGTCAACTTCAAAGTGAGTTCGCCCACGCCGATCTGGGAGTGCCAGATGTCCGGGACGGTCGGTCCGTTGCTGGTGGTGGCGGCATACAGCGCCCGCCAGCTTCCGGGGCCGGTGCTCTCCAACTGGCCCGTGCCGTCCACCGAGGACAGGCCCAAGAAGTAGACGTTGCGGTTGGTGCGGTTGTTCTGGGTCGTGGCCAGGACCAGCCCCGGAGACGTGGCGTTGGCCACGGTCTCCCAGAGCGGGGCGGCGGCTCCGGACGCCGTGGGGGCCTGGGCCTGGCCGAATCCCCAGGTCAGGCCGTCGCGGGAGAACTGCAGGGTCGGATAGGTGCGACCGGTGGGCCCGGGGGCAAAGGTGATCCGCAGATAGACACGGCCACCCGGGGCGCCGTCGGCGTAGGCGCAGCCGTTGCCGAGTTGCGAGAAGCCGGTGACCTGCTCGCGGGCGGACCAGTCGAAGGTGGTGGGGTCGGCCGAGCGCAGGCGGAAATAGCCCTGGGGGTGCCCGTCCAGCATGTAGTACACATACAGCCACCAGGGGAGGTGGTCGGGGTCGTTGGCGACGTAGAGGGTCTCCTCGTCGCCCAGCTTCGTGGCGGCCGGCTGGTCCAGCCCCACCACCACGCCGCGGGTGGTCATGCGCTGCCAGTGCCGCCCGTCGCTGGACGTCGACAGGCCGATGCGGTCCGCGGCGGCCGTCGCGATCTGGCCGGTGTCCACCGGCTGTCCGGGGTTGACCTCGGCCTGCCAGAACATGTGGTAGACGTCGCCGACGCGGATCACCTGGGGCTGCAGATAGTTGTTGGTCCACCAGCCGGTCTGGCCCAACTCCTTCCCCTGATACATCTCCGGGGCGTCCATCCGCCGGTACCAGCGCAGCCCGTCCGGCGACGAGGCCGAGAGCACGTGGTCGCCGTCCCAGCCCGTCCGCGGGGTCCCACTGGTGTTCAGCGTCTGCCAGCGCCCCCCGTACCAGAGGCGGTAGCCGTTGCCCACCGGCATCAGGCAGACCGAGTAGTTGTAGGCATTGGTGATCGAGGCCTGTTGGACGGTCAGGAGGCCGCCGGAGGGCTCCCAGAGCGCGATGGACGGGATGGAGGCGCCCAAGTGGCCGGCCAGGGGCAGTCCAGTGCCCCCGCCCCAACTGTACAGGGCCCAGAGGTGGGTCTGCGCCGGGGTGCCCATCTCGTCCGCGCGGGGCCCGAAGGTGCCGTCGCCCCGCCCCAGGCGGAATTCGAAGCCGGCCGCCAACCCCGCGCCCCCGTACAGCGCCAGGTCGGCGCGGTGGTTCTGCGCGAACGGTGCGGCCACCAGCGTGCCCGAACCGTCCGCCCCTGGCCAGACCGAGTGCATCCCGCGCCCGAAACGGCCCTGCCCGTCACTGAACAGCACCGTCAGGCCGGAGCGGCTGTAGTTACAGAGATCCGCCCGTCCGTCGCCGTCGAAGTCGCCCGCCACCCACTGCCCGCCTCGGACGCCCAGGTGGACGGCCGCGGCGGGGGTGAATCCCCCCCGCCCGTTGCCGGAGAACAGGCGGAGCGTCCCGGCGGCGACGTCGACCAGGCCCAGGTCCGCGTGGCCCACCCCGCGGAAGTCCCCGGCCACCAGGCTCCCCGAGCCCGCCAGCGTCTGGCTGCCCGCCGGGGTGAGTTGGCCGGCGGCCGAGAGCGTGTACCGGGACAGGGTGGAGGTGGCCGGGGCGAGGACCAGGACGTCGTCGCTGGACTGGCCCAGCACGTTGGCGGCCACCACCTGCGCGCCCGGACTCTGGGGGAGTTGTTGGTTCCAGCCCGTCGTCCAGGCCCAGCCGTAGTTGGTGGCGTCGCGGTGCACCCCGGACGCGTACCCGTAGAACCGGCTGCTCGCGGCGACGTGGAGCGTGCCGCCGCCGGCCGTGTAGCTGGCGCTGTCGTCCTCGGGGGTACGGTCGGCCAGGGCCCGCCAGCGCGCGGCGAGCACGGCCGGCCGTGCCGGGCCGCAGGCCGCCAGGCCGGCCATGCCAAGGGCCGCCGCGGCAGCGGGACGCAGCAGGGCGCGACGGGGCCAGCGCGCGGGGGGAGGGATGGCCATGCGAAGGGTTTCGCCGCCCTCGGTCGGGGTCCTGTCCGTGCGGCGCGGTCCGCGCCTGGGGCGATCCCGTGGTGTCAGCTGTTGCCTGGCTTGCCTAACAAACTCGCGACATCTGCCATGCGTGCCGCCCTGGCCGCAGGACCGGCCGAGAGGCCGGGGCCCGCTGCAGGCACAGGGGTCCGCGTGCCACACGGCAAGGAGTCGCAGTGCGCCTGTCGGGAGCAGGCCCCCGTGCCACTCGCGCCTCGCCCTTCAGTAGCCGTACCAATGTGTGGATCCCGAGCTGCGGGTCCACATCACGCCACGAACTCCTAATCTAAAGTGTCCGGACGGGAATGGCTCAGCCCACGCCTAAAGGCAATATCGTTCAGATAAGGTGCCACGGCAGTCTCCGGCGGCGCGGTGGAAGGTCGCCATCGCCGGCCCCAAGGCCTTGCCGCTGAACCCCTCGGCACCCGTCCCACCGAGCGACGGCCTTTCGCAGCGGCCGCTCGGCAACGCCAAACGAAGCGGTATTGCGCCTAAAGGCAATACCGTTGACTTAAGATGTAAGGATGGCAGGGCGCGCGGCGCGACCGCTTCCAGCATGAATCCACGCCATCTGGATGCGGGTCAGGGCCGCAAAGTGAACGGCATTGCGCCTAAAGGCAATACCGTTCAGATAAGGCGCCACGGCGGTCTCCGGCGGCGCGGTGGAAGGTCGCCATCACCGGCCCAAAGGCCTTGCCGCTGAACCCCTCGGCAGCCCTCCCACCGAGCGATGGCCTTTCGCAGC
>JAJZWQ010000092.1 GCA_021846605.1 Bacillota bacterium | reverse complement strand
CACGGCCCAGCTTTCCGGGGATGCGGTAAGCGGCAGTTCGGCTGCGGTGACCGTGCAGGCGGGCCAAACGCCAGCGCCGATCATCGCGGGTCCCGTGTACGCCAACGACACCAGCGTTAGCGGCACCGCCGCCGCAAGCGCGGCCATTGTGCTGTACGACGACGCAAGCCAGGTCAGCACCGCCACGTACGCGAGGGCGGACGGGAACTGGACGGTCACCGGGCTCACCCTTAAGACCGGGGACTCCCTCACGGCTACGGCCCAGCTTTCCGGGGATGCGGTAAGCGGCAGCTCGGCTGCGGTGACCGTGCAAGCGGCGCAGACGCCGGCGCCGATCATCGCGGGTCCCGTGTACGCCAACGACACCAGCGTTCACGGCAGATCCGCCGTGGGCGCGGCCATCGTGCTTGATGACGGCGCAAGCCAGGTCGGCACCGCCACGGCGGGTGCGAACGGGAACTGGACGGTCACGGGGCTCACCCTTCATGCGGGAGACTCCCTCACGGCTACGGCCCAGCTTTCTGGAGAGGGGGTAAGCGGCAGCTCGGCTGCGGTGACCGTGCAAGAGGGCAAAACGCCGGGGCCGATCATCGCGGGTCCCGTGTACGCCAACGGCACCAGCGTTAGTGGCACCGCCGCCGCGGGCGCGGCCATCGTGCTTGATGACGACGCAAGCCAGGTCGGCACCGCCACGGCGGGTACGAACGGGAACTGGACGGTCGCGGGGCTCACCCTTCATGCGGGGGACTCCCTCACGGCGACGGCCCAGCTTCCCGGAGAGGGGGCAAGCGGCAGTTCGGCTGCGGTGACGGTGGAAGCCTCCAGCGTAACGCCTGCGAGCACGGTCAGCATCGGGGTGTCGCCGGAAAGCGTGCCCGTGGGCGGCACGGCCCAGGTGTTCGGTACTGCCGGGGCCGGCGCCACGGTCCACCTGGCCCTCTCCGGCGGAGCCGCTTCCGGGAATGCCGGCAGCCTCAGTTCCACGACGGTCACCACCGACGCGCACGGCGACTACTCGGCCGTGTTCACGGCCCCGAGCCAATCCGGGGCGGTGACCGTCACGGCTACGGTATCCGGGGTCGTGGATCAGCCCCAGGCGGTGATCCTGGTGACGCCCCCGAATGTTACGGTGGACGGGGCCGAACAGGCCGTAGCCACCGGAGGGAACGCCACGGCCAGCTACGGGAACACCTCCGCGAGCGGCAGCGGCACCGGGGTGTTGAGCGTCGCCGAGTACGCGACAAACCCGGCGGGCACCGGGCCCGCGGGAGGCGCGCGGTATTTCGACGCCGCCCTGTCCACGGGCAACACCTTCCAAAGCGTGACCATCACGGAATGCGGCGCCACCGCCGGCGATACCCTGTACTGGCTCAACCCCGCGGCGAACAATGGTGCGGGCGGCTGGCAGGCGGTGAACCCGGCAGCCACCTATGACGCGGGTTGTCTCAGCCTTACGGTGAATGCGCACACCTCGCCCTCTCTGAGCGAAATGGGCGGCACAGTGTTCGCGGTGGCGGCGGCGCCCGCGCCGGTAGTCACGGGCCTGAGCCCCGCCAGCGGCAGCGTGGGAACCACGGTCACCATCGCTGGCAGCGGATTCAGCGGCGCCACGCTGGTGGACTTCGGAACGAATCCGGCGCAAAACTTCATCGTGGAATCGGCGGGCGAGATCACGGCGGTGGCGCCGGCGGGAACGGGCACGGTGGACGTGACGGTTGTCACTTCAGGCGGCACCAGCGCCACCGGCAGCGCGAACCAGTTCACCTATCAGGCCGCGCCCGAGGTTGCGGGCGTGAGCCCCGCCAGCGGCAGCGCGGGAACCACGGTCACCATCGCTGGCAGCGGGTTCAGCGGCGCCACGCTGGTGGACTTCGGAACGAACCCGGCGCCAAGCTTCACCGTGGAATCGGCTGACGGGATCACGGCGGTGGCGCCAGCGGGTACGGGCACGGTGGACGTGACGATTGTCACTTCAGGCGGCACCAGCGCCACCGGCAGCGCGGACCGGTTCACCTATCAGGCCGCCCCTTGCACGGCCAGCTTCTCCGATGTGCCTTCGACTTACTGGGCGCACCAAGCCATATTGACCCTGGCCTGCAAGGGCATCATCGCGGGCTTCCCCGACGGCACCTTCCAGCCGGGGGCACCGGTGACCCGGGCCCAGTTCGCCAAGATGCTGGTGCTGACCCTGGGGCTGAAGGTGGGCAGCGGCGCGACATCCTTCGCCGACGTGCCGGCCTCCGCCTGGTTCGCGCCCTACGTGGCGGCGGCGGTGCAGGCGGGAATCGTGGACGGCCTGACGCCGACGACGTTCGGGCCGAACGATTCGCTGACGCGGGAGCAGATGGCGGTGCTGCTGGCGCGGGCGTTGAAGCTGACGAAGACGACGACGCTGCACTTCAGCGACGACACGCAGATCAGTGCCTGGGCGGTGGCGGGCGTGGAGGAGGCCGTGGCGGCGGGTTACGTCGGCGGCTTCCCCGATGGCAGCCTGCAGCCGCTGGGGGCGGCGACCCGGGCCCAGGCGGCCAAGGTGCTGGCACTGGTGCTGCAAGAGATGGCCTCTAGCGGGAGTTAAGAGTGAGCGCAGCGCGCGCCCAGGCATTGTCAGCGGGACGAGGGGGAAGTCCTGGTCCCGCTTGCGTTTTCAGGCATGAGTTCGCGGCCGGGGACTGGTCCAGCTCCCTCTGCAGCCTCCTGATGTGGACTGCCGTTCTCCACACGAGCGAGGTCGGGCCCGTGCGCGACAGTCTGATCAAGCGCGGGCTGTGGTGTTGATTTCTCCGATTGCGACCCCGCTACCCATCCCATGCCTGGGTTGGGGATACGGCCGCTCTGCGCACGCCACCTCACGTACCATCGCGTGCGCAGCCGCACACGCCTCCGCACGCTGCGCACATATTCCACACGGGAGCACAGAGCATGGCGCACCACCTGATCGTCCGGGTCGATGAGCGGTCGGAGCACGAGGTCGCCCCAGATCAGCAGGCTGTGGTCCGTCCACCGCAACCCGCTCCCGGGTCCTTGGCCCTCGACCGAGTGCATTTGGTCGTTGCCTTTGAAGCGGGGCTGTCCATGCTGGCCGAGCAGATCAGTGCTTGTGGCCCGGTAGGCGCGCGACGCCAGTGCCTGCACCTCGTGTGCCCCCAGGTGCTCGCCGTTCCAGGTCTTCTCCGCCGTCGCGCCCGTCTCGCCCTTGCTCCGCACGCGGATACCGTTGCATCGCCGCAGCGGAGAACTCGTGCTGATCGCGCGCGGCGCGGAAGTGGGCCTGCCGCTCTTGCTTCCAGCTAGGCGTGGCCCGTCCCCGTACGAACCACACCGCCTGTCGCACCAAGCCCCTCCGCCGCAGGGCCTCACCGAGGCAGGCGTTGTACGTCTGTCTGGCGGCTTCGAGATTCGCCGCCAAGCGGCGCCCGAGCGACAACGGCACCCGCAGGGGCAACTCGCACACCAAGGACGCGGTGTCCGCAGACCTGCTTCTGGTTCTTCGAGGCACTGCTTGATGAGCGCACGGGGCGCACCCCCCACCGTCGCCCCAAAGTAGCTGTTGGTCCACAGGGTCGGCAGGCGGATGCGTAGCCGCGGAAACTCCTGTCGGAGCAGGCGCGAAGAGCGCCCCTTCAGTAGCCGTACCAATCAGTGGATCCCGAACACATGGTCGGGCATGACCTCCATCTCGCTCACGACCGCGTCCCGTTCCGCGACCGCAGAACGGATGATAGCCTTGAGCCACTCGTCGATGCCGTCCACGAGCACCTTGCGCCGGTATTGTGCAGTGCCGTACACATGTGCGCATCATACGGCGTGTGGCCGCCTAACGCACACGGCAACGAACCCCTGAGGTGTTCGGACGGGAACGGCTCACCCCACGCCGAAAGGCGGGGGCTTGCGCCGCGATTTCGGTCACGTTCCCGCGCCAGCGCCGTGGCGCGGACCGCTGGGGCCGCTGCGGCCCGACGGGCGCCCGGCCAGTCCCACCCATGCTACACTCCAGTCATCAGCAGAAGGGGGCGGTAGCGCCGTGCAGCGCCTTGAGATCCCCGTGGTCTCCTACGACGCCCGCACCGGCGGGTTCATGGCGCGAGCGGGGTTCGCCCTGGCCGCCGACGGCACGTGGCGCGACACCCACGGGAACTCCTGTGCCCAGGTCTGGACCGGCAAGGCAGACCCAGTGTGCCATTTAAGGACCTGGGGCTGTCAGATGAACGAGGCGGACAGCGAGACGCTGCTGGGCCAGTTGACCGCCATGGGGTACATGGTCGCGCCGGTGGTGGAGGATGCTGACCTCATCCTGCTCAACACCTGCGCCGTGCGCGGAACGGCCGCCGAGCACGCCCTGGGTGAGGTGGGCCGGCTCAAGCAACTCAAGACCGAGCGGCCGGAGGTGCTGCTGGGGGTCTGCGGCTGTCTGACGCAGATGCCGGAGACAGTGGCCTACCTGCAGCAGCACGCCCCGCACGTGGACCTGGTCTTTGGCACCAACAACCTGCACGCCCTGCCCGAACTGCTGCAGCGCGCGTACCGCGACGAGGCCCAGACCGTCGAGATCTGGACGCAGGCCCCCGAGACCGTGGAGAACCTGCCCGCGCGCCGGGCGCCGGGGGTCAAGGCCTGGGTGAACGTCATCTACGGCTGCGACAAGTACTGCACGTACTGCATCGTGCCCACCACGCGCGGGCGGGAGCGCAGCCGGCGGCCGGGGGAGATCCTGGCCGAGGTCGAGGCCCTGGTCGCCCATGGCTACCGCGAGATCACGCTGCTGGGGCAGAACGTGAACTCATACGGCCATGACCTGGGGGGCTACGACTTCGCCGACCTGCTGCGTGACGTCGCGGGCGTCCCCGGGCTCCGCTGGGTCCGGTACACCACCAGCCACCCGCGGGACTTCACCCCCAAGATGGTCGAGGTGGTCGCCGGGCACCCGCAGATCTGTGAGCACTTCCACCTTCCGGTGCAGTCGGGTTCGGACCGCGTGCTGCGCTGGATGAACCGCGGCTACGGGCGCGCGCAGTACCTGGCCCTGATCGACTGCGTGCGCCGGCTGGTGCCGCGGGCCACGATCACCACGGATATCATCGTCGGCTTCCCGCGCGAGGAGGAGGCCGACTTCCAGGAGACGCTCTCCCTCGTACGCGAGGTCGGCTACGACAACGCCTTCACCTTCCAATACAGCCCGCGGGCGGGCACGCCCGCGGCGCGCTGGGAGGATCCCGTCCCGTCACAGACCAAGAAGGACCGGCTGGACCGGCTCAACGCACTGCAGTACGCGACCAGTCGCCGCAAGAACGAGGGGCTGATCGGAACCCGCTGTGAGGTGCTCGTCGAGGGCGCCAGTCGCAAGGACCCGGGGGTGTTCACCGCGCGCACCCGCGGCAACCGCCTCGTCCTGGTGCCCAGCCGGGCCGGGGCGGAGAACCGCTTTGGCCGGGCCCGGATCACTGCCGCGCAGACATGGACGCTGACCGGCGAACTCGAGGACGTGGAGCCCGGTGCCTGACCCCCGGCAGGGTGCGGCCCGTGGCGGGTAGCGACGTCCAGACCCCGATGCAGGCCCAATATCGCCGGCTCAAAGAGGAAAGCGGCGATGCCTTCCTGTTTTTTCGCCTGGGCGACTTCTACGAGCTCTTCGGGGAGGATGCCGAGCGCGCCGCCCCGCTTTTGGAGGTGGTGCTCACTTCCCGCGAGGCCAGCCCCGGGGTGCGCACGCCCATGTGCGGCGTGCCCCACCACGCGGTCCACACATACATCGGGCGCCTGTTGGCCCGCGGATACAGTGTCGCCGTGGCAGACCAGGTCGAAGACCCCAGCCTGGCGCGCGGGCTGGTGCGCCGGGAGATCACGCGCCTGTTCACCCCGGGGACCGTGGCCGAGCCCGAACTGCTGGACCCCCTCGGGGAGAGCCTGTTGGTCGCCGTAACCGCCGACGCCTTGGCGGTGGCCGACGTCTCGACCGGCAGCGTCCGGGTGGCCGTGCTGAAGCCCGGCGAGACGCAGGTGGTCGAGCAGGAGTTGGTCCGCCTCCGCCCGCAGGAGATCATCGCCCCGGCCGGTGCCGTGCCGCCCCACGCGGCGGCGTACGCGCAGGCCGGTGGCGTGCCGCTTCAGGAGCGGCCCTCGCACGAGTTCAGCGGGGAACGGGCGCGGGCGCGCTGGCCGCGGGCGCCCGCCGACCCGGCCCTGGGCGGGCTGGTCGCCTATCTCGAACACGCCCTGCGCGGGGACGTCGCGGCGCTGCGGCTGCCCGAGCCGTACCACCCCGACGCCTTCATGGGGCTGGACGCCAACGCGCAGCGCACCCTGGAGTTGGTGGAGCGGCTGGGCGGCGAGGGTGCGCCCGCCTCCACGCTGCTGGGGGCCCTGGACCGCACGGTGACGGCGATGGGCCGCCGCCTGTTGCGCCACTGGGTGCTGCACCCCCTGCAGGACCTCGGGGTCATCGGTGCCCGCCAGCAGGCCGTCGAGGAACTCGCGCGGCAGCCGCTGTTCCGCCAAGGGATGCGCGGGGCGCTGCGTGGCGTGCACGACCTGGAGCGGCTGGGGGCGCGCAGCGCCGCCCAGCGGGTGAGTCCGCGGGAACTGTCGGTGCTGGGGGCGTCCCTGCGGCGCCTCCCCGAGGCCCTGGCCACGCTCCAGGGGTGCGCGGCCCCTCTGCTGCGGGCCCAACTCGCCGTGGCCGACCCCCTGGACGCCCTGGCCGACCTCCTGGGCCGCGCCCTGGCCGAGGACGCCCCGGTGGCGGCGCGGGACGGGGGGATCTTCGCGCCGGGCTTCGACGCCGAGTTGGACGCCCTGCACGCCGCTTCGGAGCAGGGACGGACCTGGCTGGTGGAACTGGAGGCGCGGGAGCGGGAGCGCACCGGGATCCGGTCGCTGAAGGTCGGATACAACCGGGTGTTCGGCTACTACCTCGAGGTGCGGGCCGCGCACCAGGGGGCGGTCCCCGCCGACTACCAGCGCAAGCAGACCCTGGCTGGCGCCGAGCGCTTCGTCACCGCCGAGCTCAAGGAACTCGAGTCGCGCGTGCTCGGCGCCGAGGAGCGGGCCCTGCGCCGCGAGCAGGCGCTGTTCGCCGACCTGCGGCAGACCGTGGCCGGCTATGCCGAGCCCCTGCAGGCCACGGCGACCGCCATCGCCGGTCTGGACGCGCTGGCCTCCCTGGCCGAGACGGCCACCCGCCAGGGGTGGGTGCGCCCGCAACTGGACGCCTCCCGCGACCTGGTCATCGAGGGCGGGCGCCACCCCGTGCTGGAGCAGTCCCTGCCCGCCGGCCGCTTCGTACCCAACGACATCGCGCTACGCGCCCGCGGCGAACACTTCCTGCTGATCACCGGGCCCAACATGGCCGGCAAGTCCACCTACATGCGCCAGGTGGCGCTGATCGCGGTACTGGCGCACATCGGCAGCTTCGTGCCGGCCACGCGCGCGCGGATCGGGGTGGTGGACCGTATCTTCACCCGGGTGGGGGCCAGCGACGACCTGGCTGGCGGGCGCTCCACCTTCATGGTGGAGATGACCGAGGTGGCCGCCCTCCTGCGGCACGCGACCCGGAGGAGCCTGCTCCTCCTGGACGAGGTGGGCCGGGGGACGGGCACGCTGGACGGCCTGGCCATCGCCTGGGCCGTCTCCGAGGACCTGACGCGGCGGTTGGGGGCTCGCACGCTCTTCGCCACGCACTACCACGAACTGACCGCCGTGGTGGCCGGGCTGCCCGGGGCGGGGAACGCGCATGTGGCGGTGAAGGAGGAGGGCGGGGGCGTGGTGTTCCTCCACCGCGTGGTGTCGGGGGCCAGCGACCGCAGCTACGGCATCGCCGTCGCCGCCCTGGCGGGGGTCCCCGTGGCGGTGACCGAGCGGGCGAGCGGCCTGCTGGCGCAACTGCAGGAGCAGGTGCCGCGACCGGTGTCCGCGACGGCCGAAGCCGAAGCGGCGGCGGGGGATGGCCGCCAGGCGGAACGCGCCGCGCTGATCGAGCGGCTGGCCGGCGTCGACCCCCTCCGGTTGACGCCGTTGCAGGCCCTGGACCTGCTGGCCGTGCTGCAGGCCGAGGCCAGCGGCCTTGCGCCGCCGTAGGCGCCGCGGCAGCGGCGATCCGGCCGGGGAGGGCTGTCCGCCAGCGGGGCGAATGTCCCGGCGGGTTCCGACAGGGAGGGGGCCGGCCGTCCGGGAGGACCCGGGACGGGGAACTATGGGGCGCATCGCGGTGTTGCCTCCGGAGGTATCGCAGCGGATCGCGGCGGGTGAGGTCATCGAGCGGCCGGCGTCGGTGGTCAAAGAGGCGTGCGAGAACGCGCTGGACGCCGGAGCGCGGCGGATCGAGGTCGGGCTGCGCGCCGGCGGCATCGAGGAGATCGCCGTGCGCGACGACGGCTGCGGCATGGATCCCGACGACGCCCTGTTGGCCTTCCAGCGCCACGCCACCAGCAAGCTGCGGTGCTTCGAGGATTTGGAGCGCCTGGACACGCTCGGCTTCCGCGGCGAGGCCCTGCCCAGCATCGCCGCGGTGGGCCGCGTCGAGTTGGTGACACGCCCGGCGGCGCGCCCCGAGGCCACCCGCGTCTCCCTGGAGGAGGGGACCGCCGCGCAGTGTGCCAGTTGCGCGGCGGCACCGGGCACGCAGTTGACCGTCCGCGCCTTGTTTGACCACCTGCCGGCGCGTCGAGCGGCGCTGGGCGCCCCAGGGCACGAGTTGACGCGCTGCGTGGAGGCCGTGACCGCCCAGGCGCTGGCCCGTCCGGATGTCGCGTTCCGCGTGCGGCACGAGGGGCGCGAGATCCTGCACACCCCGGGCGACGGGGATCTGTTGTCCGCCTGCGTGGCCCTGTGGGGACCCGACGTGGCCCGGGGATTGCTGGCCGTCTCCGGTCGGGGAGACGGCTGGGAGGTGGAGGGGTATGCCGGCGCGCCCCCGGTGGCGCGCGGCAGCCGCGCGGCGCAGTTCCTGGCCATCGACGGCCGGCCGGTGCGCGCCGAGGCCGTGCGCGGCGCCGTGGAGCAGGCCTACGCCCACCTTCTCCAGGTGCGCCGTTACCCGCTCTTCGTCCTGCTGCTGCGGGGGGCGCCCGGGGAATACGACGCCAACGTCCACCCCAGCAAGCGGGAGGTGCGGCTCTACCACCCTGAGCGCGTGCGCCGCGTCTGCCACCACGCGGTACGCGTGGCGCTGGCCCGCGCGGACCTGGTCGCCGAACCGGCCCTGGCCGCTGGGCTGCCGGCTCGCGAAGACCCCCTGCCGCCACCCCCGCGGACCGCGGAACCGCCCACGGTCCGGGGAGAGCCTGTCTCCGCCCGGGAGGCGGTACCCGCCTGGGTCGACCGGCCCGCCCCGGATCCCGCCGCCCCCCGGCTGCCCGCGCTCCGGGCCCTGGGCCAGTTCGGGGACGCCTACCTGGTCGCCCTGGGCCCCGACGGGGTGTACCTGATCGACCAGCACGCCGCGCACGAACGCATCTTCTTCGAGGCGCTCCAACGGCCGGACGGCCCGCGCCAAACCCTGCTGGAACCTGTCCTGGTGCGGCTATCCGCAGACGAGCAGCGCCGCTGGGAGGAGCTGGGACCAGAGTTGGCGCGGCTGGGTCTGGAGGCCGAACCCTTCGGTGCCGGGGCGCTCCTGATCCGGTCGGTGCCGGGAGGCCTGGACGCCGATCCGGCGGCGGCGCTGGCCGATGTGCTGGCCAGGCCGGAGGCCGGTGCCGACGCCCTGACGTCCGCGCGCCGGGCGCTGGCGGCCTGCAAGGCGGCCATCAAGGCGGGGATGCCGCTGGCGCACGAGGATCAGACCGCCTTGCTGGCCGAACTGGCGCGCTGTCGCGACCCGTTCACCTGCCCGCACGGGCGACCGACGGTTCTGCGCTGGACCCGTTCTGAACTGGAACGGTACTTCGGAAGACGGTGAGGCCGGCCGGTGGGGGGACCGGCCGGCCTCGGTGGGCCGTTCAGCAGCGGACGTCCGGCGGGGGCGTCACGCACTGCGGCGGGAAGAGCGAGGCGGGGGGGCAATCGAACGGCGGGAAGGGCAGGACCTCGCACTCGGCCGGGATGCAGTACCCGTACGTGGGGACCATGATCTTGACCAGGGCCATGGACTGGATCAGCAGGCAGACGGCGACGGTGCTGCGGACTTCGTCAGGCATGATCACGGACAGCAGGATGGCGCCATTGGGCGAGTTGCAGGTGACCCTGACGCCGGTGGGGGCGCACAGGGTGACGGTCTCGTGGAAGCTGTAGGTGCCGCTGAAGGTGCACAGGGTCGTACCGTCCGGGGCGGTGATGGTGATGCTCACCGTCACGGTCACGATGATCGTGACGTGCGCGAAGCCCCCGCTGTTGGCGATGGGCGTCACCGAGTGCGTCTGGCAGTCGACCGACGTGATCGAAGCGTCCGCCGTCGAGCCGGGTGGCACGGTGCCGCAACTGGACGGGATGGGGAAGTTGACGTCCTGGGTGTTGCTGTTGAAGCAGAAGTCGAAAACCTTTTTGACTTCGATGCAGTCGATCTCGGTGGTCGGGGGACACCCGTCAATGGGACACGGGCCGGGATGGATATCCGACATCGGGACTCACCCCTCTCCGGGGACGGCGGGTCGACGATGTCGTCCCCCTTGATTCTCGGGGCTACGGTATGCGGGATCTGCCAAGGGGGTGCCGTGGTGGGGGCGGCGCGCGTGCTGGCGCTGGGGGGCATGACGGCCTGCGGGAAGAGCGGCCTGGCTCTGTCTTTGGCCCGCGTTCTGGGGGGCGAGATTCTGGCGGCCGACTCCGCGCAGGTCTACCGGGGCATGGACATCGGCACGGACAAGCCGGACGCGGCGGCGCGACGGGCCGTGCCGCACCGCCTCATCGACATCTGCGATCCGACGGCACCATTCTCCGTCGCCGTGTACCAGGGGCTGGCCGACGCCGCGATCGGCGCCTGCGGCGCGGCGGGCCGCGTCCCCATCCTGGTGGGCGGGACGGGCCTGTATCTCCGCCAGGTCCTGCGCGGCACGGCCCTGCCGCCCGCGTCGCCCCAACCGGACCTCCGCGCCAGCTTGGCCACCCTGCCCCCGGCAACACTGTATGCGGAGCTCTGTGCGGTGGACCCCCTGGCCGCGCGCGCCATCCATCCCCACAACGTGCGGCGGATCATCCGGGCCCTGGAGATCCACCGGACGACCGGGCGTCCCCCGTCCAGCTACTGGACGGCGCCCGCACCGCGGCACCCCCACCTGCTGGTCGTCCTGGACCGGCCGGCCGAGATCCTGCGGCGGCGCATCGCCGAACGCGTGGAACGCATGCTGGCCGGTGGGCTGGTCGGGGAGGTGCGGCACCTGCTGGCCGCCGGCGTTGCGCCCGACGCGCCCGCGCTGCAGGCCCTGGGCTACCGCCAGGTGGTCGACCACCTCCGGGCGGGGGGGCCGGCGGCCGACCTCGCCCAGCAGATCAGCGGCGCCACCTGGGCCTACGCGCGGCGGCAGCGCACCTGGTTCCGCCGCGAGCCGGACGCCGTGTGGATCGACCTGGGGGAGGGGCCCGCCGACGCGGCGCTCCCCCAGGTGTTGGCCCGCTGGCGCGGGACCGGCTCAGGTGAGACACCCGCTGGCGGCGCGTAGCATGGCGCTGGAGGGAGGGGGAGCCATGCGCGCGGCGGCGGTCACCGACGCCGGGTCCGGTCCCGCCCGTCCAGGCCCGACCCCGGACCCCGGGGTCCTGGCGGCGGCGCTCGCCGAACTCGACGGCCTGGTCGGTCTGGAGAGCGTCAAGGTGCTCTTGCGCGAGTTCGTGGCCTTCGCCACGGTGCAGGGCTGGCGGTCCCGGGCCGGGCTCTGTGCCGATCCGCTGGTGCTGCACATGGTGTTCAGCGGCAATCCCGGAACGGGCAAGACGACGGTGGCCCGCATCGTGGGGCGCATCCTCTGCGGGGCGGGGCTGTTGTCCCGGGGGCATCTGGTCGAGGTGGAGCGGGCCGACTTGGTGGGCGAATACATCGGACACACGGCGGCCAAGGCCCGGGAGGTCGTGCGCCGCGCGCTGGGCGGCGTGCTATTCATCGACGAGGCCTACTCCCTGGCGCGGGGCGGCGAGCGGGACTTTGGCCGGGAGGCCACGGACGTGCTGGTGAAGGCCATGGAGGACCAGCGCGAGGGCTTCGTCCTCATCCTGGCCGGGTACACGGCCGAGATGGCGCGCTTTCTACGCACCAACCCCGGGCTGCGTTCGCGATTTTGCAGCTACCTGGAGTTCCCCGACTACACCCCCGACGAGCTCTTGGCCATCGCCGACGCCATGCTGGCCCGGCGGCAGTACCGCCTGACCGCTTCGGCGCGCCTGCGCCTGGCGGCCGCGCTGCGCCACCCGGACAGCCGCGGCGCCCTGGCCGCGGGGAACGCCCGCCTGGTCCGCAACCTGTTGGAGCGGGCCATCCGCCGCCAGGCGGCGCGGATCGTGCGCGAGGCGCGTGGCTCGCCCTCAGCCACGACCCTGATGGACCTGTTGACCGTCGACCTCGACGGGTGGCGGGGGGCGGTCGGGGAGTGGTCGGGGGACGGGGAAGAGGCCGAGCCGGGCCCCTGGTGGTCGGTGGGCTGGCCGGCGGCCGGCGGCCGCCCCTGACCGGGTCCGCCGTCCCCCCGAGGCCGGAGGCCCCCGGCCTGTCAGGGGTGGACGGCGGGCGGGTCGTCGGACGCGAAGCGCCGCACTATGACCAAAGAGACGCGGCGCAAGCCCCGGGCTTTAGCCATGGGGATAAGTCGATTTGCTAACTCCTTTCCCTTGTGTGTGGTATGATGCAAGACATGGAGCGCAAGGCGTACAAGTACCGCTTCTATCCGACCGAGGATCAGTCGCGCGAACTGGCGCGGACCTTCGGCTGCGTGCGGTACGTGTACAACTGGGCGCTCGC
>JAJZWQ010000091.1 GCA_021846605.1 Bacillota bacterium | reverse complement strand
CGCCTCGATGTAGACGTGCGCTACGTCGACCTGGACCCCGACAACCTGGTCCAGCGAGGAGCTTTTCGGCCCCCTCGGCCAGCGGGGCGGCCTGACGGCCGCGCTGAGGACGCCTTCGGCCGAGTCGCTGTTGACCTCCTGCGAGCGGCGCCACGGCCTGCACGTGCTGGCCCGCGGGCGCGAGGACGGCCTGGTGGTCCAGCCCGAGCGGGAGGCGGTCGAGCGGCTGCTGGAGGTGGCGCGGCCGCTGTTCACCCTGGTCGTCTGCGACACGCCGCCGTCCCAGGACAACCCGGCGCGCTTTGTCGCCCTGGCCGCCGCCGACCGGGTTTACCTGGTGGTGGATCAGGCCGACCCGAGCGCCGTGCGCACGGCCGGCGAGGTCTACCTGCTGGAGAAGGAACTGGGGGCCGATCTCTCCCGCTTCGCGCTGGTGGCCAACCACCACCGGCCGGAGCTGGGCGGGGTGCGGGAGCTTCAGGCGTACTACGGCCAGGGCGGGGTCGACTGCCCGGTGCTGGCGACGGTGCCCCACGACCCGGCCCGCTACGGCGCCGCGCGGCGGCGCGGCCGGCCCGCCGCCTGCGACCTTGACCTGGATTCGCCCGACGGCGCACCGTGGCGTGCCCTGGCCCACGACGCCCTGGGCCTCGGGGCCGCGTCAGGGGTTGAGCACCGCGGCCGGCGGGGCCTGCTGCGCCGCATCTTCGCGCAGGGAGGGGACGGGCGTGGGCGGATCTGAGGGACCCGAGCGGAGCCTCGGCGGGCGGGTGGACCTGCGAGACGAACTGTTGCGCGCCCGGCGCGCCCGGGGCGAGCCGGAGTCCGACCCCGGGACGGCGGAGCGGCGGGTGGAGGCGCGGCTCCTCAGCCGGCACACCGCCGCCGTGGCGCGGGCCGCCCTGGACCCGTGGGCGGGCGGGGAGGCGCTACGCTCGGCTCTGGCCGAGGGTCTGGATGCGGAGGCGGGCGAGATCGCCTCCGCCGAGCGGCGAGAGCTGGCCGGGCGGCTGGCCGCCCGGGTGGCTGGCTTCGGGTTCCTGCAGCCGTTGGTGGACGACCCCGAGGTGACCGACGTGCTGGTCAACGGCGACCGCTCGGTCTGGGCGGTGCGGCAGGGCCGCCTGCAGCGCGTGCGGCTGCCGGCGGTGACGCCCGAGGAGTTGCTGGCGCTCTGCGAGCGGCTGGCCGCGGCCGACCACCGGCCCTTCACGGTGGAGACGCCGACAGCCCTGGTCGAGGCGCCGGGCGGGGTGCGCGTGCGCATCGCGCGGCCGCTGCTGAGCCAGGGCACGCCGCTGCTGGCGCTCCGCAAGCCGGCGCCGCCGGGCCGGCTCGGACCGGACGAGCTTGTTTCGCGCGGTGCCTGGACCGGGGAGCTACGGGAGTTCCTCGGAACGGCCATGCAGGCGGAGCTGAACTGCCTGATCCACGGGCCGACGGGGTCGGGCAAGACGACGGACCTGCGGGCGCTGCTGCAACTGCACCAGGACGGGCGGCGCATCGTCGTGCTGGAACACACGGCCGAGCTGCGCCTGGATGCGCCCAACGTGATGGCCCTGGAGGCGGTGCCGCGGCCGGGCGGGGCCGACCTGACCCTGGCCGACATCTTCCCCGTGACACTGCAGTTGCTGCCCCAGGTGCTGGTTCTGGGCGAGATCCTGAGCAGCGAGGCGCTGCCGTTTCTGAACGCGGCCCTCTCCGGCCACCAGGTGCTGGCGACGGTGCATGCCGGCAGCCCGGAGCTGGCGCTCTGGCGCCTGGCCGTGCTGGCCTCGGCCGGCGGGCTGGACCCGGCCTGGGCACGGGAGCTGCCGGCGCTGGCCCTGGACCTGCTGATCGAGACGCGGCGCCTGGCTGTGGTGCGGGTGGCCGAGCCCGTCGTGGGCGGGCCGCCCCGCGACCTCTTCCGGTTGGAGACGGGCGAGTTGCGCCAGGTGGCCGAGCCGTCCGAGCGGCTGCGGCGGAAGATCGACCTGGCGGCCCCGGCAGGAGGTGGAGGGACGTGAGGGCGCGCCTGGATCATCTGATCGGCGAGCTGGACTTCGCCTTCTACGAGATCTGTTGCCACGAGTGGGTGTACCTCGGCCTGCTTTTGGCCAGCGCCCTGGCGGCCCTGGCTTGCGCGGTAGCCGACTATCGGTCGGCTACCCTGGCTGGCCGCGCCGCCTGGGCCGGGGGCTTCCTGCTCTCGATGCTGTTCCATGTCTGGCTCGTCGGGCGGCGCATGCCCGACGGCGGCTGAGGGGGGTTCCACCACATGATCCCCGCACTGCTTACCGGGCTGGGCGTCGCCTGGCTCGTCTTCCTCTGGCTCACCCGGCCGCGCGGGTTCCGGCCGGCGGCGCAGCTGGCCCCAGTCGGGGCGCGCGCCAGGACCCGCACCCTGCGGTGGGCCGACCGCCGGCAGATCGCCGCCTGGGCGGGCGGCGGCGCGGGCGCTCTGCTGGTCTGGCTTGGCACGGGCAACCCCGTGGCCGCTCTGATCCTGGGTGCCGCCGGTGCCACCCTGCCCGCCGCCCTGGCGGAGATGACCACCGCCCGCGCCCGCGACCGCCGGGAGCGGCAGATCTGCGAGTTCGCCGCCGCCTGCGCGGACGCGCTCAGCGTGGAGCCGGCCGCCCCCCAAGCGCTGGCGGAGGCGGGCCGGGAGGCGGCGCCGTGGCTATCGGCCGAGGTGGACGCGGCGCTCGGCCAGCTCGCCACCGGAGCCGGCTGGGCCGAGGCGCTGCGGCAAAGGGCCGGCGCCTGCGGCCGGCGCGACCTGGCGCTTCTGCTGCGGCTGCTGGCCGCCCTGGGTGAGCGGGGTGCCGCCGGCGGCGAGGCGGTGGCGCGCTTGGCGGCCATCCTGCGCCGCCGGCGGGAGCTGCGGGCGGAGCGGCGCGCCGAACTGGCGGGGCACTCTGCCTTCGCCGGGATCCTGTTCCTGCTGCCGCCGGTCGCCTACCTGAGCCTGGTGAGCCTCTGGCCGACGGCGGCGCAGGTGCTGCGCCACACCCTGGTCGGGCAGGTCGCCGTGGCGTTCGCCGCCACCTCGGAGGCGGGCGCCTGGCTGGCGCTGCGCAAGGCGGCGCGATGGGTGGAGTGAGCGCCCATGGCGGCGCGGGGCCTCAGGGTACGCCGCCGCACTCGGTCAGGGCCAGGCTGTGGTGGATCGCCCGCGCCACCTCCCGCATGCGCTCCTGCGACAGGACGCCAACCCTGCGCACCAGGCGTCCCTGGTCCACCGTCAGGACCTGATCCAGCTTGACCACGCTGTCCTCCGGCAGGCCGCTCTCGGCGGCGCTGACGGCCACCTGGAAGGGGTACGGGCGCCGGAAACGCGTGCTGATCGCTGCCACGATGGTCGTCGAGCTGAAGCGGTTGCCCACGTCATTCTGCAGGATGAGGGCCGGGCGCATGCCCGACTGCTCGCTGCCGCGGGCCGGGCTCCAGTCCACCAGGTAGACATCACCGCGGGCGATCATCGGAGAGGACCACCTCGCGCTGCGCTGGCAGGAACGCCGCGACCTCGCGCCGCCCGCCGCCCGCCGTCTCCCGGTAGCCCTCCGCCATCTCCCGGGCCAGGCGCTCCCGCGCCTCGCGTTCCAGGAGCCGGGTGACCATCGCGCTGCGGGTCAGGCCGCTGTCCCGGGCCAGAGCGTCCA
Source organism: Bacillota bacterium (assembly GCA_021846605.1). The sequence continues at coordinate 9,289 of JAJZWQ010000091.1, read as the reverse complement.
AGACATCGGCCAGCTCGGCCGGAACACTGACCGTCAGTCGCACGATGCCCACGGCACCCGCCTCTGCTTACGGCGCATATTACCACAACTCATAACAGCAGTATGAACGAGCGCGGGCCGGTCCGCAACCGGAGTGTGTCTCGTGGACGCGGCCGGCACCGCCCCAACCTCCCGGGAGGCGATTGCCATGGAGATCTGCTTCTGCTCGCCTGCGGCGGCGCCGCGGGTGGGTTCTGCTACCTCCTGCCGGCCCCGCGGGGGTTCGCCCCCGCGGCCTGGCAGGCGCCGCCCTGGCAGGCGCGGCTCCTGCAACTGCGGGCGGCGGCGGCGCGCTGGGCGACCGGCGCCGAGCCGCTGGCCCTGGAGGTCGCCGGGACCAGCCCGCCCAGGCTCGTGGCCACGCGGACCGCCCTGGCCGCAGCGGGCGCGGCGGCGCTGGCGATGGCGCGCCTCTGGTGGCTGCTGCCGCTCCTGGTGCCGCTCTTGGGCCAGCTCCCCCTGCGCGCGGTGCAGGGGCGCCTCGCCGCCTGGCGGCGGAGTACCTGCAGCTGCACTTCGACACGGGGGCCACCGTGCCCGACGCCCTGGAGGGCGCGGCCGGATTCCTCACAGGTCCCCTTGGCGCCGAGTTGCGGCGGGTGAACGCCCGCGCCGCCCTCGCTGGCCCCGCGACTTCGCCCGGCGGGCCGCGGACCCCGACGCCGAGTCCCTGGCCCGGCGGCTGTTCTCCGCCTGGAGCCGGCACGCGCCGGGGCCGGACACCTTCGCCGGCACGGGCGAGACGCTGCAGCGGCTGCGCGCCGCGCAGATCGAGGCCCGCACGCAGACGCTGCCCATCGTCTACACGCTGCTGATCGGCTGGCTGCTCTTCGCCGTGGCGGCGCTGGTCGGGCCACCCGCGCTGCTCTCGCTGCTGCGCGGGCTGGGCGGCAGCTTCTGAAGCGGCCGACCCGCGCACCGCGGGGCCTCGCCTCCCGGCGGGGCGGCCGGGCGGCGACGACGTGTCCGAGAGGGGGTGGGAGGCGGACCCGACAACCGCAGACAGCTCAAAGGGAAAGGAGGGGAGGGGACGTGCTGCTCTCGCTGCTGGCCCGCGCGTACGGCGCGCGGGCCTTCGTGTTGGCGCGCCTGTGCGAGGAGCGCGGCGCTGTCGACAGCATGACCTGGACGCTGCTCCTGGGCGGGTTCGCCCTGGCGGCCGGGCTCGGCGTCTGGGCGCTCAAGGGCGACATCGGGACATTCTTCGGCGACATCATGACGCGGCTCACCGGCTGCGTCACCACCGGCGGCACCTGTCAGTAGCCCCGACGCGGGGGCGGGCACCCGGTGCCCGCCCCCCTCATCCAGCGACCCACCACGTCGTGGCAGGAGACGAGTTCAGGCCAACCCGGGAGGGCGATCGGCATGCGGAATCTATGGCACCGGCTCCGCCGCGAGGAGCGCGGGGCCGTCGACGACATGGTCATGTGGTTCTTCGGGCTGCTGCTGGCCGGCGCGGTCATCGCCGGCACCGTGCAGGCGGTGCAGGTGGCCCGTGCCGCCGACGCCCTGCAGGCGGCGGCACGGGTGCTGGCCCAGGGCGCATCCGGCACCGGCTGCCTGACCAAGGAGGCGGAGGCGGAGGCCGCCCAGACCCTGCGCGTGGCCGGAGTGCCGGCCTCCCAGGTCGCCTTCCTGCAGAGCCCGGACGGCCAGCAGCCGTACGGCGGCGTGCTCACCGTCGGCATCGACTTCGCCATGCCGACGGCGTTCGGCAGCCTGCCGCTGCAGGCGCGCCAGGGCGCGGTCAGCGAGTACGTGCCCGGGGTGCAGCAGCCCGACTGCGCCCTGGCGGCCTCCGGCGCCCCGTACAACGGCTCGGCGCCGCAGTTAAACACGATCAGCACCTACGGCAGCATTACGCCGCCGCAGGCGGGCGCCTGCACGCCGGCGGTCTGGGTGGACGACGCCCTGCCGCCCGGTGCGGTGCCGCAGAGCGGCGGCGGCGACGCCTGGGCCTGGGAGAGCCAGATCGTCCACACGGGGAGCCTGGCGCAGCAGAGCGCGGAGGCGCCGGGCGAGCACCAGCACTCGTTCACGAACGGCGCGCCACTCTCCGTGCCGCAGACGGGGCTGCTCTCCGTGTGGGTCTGGATCCCGCCCGCGAGCGTGCCCCAGGAGATCATGCTGCAGTGGACGACCGACGACGGCGGCGACGGCTGGGGCCACCGCGCGTACTGGGGCGCCGACGAACTCGCCTGGGGAACCGAGGGCACCGCCAGCCGCTTTCCCATGGGCCCGATCCCCGCCGCCCGCAGCCAGTGGGTCGAGCTGGCCGTGCCGGCCGGCGACGTGGGCCTCGGTGGCCGGTCGGTGGACGGCATGGCCTTCACCCTCTACGGCGGCAGCATCGACTGGGACACGGCCGGCGTCGACTGCCTGCCGGCCACGGGCGCCAACGGCCTGGCCGGTGGCTGGCAGGTGAGCCTGGCGGCCAGCGACAGCAGCCCCCTGCCCAGCCAAGCCGTCACCCTGACGGCGACGGCCGACCAGGACGTGGGACCGACCCCGTTCGTGATCGAGATCCTGGATGCGACCGCCGGCCAGACGGTGGCCACCTGCCGTACCGGCAGCACCTGCACGGCCGCCGTCAGCGAGCCGAGCCCCATGACGCAGGGCTACCGTGCCGAGGTGGTGCAGCCGGACGGCACGAGCCTCCAGGCGCAGAGCGGCGTCACGGTCACATGGGCCTGGCCGCCGCCCGCCGTCACGGCCTTCACCCTGAGCCCGGACCCCGCGTGGGTCGGGCAGGCGGTGACGGCGGCGGTCGCCACTGCGAACCCGGTCGCCGCCGTCTCCGTCACGCTGCCCTGGAGTGGCCAGAGCGTCGCCCTGAGCGGCGGTGGCGGTTCGTGGAGCGGCACCTTCCCCGCACCGATGCAGGCGGGCAGCTACACCCTGACGGCCACCGCCAGCGGGCCCGGCGGGCAGGCCGGCCGCAGCGCTACGCTGACGGTGCAGGCGCCGCAGGCCCCTCCGGTCGCCTGGACCGGCGCCCCGGGGACCTGCACCCAGGGCTGGGGCGGGACCGTCCTGGTCCTTCGTGCCGCCGAGCGAGGACGGCTACCGGGGGTGGAGCCAGGCATGGGACAGCCCGGACACGGCGGCCCCGGAGTTCAGCACGGCGAGCGGGCAGCTCGGCATCGACGGCCTGCAGCCGGGGACGCACCACGTGGTGCTGACCTTCTTCTACGCCGGGGGCTACGTGGCCGAGGCCAGCTCGCCCGCCGTCACCGTGGAGCCGCCGTCCCAGTGGAGCGTCTCGCTCGCCGTCAGCAGCACGCAGGTCCAGGCGGGGCAGAGCGTGACGCTGACCGCCACCAGCAACGTCGACGTCGGCCCGACGCCCTTCTACCTGGAGGTCTACGACCAGAGCAGCGGCGAGGTCATGGCTCGCTGCGGCAGCGGTACCGCCTGCAGCGCGCAGGTGAGCGAGAGTAGCCCGACGAGCCAGACCTACGTCGGCCAGGTGGCCGACTACAGCGGCTCGGGCGTGCAGGCCCGCTCCAGCCCCGTCACGGTCACATGGACCAGCGGCATCCAGGTGCTAGGTGCTCTACGACCAGACCGTGGACCTGGGGCCGAACACCGCCAGCTTCCCGGCGTCGGCGACCCTGGACGGCCGGCACGCGCTGGTGCTGCACCTGACCAACATGGTCGCGGACCCCGAATTCATCAGCTACTCACTGGCGGCGCTCCAGGACAGCAGCCGCGGCGGCTGGTGGGGCGAGCCCGCCGTCGGCTACGGCACGAGCTACGCCTTCTACGACTGGCCCTACGCGCAGGGCTACAGCAGCGATGCGTTCTACGGTTACCCGCCCTACGTCTCGGCCGGGCGGCTCACCTGCGCCGGCTGCACCGAGGGAAGCATCACCATCAGCCTGGTGCCCTCCGGCTCCGGCTTCGCCGCCTACTACGCCGCATCCGACGTGCCGGACCAGCAGGCGGCAAGCGGGGCGGGGATGCAGCTTCTGACCGGCTCGCCGGACATGTACGACGGAGACAACATGCAGCTCCTGCCGGAGAACCGGTAGTCCGACGCCGCCTGGTGGAACAGCTGGCAGGCTTACGGCAACCTCACCGGCGACGTGGAGGTGGACCGGGTGCCGGTACCTGGCCCGTGAGGCGGGTCTCCCGGCGGGGATTCGGCTGGCGCAGGTCGGCCCGTAGCGCGCCCGCGCCCTGCGGCAAGGCGGGTCCGCCTACCCGGCGGTCCCTGCGGGAGCCTTGCCGCAGGGACCCGGCGGGCGCGCAAGCCGTTCCCAAGGGAACGGGCCCGTGGGGATCGGTTACACTAGATGTGACTGTAACTCGCCCCGGGGGTGACGGAATGACCAAGGTGGTCAGCCTGCGCTTGCGGGCGGAGCAGTGGGAGCGGCTGCAGCGCCTGGCGCGGCGCCTCGGGAGAACGCCCAGCGAGGCGTCGGTGGTCCTGCTGGAGGAAGCGCTGCGGGTCGCGGAGTTCGGCTTCATCCAGTTCCGCGACTCGCCGGTGGGCCGGCAGGCGTATGTCCTCGGCACCAGCCTCGCCGTGTGGGCGGTGGCCTTCCTGGCACGGTTCTTCGACGGCGACGCGGAGCGGCTGGCGGGACACCTGGGCTGGCCGCCGGTCAAGGTCAAGGCCGCCCTCGCCTATGCCACCGCTTACGCCGAGGAGATCGAGGCCGCCGTCGCCGACAACGAGCGCGGGCCGGAGCCGCTGCGCCGCGCCCTGCCTGTGCTGGAGACGGTGACGGTCGGAGAGGCATGAGGCTGCTCCTGGACGAGCACGTCAGCCCGGCCGTCGCCGAGGGGCTGCGCCAGACGGACCTGGATGCCGTGGTGCTGCGCGCCTGGCTCGGCGGCCGCTACCTGGAGGCGACCGACGAGGCGATCCTGGCCGAGGCCGCCCGCGAGGTCCGCGTCCTGGTCACCTACGACCAGCGCACGATCCCGCCGCTGCTCAAGCTCTGGGCCGAGACGGGGCGGGGCCATGCCGGCGTGGTGTTCGTCGACCACCGCAGCATCCCACCCAATGACGTCGGCGGCTTGGTGCGTGCCCTGGCGGAGCTCGACGAGCGGCTGGGGGCGCTCGACTGGGCGGACCGCGTGGTCTTCCTGCAACGCCAGCAGCGGTAGACCGTGTCTTGCAGGCAGGCTGGCTTTACGGAGACTGTCCCGCGCGCGACTTGGCCTGGATGCGACGTTACCCAGCCGGCCCGCAACGGCTGCTGGGGGTTCGGGGTGGCGGCGGTCAGGCGCCGCAGCAGCGCTTGTATTTCTTGCCGCTGCCGCACGGGCACGGGTCGTTCCGGCCCACCTTGGGGACCTTGCCGCGCGCGGCGCCCGCTCGGGGCGGCGTGGGGCGTCCGGGCCGCTGGGTCGGCCGCGCTGCTGCCGCGGTACGGGGTAGCGGCGTCGCGAAGAGCCGCTCGAAATCGCCGGGCAACGTCGGCGCGTCCTTCCCGCCGGCCGCCGCCTCCCGGAGCAGGTCCTCGAACTGACCGGCGAGACCCTCCGGGTCGCGGACGGACCGGAGCACCTGGAGTCCGCGTCGCAGGGCGGCGGCTGCCCAGGCGGGCCGCCCGGCTTCGACCAGGCTGGTGCCCATGAACCAGTACGGCCAGGGGTCGAGCGGCTGCGTGCGGATCTGCTCGGCGAAGATGCCCAGGGCCCGGTCGACCTGGCCCGCGGCGCACAGTGCCTCCGCGAGGTCAAGCCCGCACATGCGTGCGTTTGCCGGATCGCGTGCCCGCGCGTGGGCGAGCGCACGCTCGAGCACCTCGACGCGCCGCTCCGGCGCGCCGGCCTCGCGCCACGCCTCCGAGAGGGCCTGGAATACGTCAGGGTAGGAGACGGCTGAATGCCACGCTCCGCCGGTACCGACCGTAGCCAAGACGCGCAGGGCTTCCGCGGTCCGCCGCCTGAGCACCAGGCGCTCGGCCACCAGGCAGCGCTGCCAGTCGTCGAGGCCGGACGGGTCCATCGCCAAGAGCTCGTTCACGGGTAACGCCGCGATGCGGCGCTCTTCGGCGCGCCAGGCGGGATCCGCCCGGCCGCCCATCCAGGTCTGCGTCTTCCAAAGAGCGGCGTGCTCGGGATTCAGTCCGTGGGCGATCACCGGCACGGGTGTGATCTCCCTCCTCTGCGGCTCGCGCTGACCAACCCCTCGCAGCCGTGGCGGCTGCGGTGTCGCAGCTGCTCGCCCGATCCTCAAACGGCACCGGACATGCCTGCCCCGATGGTATCATGGGCGCGGGCACCATCCCATCCCCGCGCCCTCCGGAATCGTGAGGGGGCGGTGGGTACGTTCACGGGAGATCGGTCGCTGGAGGCGTTGAACCCAAATGTCGCATGTCTGTCGTGACCGGATGCTTCGCGCGCCGCGCTTCCTCCATACGCGTTCGGTTGATACTCAATCGACATGCCGCACTGTGTGGCATCAGGACTACACTTAGAATGACCGGTGCATTGCGGGACGTCTCGCGCCGTTTCGGTTGTATACGGAGGAGGCTTCTGCTGCACGCAGTCGATCTCCATGAGAGGGGTTCTGTCCCGTAAGCGCAACGGGTTTGCAAGTGCGTGGCGCCATTATCGGGACACGCGAAATCCAGGTTGAACGTGCTGCGCAAAGAGGAACGCCTGGGCACCGAGGGCACCGACGCGCTGATCAGGCTGCTGGACGAAATGGATCAAAGAAGCACCGCGCGCTTCGATCAGGTGCTGGCGGAGCACCGAGACGCACTGGCCGCCGACCGCGAGGCCCGCCGGGAGAGCGAGGCGCGCATCGAGAAGGCGATCGCCGAGCTCAAGGCCGACAGAACCCGCGTCTGGCGCGAGTGGACCCAGATCGTCACCCTCGGCTTCACCGGGCTGGGCATCGTGGTGGCGGTGGCCATCGCCATCGCCAAGATGCTGCACTGAAGCCCGCGACCCACACGCATACCGCCGGAGCCCGGGGCACGCCCCCGGGCTTCGTTGCAGCAAGGGGTGATCCGACCATGCGACGCCTGCGCATCCTCGCGGCCGCCCTGGCGGGCCTGGCCCTGCTGGCCGCGACGGCCGCGCCCGCCCTGGCCGACCGCGCGTTTCTGTTCGCCGATCGCCCGCTCATCCATCGGGGTCCGCATCCTCGGTCGGAGGTGTCGCCGAAGCCGACACAGCGCGGAGATGGCCGGGTCCGCGCGGCGCCCGCGCCCGCACTTGGCTGAGGGCTCCTCCGCCGTGAATCTGCGGCCGTGGACTGGGTCCTCGCATATCGCGACCAGCGCCGTTACCCGCCGGTTCGGCGCCTCCGTGCCGGCGACGCGAGGCGTGGACGATGACCCTCTTCACGACCTCCTTTGATCCCCTTGGAGATCAAGGAGACGGAGGCGAAGCGGGAGCGGACGGCATGGAAGCGGAAGGCGAACGTGCGAAAGGCGGAACGGCTGGAGGCGGCGGGCCGCGCGGCGGAGGCCGTAGACATGCGCCTCGCGATCCAGGGCCAGCAACTGCGGCTGGCGAAGCTGGATGCCAAGCTGGGCGAATACCGGCGGCATCGGGCGGAGGGGACGATCCCCAAGGTGGTGTTCGGCGGCAGGCGGCTGTGGCGGTGGCTTTGCCGGAGCGCGGGGACGGAACACGCGCGCCTGCGCGCGCAGTGGCAGGCGGCGCGGCAGGGCCGGTTGTACAGCCGGGGGGACGCGGCCAAGGGCGGGAACCCGAACCGGCGCCTCGCGCCCGCCGGGGGCGGGGGCTTCACGCTGGCGGCAGCCATCTCCCACCTGAGCGAGAAGACGGGGCACAGCACGTGACCAGCGACAGGGGAAGGTCCAGGAACGCGATACCTACAGCGAGGCCGCGCGGGTGACGGGACGGCTGTGGGTGCCCCGCAAGCACGAGGCGCTGCTCTGGGACCTAGTGCTGTCCGGGCGGCCCTACACGGTGGAACTGCTGCGCTGCGCGACCGGTCGGTGGCGCGCGCACGTCAGCTTCATGCCGGTACCGCCCGAGGCCGCAGTTGACGTCGGCCGGGGTGTGGTCGGCCTGGACCTGAACCCGCACGGGGTGGCCGTCGCGAACGTGGGGCGTGACGCGAACCCGCAGCCGTGGCCGGAGGGACTGGCGGAGCGGTTGGGGGCCGAGGCGGCGGCCAGCCTGCACAAGTATGCGGGCGAGTTGCAGGTGGGCGCGGCACCGGGACGGATGTGGCTGCACGCGCCGGAGATGTGGCAGGCGGGCGCGGAGTGGCGGGCCTACCTGGTGGGTGTGGTCGGCGCGACACGTCGTGGCGACCACTGCCGCGCGCCGGCCAGGGCCCAGCCGACGGCGCTCGCCGCTCATCGGTGAGCGCCGTCTCACCCGGGGCCGCGACGCTCACTCGCTCGGTGGCTGGGAAAGTTCCTCGGGAACGGTGGCGACCTCCTCATCCGGGCCGGCCACGGCGAGTACCGCCGTCAGCAGCAGCACGACTTCTCCACGGCCGGTTAGATGGTAGCGGCCGCGCTCGGGCTGTTCCACGAGGCCCTGCATGAACAGGTCACGCAGATGGTGGTAGAGCTGCCCGCGCTCGAGGCCCGTGCTTGAGGTGAGATCCGAAGTGCTGCGCGGGCCTGCCTGCAACTCGCAGAGGATGGCCAGCCGCGCCTCGCTGGCCAGCGCCTGGCACAGAGCGGCTGCGGAGCGCTGATTCAGCGACACGCGGTCGTCCTGGTCCCAGATCATCACGTTGGTGGCCGTACTTGATCCTGCGGCGGTCCACCGCCCGACCCCCGAGACGACCATCCGTCGGCCGATACCCTTATGGCGACTGAGCAGATCCGACACGGCGGTTGCAGCTTCGGGTTCGTCTGACGGCGAGGGGGGCGGTGCGGGTACCTCGCGGGGCTCTTCCTGCGTGGCCAAGCGCTGCACCAAGGTTTCGAGCCGGGCCAAGCGTTCCTCCAAGGACATGGAAGTCACCTCCAGCATGATCGTAATGTGCGGACGTATAGAATGTCAAGACGTACGGACAGATATAGTTCCCGGATGGGCTGGCGCGTGTTGGGCCAGACTGGACGACGCCGTCGCCCTCGCCCAAGGAGAGCGCTCCGTTGTCCATCACCGCAAACCCGCCTGGACGGGGACGGCAGGCCTCGCTCTTGCAATGGACGTCGGCGCGGGGTACATGTTTACTGAACGGCGTGGGAAGGGCCGGGTAGTGGGGGCTCAGGCGTGAGGGTCGGGCGGAAGGGGCGCGCGGAGGAGTGCGCGGAAGTCGGGGCGGAGAGGGCGGACGAAGATGAAGCGC
>JAJZWQ010000090.1 GCA_021846605.1 Bacillota bacterium | reverse complement strand
CCAGCGTGGCCTAGCCATCGGCAAGCTGGACCTTGGCGGAGCGAGCGTCATAGCGAATGGCGGCGCGGCGCGACTTGGGGCACGAAACCTTCCGCCCCCGACGAGTACGCGCCCGGCAGGAGGCAATGGCCTCGGTGGCCTTGACACGAGCACTACATACAAGCTGTGCGGGGAGCGCGGTCGATGCGCGTTCCGCCCTGTACGTCTCGTGGTGGAGTTCCACGCCGTTGAGACGGGGCATATCCCATCCCACAGCGCAAACGCGGTTGAACGAGGCGGTGTACTGCGCGATGGTCTCACGCAAGGCCGCATTCGCCTCCGCATCCGCTACGACACGCACCCGAAGCGTCAAGTCCATACTCATATAGTACCATGGACAGTCTGTTCTCACAAGGGAGGGAACGCGCGGCCAATCCCACGGCTGAAGCCGGGGGTATCAGACGGCCGCGCGAAGATGTGATGAACATGGACTTGACACTCCGACTTCGGGTGCAGGCCTGGACGCGGAGGCCGCGCTGCGCGAAATCATCGCGCAGTACACCGCCTCGTTCAACCGCGTCTGCGCTGTGGGCGGGGACCTGCCCCACGTCCAGGGCGTCGAGATCCACCCCCAGACCGATGCGGCCCAACGTGCCACAACGGCGCGGGAGATCGGGGCCCGTTCGTTGCGCCGGCGCCGTGCTCTTCAGGCGAGAGGCACACGGTCGGCCAAGCGGCGCCGGCGCCAGGTGTCCGGCCGCCAGGAACGTTTCCGCCGGGACTGCGACCACGTGCTGTCCAGGCGCCTGGTCCAGTCCGTGGAGCCCGGCACAACCCTGGCCTTCGCGGACCTGACCGACATCCGCACATGCCTGAAGGGACGCCACCGACAGCGGTGACGCCTGCGCTCGTGGTCCTTCGCCCGCCTGCTCGGCTTCTCGCGCCACAAGACTGCTTTGGCGCGCGTGGCCATCGCCACGGTGGCCCCCCGCTGCACCAGCCAGAAGTGCAGTCGGTGCGGGCACCGCCAGAAGGCCAACCGTCCGAGTCGGGGCGACTCCTGTTGCCAGCAATGCGGCTTGTCTCTCCATGCGGACCTGAATGCGGCCAGGAACATCGGAGCCAACCACCTTGCCAGCCTTGCCATACGTGGGACCGGGGGGTCGCAAGCAGGCGGCCTATCGCGGCGCAATCCCACGGCCGCAAGCCCCGGCTTTAGCCGGGGGGTCCTGACCTCTGGGCGTCTGAACCGCCGAAGCGCCGGTGCCGCTTGCCGTAATCGTCCAGGGCGGCGAGAAAGTCGTCGCGGGTGAAATCTGGCCAGCAGGCGGGCGTCACCCACAACTCGCTGTATGCCACCTGCCAGAGCAGGAAGTTGCTCAGCCGCTGCTCCCCGCTGGTGCGGATGACCAGGTCCGGGTCCGGGATCCCGGCAGTGCTGAGGTGGGTCTCCAGGGCATGCTCGTCGACATCCTCGGGCCGCAGACGCCCCTCGGCCACCTCGCGGCAGAGGGCGCGCGCCGCGCCGGCGATCTCCTGGCGGGAGCCGTAGTTGAGCGCCAGCAGAAGCGACAGCCTCCGGCCGCGGGTCGTCGCCGTCTCGGCGGAGTTGACCGCCTGACGCACGAACAGGGGAAGGCCGGCGCGGTCGCCGATGACCCGTAGCCGCACGCCCCGCGCCATCAATTCGGGGAGGTCGGAGGCGAGGAACTCGATCAGCAGGCGCCAGAGGCCCTGGACCTCGGTGGCGCTGCGCTTCCAGTTCTCGGTGGAGAAAGCGTAACAGGTCAGGTAGCCGACCCCGAGGTCCGAGCACAGGCGGACGGCCATGCGGACGTTCTCCACGCCGGCGCGGTGCCCGGCCAACGGGGGCTTGCCGTGGCGCTGCGCCCACCGCCGATTGCCGTCCATGATGATGGCGATGTGGCGGGGCAACTCCCCGCCTGCCGCCATGTCCGCCGGGAGTTGCATCGCCGTCACCCGCCCTCGCCCGCAGGCGCCCCGGGGCCGCCCGGGTCCACGGGGAAGTTTGCCAGGACCAGTTCGACCGCGCGGGGTCCGGCCGGCCGCACGGCAATCACCCGGGATACGCGCCGCGCAGCGGATGTCCCCGACGGCGTCCACCCCCGCCAGCCCGTGGTGCGGCAACTGTACGCCCAGCCCGCGTCGCGCAGCATCCCCGCCGCGGTCTCTGGGGCCCTGCCCACCACATCCGGCAGCACCCCTCGCCCCCCTCGCCCCACCTAGACCTCGGTGATCTCCTGTTCCTTGGCGGCCAGCATCACCGCGACCTGTTCCATATACCGGTCCGTGAGCTTTTGCAACTCGTCGCCAGCCCGCTTCACCTCGTCCAGGGATGCGTCGCCGCCCTTCTCCTGCCGGTCCAGCTGTTCCCGGGCCTCGCGGCGCAGGTTGCGCAGCACGACCCGCTGGTCCTCTGCCAGCTTACGCACGTGCCGAACCAGTTCAGCCCGGCGCTCCGCGCTGAGTTGCGGCAGCGGAAGCCGGAGCACCCCCCCGTCGACCTGCGGCGTCAGCCCGAGGTCCGACTTGAGGATGGCCTTTTCCACGGCGGAGACGGCCGATTTGTCCCAGGGTTGCACCGCGATGGTGCGCGCGTCCGGACAGGTGATGCCCGCCAGTTGCTGCAGGGGGGTCAGCGCACCGTAATAGTCCACGCGGATGCGGTCCAGCAACGCGGGGTTCGCGCGTCCGGCCCGCACCCCTCCCAGGTCATGCCGCAGGGCCTCCAGACTCTTCTCCATCCGTTGGCGCGACTGCGCCAGCACGTCGCCAACCACATGCATCCCCCCGCTAGTCCGGATCCGCCACCAGGGTGCCGATGTCCTCGCCGCTGATCGCGCGCACGATGGCGCCCGGGTTGCGCAGGTCGAACACGATGATGGGAATCCGGTTCTCCATACACAGCGAGACCGCCGTCGCGTCCATCACCCTGAGGCCCCGCTGCAGCACCTCCAGGTAAGACAGTCGCCGCAGGATCCTGGCATCGGGGTGGGTCCGCGGGTCGGCGTCGTAGATGCCCTCCTCCCGGGTGGCCTTGAACATCACCTCGGCTTCGATCTCCGCCGCGCGCAGCGCCGCCGCGGTGTCGGTCGAGAAGAACGGGTTGCCGGTCCCCGCCGCGAAGATCAGGAGCAGGCCCTTCTCCAGGTGGTGGATGGCCCGGCGGCGGATGTATGGCTCGGCGATGGCCTGCATGCTGATCGCCGACATCACCCGCGTGGCGAGGTTGAACCGCCGCTCCAGCACTTCCTGCAGGGCCAGTGAGTTGATGACCGTGGCGAGGATCCCCATGTAGTCGGCCGTGGCCCGGTCCATGCCCCGGGCCTCCCCCACCGCGCCGCGCCAGATGTTGCCCGCGCCCACCACCACCGCCACCTGCACGCCCAGGCGCGAGATCGCCGCCAGTTCGCCGCAGACGCGCTCCACCACCTGCGGGTCGATCCCGGTGCCGTTGCCGGCCAGGGCCTCGCCGCTCAGCTTGACGACCACGCGCCGGTAGCGCAGGGGTGCTGCCGCGCTCACCGTCCCGCCCCCGTGGGGAGCGCGGCCCCTTCGGCCTCGCCCAGGCCGAAGCGGGCGAAGCGCCGTAGCACGAGGTTCTCGCCCAGGCGGGCGATGGCTTCCCGGATCAACTGCTCCACCGTCTTGGAATCGTCCTTGATGAACGGCTGGTCGATCAAGCAGTTTTCCTGGAAGAATTTCTTCAGGCGCCCCTCGACGATGTTGGCGACGATCCGCTCCGGCTTGCCCTCCTGGGCGGCCTGCCGGGTCAGGACCTCGCGCTCGGCCGCGACGACGTCGGCCGGGACGTCCTCCCGTCGCACCCAGCGCGGGTTCCCCGCCGCCACCTGCATCGCCAGCTCGCGGGCCAGCGCCTGGAACTCGTCGGTGCGGGCGACGAAGTCCGTTTCGCAGTTCAGTTCGAGCAGGACCCCCACCCGGCCCCCGGGGTGGATGTACGAGACGACCTGCCCCTCGCTGGTCACGCGACCCGCCTTCTTGGCCGCCGAGGCCAGGCCCTTCTCCCGGAGCCACTTGACGGCGGCCTCCAGGTCGCTGCCCGAGGCCTGCAGCGCCCGCTTGCAGTCCATGATGCCCGCGCCGGTCTTTTCGCGCAGTTCCTTTACCCTGCCGGCCTCCACCGCATCCGCCACAGCGTCCGCCCCCCAACCTGGCTGGATCTCCGTGCAGGGGCGCGGCCCGGGCAGCTACCCGGGCCGCGCCCGCTCCGCTCCGCCGCGGGCCTAGGCCCCGGCCTCCGCTCCCGCCTCCACCCTCGACTCCCCGGCCGCGGGGGCGGTGGCGACCGGTGCCTCGCCGTCCCCGGACGACGGGGTGGCCTCGCTGAGCTCCTCGCCCTGCCTGGCCTCCACCACGGCGTCGGCGATGCGCGCTGTGATGAGACGCACGGCCCGGATCGCGTCGTCGTTGCCGGGGATCAGGCAGTCGATCTCGTCGGGGTCGCAGTTGGTGTCCACGATGCCGATGATGGGGATCCGGAGCTTGCGGGCCTCGGTCACCGCGATGTGCTCCTTGCGCGGGTCGACCACCCACAGCGCCACGGGCAACTCGCGCATGGTGCGGATCCCGCCGACATACTTATCCAGCTTGGCCCGCTCCGCCTGGAGCAGCGCCACCTCTTTCTTGGGCAACCGGGCCAGGATGCCGGTCTCCTCCATCTGCTCCAACTCCTGCAAACGGTCGATGCGCATGCGGATCGTGGAGAAGTTGGTGAGCATGCCGCCCAGCCAGCGCTGGTTCACGTAGGGCATCGAGCAGCGCGCGGCCTCTTCGGCGATGCTGTCCTGGGCCTGCTTCTTGGTGCCGACGAACAGGATCTTGCCGTTGGGGTGGTCGGCCATCAGGTCACGCGTGTAGCGGTACGCGTCCTCGATCATGCGCAGGGTCTTCTGCAGGTCGATGATGTAGATGTCGTTGCGCTCGGTGAAAATGTAGGGGCGCATCTTGGGGTTCCAGCGGCGCGTGTGATGCCCGAAATGGACGCCGGCCTCCAGCAACTGCTTCATGGACACGACAGACAACTCGGAATCCCTCCCCGGTTGGCCTCCGCAGGAGATCCTCCGCCCGGCGCAGCCGCATGGCGGCCACCACGCCGGACGATCCCTCCCACGTGCGTGTTGAGGGCGCAACGCGCCCGAACCGGCGAAGTATACCATACCGCAAGGCCGCTTGCCGCAGCGCGCGAACGCCCGGGGCGCGGGCGGCCAACGGCGTTCGCCGCCGGGCGACCGGGGCGACCGCCACCGGTGGTACGGCAGGCGTTGGCGCCGTACCGCCACACACCGGGCGGCGGCCCGTCCGGAGGCCCGCCGGCGCGGGCTCCGCGGAGTTGCGGCGGGGCCCGCTTCCCGCGGGAGTGCGCGAAGACGGTCCCGCCTGCCCAGCACGGCCGCCCCTGTGCATGCGGACTCTCCCCGCGCGGTTTCCGCGACGGCTGGCGCGGCGCATCGGTCGGACCGCGGCCGCATACCCCTTCTTCACGTGTGCGGGCGAGGCGCTGGGAGCGCACCGGTCCACCAGACCGGAGGGGCCGTTCGAGTCGGCCCGCCCGCTCCACCCCGGCTATGGGGCTATGGGGCCTCGGTGCCGAGCCGCCGCTCCACGACCTCGCTCCGCAGGCGGGAGACGAACTCCCCCACCGGCACGGTCCCCCGGTCTCCCCCGTGCCGCTCCCGCACCGCCACCGTGCCGGCCTCCTGCTCGCGATCCCCCATGATCAGCATGTACGGCACCTTCTGCACCTGGGCCGCGCGGATGCGGTAGCCGATCTTCTCGGCCCGCCCGTCCATCTCGGCGCGGAACCCGGCCTCCTGCAGGGTCTGCAGCACGCCCGCGGCCGCCGGCAGGTGGCGGTCGGCGATGGGCAGCACGGTGGCCTGCACCGGCGCCAGCCAGGCCGGGAAGGCCCCGGCGAAGTGCTCGAGCAGGACGCCGATGAAGCGCTCCAGGGTGCCGAAGATCGCCCGGTGGATCATCACCGGCCGGTGGCGCTCGCCGTCGGCCCCTGTGTACCAGAGGTCGAAGCGCTCCGGGAAGTTGAAGTCCAGCTGCACCGTGGCACACTGCCAGCGCCGTCCCAGGGCGTCGGTGACGTGGAACTCCAGCTTGGGCCCGTAGAAGGCCCCGTCGCCGGGCGCGATCTGGGCCTCCTTGCCGGCGGCGCGCACGGCCGCGGCCAGGTCCGCCTCCGCGCGTTCCCAGACCTCCGGGTCGCCGATGAAGCTCTCGGGGCGTGTGGCCAGGCGGATCTCGTAGGCCATCCCCAGGGTGCGGTAGACGATGTCCACCAGCCGCAGCACCGAACCGATCTCGTCCAGGATCTGGTCGGGCGTCACGAAGATGTGCGCGTCGTCCTGGTGCAGGGAACGCACCCGCAACAGGCCGTGGAGGGTGCCCGAGCGCTCGTACCGCGCCAGTTGCCCGTATTCCGCCAGCCGCAGGGGCAGGTCGCGGTAGCTGCGGGTCTGGCTGCCATACACAATGCAGTGGGCCGGGCAGTTCATCGGCTTGACCGCGAAGCGTTCCTCGTCGCGCTCCAGGGTGAACATGTTCTCCTGGTAGTGGCCCCAGTGCCCAGAACGCTCCCAGAGCTCGGAGCGCATGATGATCGGCGTGCTGACCTCCTGGTAGCCCGCCACCGCCTGCAGTTGCCGCGACCAGTCCTCCAGCGCCCGCCAGATGGCGTAGCCCTTGGGCAGCCAGAACGGGAAGCCGGCGGCCTCGTCCCGCAGCAGGAACAGCCCCAGTTCCGGACCCAGGCGGCGGTGGTCGCGCTTTTTGGCCTCCTCCTGCACCCAGAGGTAGTGCTCCAGTTCCTTGGCGGACGGAAACGCCGTGCCATACAGCCGCTGCAGCATGGGCCGGCGCTCGTCGCCCCGCCAGTACGCCCCGGCCACAGACAGTAGCTTGAAGGCCGGGATGCGCCCGGTCGACGGCAGGTGCGGGCCGCGGCAGAGGTCATGGAAGTCCCCCTGCCGATACACGGTGATCTCCGCCTCCGCCGGGAGGTCGTCGATGATCTCGACCTTGAAGGATTCCCCGTCTTTCTCGAAATGGGCACGGGCCTCCCCCCGCGCCCAGCGCTCGCGCTGAACGGGGAAGTCCTCGGCGACGACGCGCGCCATCTCCCCCTCGATGGCGGGGAAGTCCTCGACCGTCACGCGGACGGGTGCCCCGGCGGCGTTCCGCACGTCCATGTCATAGTAAAAGCCGTCGGCGATCACCGGGCCGATGGCCAGGCGCGTCCCCGGATACAGGCGCCGGACGGCCTGGGCCAGCACGTGGGCGCAGGTGTGCCGCAGCACCTCCAGACCCTGTGGATCGGCGGGGGTGAGGATGGCGAACGGCGTCGGTCCGGTGCCGGCCACCTCGTCCAGCGGCCGGTGGAGGTCGACCACCCGCTCCCCCACCCGCGCGGCGGCGGCCGCCGCCGCCAGACGCCGCCCGATCCCCGCCGCGACATCGGCGGCCGTCGTCCCGGGCTCCACCTCCCGTCGCGAACCGTCCGGCAACACCAGGGCCACCGCCATCGCCGCCACCTCCCTATTTCTGTGGGCGCAAATTCTGTAGGCGCAAAAAAAGCCCGTCCCCACAGGGACGGGCAATACCCGCGATTCCACCCAAATTCGCCCCCCCGCCGGGCGGGGGCCTCGGATGCCGTTAACGCCGGCAGACACGGGCGTTTTCGCGGCACGGCCGCTTGTCGCCTGCTCCGGAGCCGTTCCCGTTGGCGGTGCGCGACCGCGGGGCTTGCACCCTCCCCCGCTCGCTCGGGGTCCACGCGTCCGCCGGGCCTCCATCGTCACCTCTGTACCTTAGCGCAGCGGGGCGCACCCGGTCAACCGAAGCGGCCGGGCGCGCAGGCCGCGGGCAGGGGCTGCCCCTCCAGCAGGGCGGCCGCGAGCAGCTCGCCGGTCAGTGCCGAGAGCAGGATGCCGTTGCGGTGGTGCCCCGAGGCGACCCAGACCCCGGGATGGCCCGGCAGCGGACCCAGCAGCGGCAGGTGGTCGGGCGTGGCCGGCCGGAAGCCGGCCCACGTCTCGACCAACTCCGCCGCGGCCAGCGCGGGTACCTGGGCGATCGCGGCCTGGCTGAGGGTGGTCGTCGCCCCCAGGGTGACGCGCGGGTCAAACCCGGCTTCGGGCTCCTCGGTGGCGCCCACGAGCACCCCCCCGCCCGGCTTGGGCACCAGGTAGGCGCCGTCTCCCCAGAAGGTCAGCGGGAGCGCGGCGCGCGCCTGGCGGAGCAGCAGGCGCTGGCCCTTGAGGGGCACGATGGGCACGCCGGCCAGGGCGCCGCTCCAGGCGCCCGCCGCCAGGACCACGGTCTCGCAGTCCAGGGGGCCGGCGGAGGTGTCCACCCGGCCGTCCGCCCACGCGCGGACGGTCACGCCCTCGCGCAGTTCCGCGCCATGGCGCGTGGCGCCCGCCGCCAGGGCCAGCGTCAGGCGCAGCGGGGAGAGTTGGCCGTCGGGCACCCAAAGGCCGACGGCGACCGGGGCCGCGGCCGGGACGAGCGCCCGGACCTCGGCCGGATCCAGCAGGCGCGCCTCCAGGCCCGCCGCCCGCTGCCAGGCGGCCCGGGCCAGCAGGCGGGTGGCCGCGGGGGCTTCCCGGGCCACCCGCAGGATCCCCGAGCGGTCCAGGTCGAAGGGGAAGGGAAGGACCTCCTGAAGCTCCGGGAACATGTTCCGCGCGCGCAGCCCCAGATCGAGCAGCGGGCCGGGACCGTCGGCCTCCACCTGGGGCGCCAGCATCCCGCCAGCCCCGTAGGATGCCCCCCCGCCCAGCCGCCCGCGCTCGAACAGCACGACCCTGGCCCGCCGGCGGGCCAGGGCATAGGCGATCGCGCACCCCACGGCCCCGCCGCCGACCACCACGACGTCCGCTCCCTTACTCAATGTGCGGCACCCCCGCCGTCGCCGTGGACGGGCTGGCCTCCGCGCGGCGCGCGATGCGGCCGGCCCGCAGTCCCAGGCGCCCGGAGCGGACCGCCAGGGCCATGGCCAGGGCCATGGTCACCGGGTCGGCCGCCCGGGCGATCGCGGTGTTGATCAGGACGGCCGCGGCCCCGGCCTCCATCGCCGCGGCGGCGTCCGCCGGCGAGCCGATGCCGGCGTCGACCACGACCGGCACGTGCACGCTGTGCACAATGCGCTGGATGCTGGCCACGTCCAGCACGCCCTGGCCGCTGCCGATGGGCGACCCCAGGGGCATGACGGTCGCCGCCCCCGCCTCCTCCAACTGGCGGGCGACCACGGGATCGGGGGAGGTGTAAGGCAGGACGACGAATCCGCGCCGCACCAGTTCCTCCGTGGCCGTTACCGTGGCGCGCACGTCGGGCCAGAGCGTGTCGCGGTCGCCGATCACCTCCAGCTTGATCCAGTTCGTCCCGGTGGCGGCGCGGCCCAACTCCGCCATGTGGATGGCGTCTTCGGCCGTGTAGGCGCCGGCGGTGTTGGGCAACAGCCGGTACCTGTCCGGGTCGAGTTCGGTCAACAGCGACCGCCCGCCCATGTCCATGTCGAAGTACCGGACGGCGACCGTGACCAGGGACGTGCCCGCCGCGGCCAGCGCCGCGTTCATCACGGCCGCCGACGGATACTTGCCCGTACCGCAGATCAGGCGGCTGTCCAGCCGCACCCCGGCGATCTCCAGCGCGTCATCCGCGTCCGCTCCCCCTGCCACCACATGCACCACCTCCACGCGGTCTCCGGACTGCAGGCGCACCGCTTCCCATTGCTCGCGCGGCACCAGTTCGCGGTTGACCGCCACGACCACGCGCGCGGGCTCGACCCCGCGCGCCCGCAGAAGCCCGGCGATGCTCTCCCCGGCGGGCACACTGGCCCCCGCGCCGTTCAGCACGATCTCCATGCCGTTCGTCGCCTCATCCATCCCCCTGGCCCCTCCCCGTGGGAAACGCGTGGCGCGGGCGGCCCCGGGCGGCCGCCATGGCTGCCGAGAGCGCTGCCGCGGCGCGCCGGGGGTCCTCCGCCGCCAGCACGGACCGGATCACCGCCACGCCGGCGCACCCCGTCTCCAGGATGGCCGCGACGTTGCCCGGCTCGATGCCCCCGATCGCCAGCACCGGCACCGGTACCGCCTCGACCACGCGCCGCAGCGCGCCCGCGCCCTGCGGCGGCAACCCCGGCTTGCTGTCGCTCTGGAAGACGTGCCCGAACGTGACGTAATCGGCACCGGCGGCCGCCGCGGCCTGCGCCTCGGCCACGCTGTGCACCGACGCCCCCACCAGCCAGCCGTCCGCGCGCGGCAGCAGGCGTCGCGCGGCGGCGATGGGGATGCCCCGCGCCGGTAGGTGCACGCCCGTGGCGCCGCTGGCCAGGGCGACGTCCGCCCGGTCGTTGACCAGGACCTGGCGGGCCCCCGCGGCCAGGGCGGCTTCGGTGGCCGCCAGGACGTCCTGGGCGGGACGGCCCTTCTCGCGCACCTGGATGGCGTCGACGCCGCCCGCCGCGGCCTGCCGCAGCGCCGCCTCCAGGGGGAGGCGGCTCTCCAGGCGGTCGGTCACCAGATGCAGCACAAAGCCCGGCACAGCGTCACCCCCGAAAAGTTAAAAGCCGTCGCACCCCATAGGGTGGACGGCGACAGCGCCATACCCGACTGCCATTCCGTGCCCGCCGGCCGCGCCGGCCCGTACGCCGGAAACGTACCAGCGCGGGGGGGAGCCCGTCAAGCCCCCGCCTGGGGCTGGTCACGGCGCGGCGGCGGGGTCAGGATTCGCGCGCACGCTCCTCCGGCACCCGGAACGGGAGGATCCACGGGCCGCGCACATGCCGTGGCACGCCCAGGGCCCGCAGCCGGATGGACTGCGCCCCTGCGGGCAAGGTCCCGGTCACCGCGACCGTGCGGCCGTCTCCCCCCCGGGCCTCCAGCAGCGGCACCGTCCGTTCGTCCTCGGTCTCCAGGGAGGGCCAGATCACGCCGCTGTCCTGGGGCCCCCGCAGGTCCAACAGCAGCCCGCGGTTCCAATACACCGCCGTGACACCGTATCCGTCCGGCAGGCCGCCCTCGGGCGCGATCTCCGCCGGGGCCACCGCGGGCAGCGGCAGGCGCGCGTGGCAGGTCAGGTGCGCCGACCACTCGACGGTCGGAAACTCGACCTCGACATCCGCACCGGGAGCGACCGGGGAGAAGTAGGCCACATCCGCCCGCACCGGGGGCAGACGGGTGGACCCGGTGGGGATCGCGCGCTGCGTGTCCGGGCGGGCCCCGCGCCGCAGGAGCCGAGCACGGCCGGCGTGGATGTCGGCCGCGGCCGGCTCCGCGTCCAGTGCGGTGAAGACGGCGAGGCGGTCGGGCAGGCAGGCCACGCGGACCAGACGGATGCGCACACCCGCCTGGTCCGCCACCGCGCGCGCTTCCCGCGCGGGAACCCCACGCCGGTAGTCCTCCAGGATCGTGCCGTCCACCCGCGGGTTCCGTCGCCATGGGCCGCCGGGTCCCGAGCCGCGCACCGTCCAGGGTGGGCCGAAGGTGGGCACGGGCAGGCGGAAGAGGCCCGCGGGCGCGGGCGGGGTGTGCGGCGCCACCGGCGGCGGGTCGGGTGTCTCCTGGATCTGGACCTCGACCCCCACGCCTCGTCCGCCGTCCACCGGCTCCACCCACACATCCCGCACCTGAGCGGGATCATCCCCGGGACGGAGCCGCCAGGCGATCTCGACGACGTCGCACCGCAGGCGTACCGGTCCCAGGCGAACCGCCGGGCCTGGGCCCATCGGCGCATCCTCCCGCAGCCGCAGGGCGGCGGTGGCCACGACGCCCACGACGCCCGTCGTCGTCCACCCCGTTCGCCGCGCGTCCGGCTGCCCGGCCCGGCCGCCCACCCCGAGCAGCCAGGCCACCTCCACGCGCAGCACGCGGCCCAGGGCCGCCAGGTGGGTCGCGGAGTCGACCTGGGCCGCGCCACCCGCCTCCCACGCCGCCCAGACACTGGAGTCCACGCCCACCGCCTCCGCCGCCTGCTCGACGGTGAGTCCCCGCGCCTCCCGCGCGGCACGGAGGCGCGCCGCGGTGGGCGGGAACGCGCCGCCGGCCTCCATCAAGTCTCCGCGCGGGCGTCTGATACCCCCGGCTTTAGCCGTGGGCGGGGCCGCGCGTTCCCCCCCCTGTGGGAACAGGGCTGCGCGTGAAGGCGCCGGCGGCGGGCGTGGCGATCCGGCGTGAGACCAGCGCGCAGTACACCGCTGCGTTCAACCGCGTCTGCTCTGTGGGTTGGGAGATGCCGCGCCTCAACGGTGTGGAACACCACGAGACCTGCACAGATGAACGTGCGGGAGCAGCGCCGCCGGCGCAACTGGTCTGCTCCGCCCGTGTAAGAGCCACTGAAGCCGTCGCGTCCTGCCGTACCCGCTGGCGCAAGGGCCGGAAGGCGTCCTGCCCGCATGCGCGTCGCACCGCCAGCCGCTACGACGCCCGCTCGGCCAAGGTCCAGCTTGCCGAAGGCTATGCCCTCCGGTCGAGCGTTGCTGATCGACAGCGGGTATCGCTGGGCATCCCACTCTGCCATGCCGGGCGCGTCAATCTCCCTGTTCGTTCGTCCGACCTCTGCGTGGACCGCGGGGGTCGGCTTGGGCTGCAAGCCCCGGAGCCGCAAGTGCGCCCCACAGGAGCGGTGGTCGGTGTTGGGCTTGGCGTTGTGTGCCCCGCCGTAACTGCCCAGGCCCCATTCCTCGGCCAGCGCCCTTGGCGGGAAGTCGAGGCCCGTTCGTTCCGCTTGCGCCGTGCTCTTCAGGCGAAAGGCCCACGGTCGGCCAATCGGCACCGGCCCAAGGTGTCCGGCCGCCAGGAACGTTTCCGCCGGGACTGCGACCACGTGCTGTCCAAGCGCCTGGTCCAGTCCGTGGATCCCGGCCGAACACTGGTCGGCGAGGACCTGACCGACATCCGCACACGTCTGAAGGGGCGCAAACGGCAGCGTCGGCGCCGGCACGCGTGGTCCTTCTCGCGCCACAAGGCGGCGTTGGTGGGTGGGGCCGTGGCCACGGTAGCCCCCCGCTACACCAGTCAGAAGTGCGGCCGTG
>JAJZWQ010000089.1 GCA_021846605.1 Bacillota bacterium | reverse complement strand
GCCGCTCCTCCCGCAGCAACTCCACAACGACCCGGGCCTTGAACTCGGCCGAATACCGCTTCCTCATGTCTGATGGATTGCTTAGCGACCCCCGGCTCACCTGTCCAGTTTCCGGGGTCCATCATAGAGGGCTAATGGCTGGCCACACTGCGTGCAGTGGCCGAGCAAGAGCACGTGATGTCGAGGGCACCCTTTGGTGACTTGCCACACGACCCGCGTATAGGTGTTCTCGTGCCAATAGGACACACATACTCTCCTGGTTCATGCAGTGCATGCTGGCGAGGTACGCGTTCCAGCGCCACCCCCATGCGGGTGGCTGCGGGGGCGAACGTCAAGGCATCGGGGTCGTGAAGGGAAGGGATCAGCCCTCGAAGGCGGTCGTGCCCTCCAGCAAGAAGGGCACAGTCGAGCAATCCGGCCGCCAAGGCTTGGTTTCCGCCAGCGGTGGCCGCGAACTGCTGCGACACGGTAAAGGGCAGCAGTCCGTTCGATCTGACCGAGCGATGGAAAAACCCAATGAGGTCCTCGCTGTCATGGGGAGACGGGCGGATAGGCAACGGCATGTCCAGCCTCCTCACACTCCCAAACCGGTGATCGCCCCACGAGGCCCCCGAGCACACCTCTGGGTCCGTACGGTCCCTCTGCCAGCCGAAGCCAATACGCTGCCCATCTGAGCCTTGGTAACCAGATGTGGGTCATCTGAGCCCCGCTCACGTCCCCAGTTGCCCCCCCCCGTTGGGCCCCCACATCCTCATCACCCCGGCCAGAACGACGCACTCCTGCCTGCGCCTGCAGGTGGGCAGGAATGTCTGGAGAACGAACTCTAAAGAAGCGTGGTGTGGGCCTTATCTCATCCATGTTGGGGAGGGGGATGGTGAGCAGGAAGGCGTGATCCGCCGGATGTACGCGATGCCGCGCTCGACCGGGAGCCCCTACAGGTCTTGGAACCACACGAGGAGGATGGCTTGTGAACGTTTGGCAACGGAGCGCGCGGGCGTCCGCTCTGGCGGGTGCTGGCCTTGCCATGCTGGGCGCCATGGCCCTGCTCCCCGCGCCCGCCGCCCTGGCGGCCACCAACCTGGTGGCCAACCCCAGCGGCGTCGCGGGCAGCACGACCGGCTGGTCCGCACCCAGCGGCTGGGGCACCCTGACCGGGGTCCAAGTCAACGGCGTGTGGTGGTTGCACTGGGTTTCCAACGACGTGCAGAGCCACCAGCCCGGTCCGGGGTCCGCCTGGTACTCATACGACTTCAACAACCTGTCCACGGGACAGACCATCAGTTGCGGCATGAAAGTCATGGGTACGGGCACGATCGTGGAGGACGTCTGGACGGGGAACAACGGCGGGGACCACTTTTCGGCGCCGGTGGCGCTCTCCTCGACGCCGCAGGTGATCACCCTCACGGAAACCATTGGGGCCAAGCCCTGGCCTGGGCCCCCCGAGGTTGAGGTCCGCTACAACAGCCAGACGGGCAATCTCAACATCTATTTCACCGATGTCACGTGCGTTGTGGGGGGCTCGGTGCAGTTGGTGGCTGATTCCACAGGTGCTGCGACGGGCGCAGGTTCCGCCAGCACCAGCAGCGGTTCCTCCAGCAGCGGAGGTTCCAGCTCTTCGCTGCCCAAGACCGGTGGCGGACCCCTGCCTTGGCTGGGTGGCCTGGTGGCTGCCGCAGGGGCGGGCCTGCTGCTGCGCCGGCCCCGCCGACGTGTCTAATCCACCACCTGTGACAGAGCCCGGGGGCCCACGGCGGGTCCCCGGCTCTCCGCGCAGGCGGTGCACCGAAACCGTTAGCCACGGGCGGTGCCGTCTTCTCCTTGACCTCCGGTGCTGTCGGGGGACCACAGGGAGAGCTTGGGGTGGGATCTGTGTCGGGCGGATTGATCGGGTGTCGCAGCCGCCCCATCCAGGTCAGAGCCAGCCAGGCCATGGCCAAGTGCCGATGGAGCCCCGGCCAAGACCTGCCCTGGTAATCGGCCAGTCCCATGGCGTCCTTGGCGTTCTCATAGTTGTTCCGCTCAATCCGGGCACGGACATGCGCGATCCGCGCCGGTCGCCAGGGTGGTGGTGCTCGGTCCGCTGATCACGTATTGCTTGAGATCGTCGCTGCCGGAGTCCAGCGGCCGCTCCAACAGGAGCCAGGACTCGTCGGCTAAGCGCTCCTTTGTGGCGGGATGGACCCGTAACGCGACAAACTTGCGCTTCAGGACCTCCCCGCCGACGCCCTGGCGATAGGGGATCCGCTGCCACACCGCATCATCCAGCCCCTGCCGGATCTCATCGACCGTATGCAGCGGTCTTTCCGCTTCGCGTGCTTTCCTGGGTCGCCCGCAGCCCCTGTACGGTGCAGCCTCGGGTACGGGAGTGGTCGTGGCACCGCCCTGAAACACGCCGGAATCCGTCGGGTGACCGGGTGCTCTTGGGCCGTCGTCGCGCGGAACATACCCGTGCTCCTCACCCAGGGCATGATGCGCCCCATTCGCCCGCACTTCCCGTACTTCGAACGCCCGCGCGCGGGCTGGAACGCCGTTCGCTGACGCGGGCGCCCCTCACCACGACCGTGGGGGACGTTTTCTCTATGGGTCGGCCAGCGGGTGGGCCCCACATGTGGCCCAAGTCGATGCCGACTCCCGCCACGCTTTGTCCGCCGACCGCCGCAGCCCTGGGTGCCGCCCCGGTGCCGCCCAACGCCTGAAGGGACAGACACGGCGCTTGTGGAAAGCGTCGGGGCACGACCATGGTGGTGCCTGGGGGGATGAGTTGATGGCGCGTCCTGTGACCCTGTTCACCGGGCAGTGGGCGGACCTGCCGCTGGCGGAACTGGCCCCGAAGGCGAAGCGGTTCGGGTACGACGGGCTGGAACTGGCCTGCTGGGGCGACCACATGAGCACGGTCAAGGCCGCGGAGGATCCGGCCTACTGTGAGCGGCAGAAGGCCCTGCTGGCCGAGCACGGATTGGGTCTGTGGGCGATCAGCAACCACCTGGTGGGCCAGCTGACCTGCGACCCCAACACCGACCGGCGCAGCGACGACTGGGCGCCCGCGGAGTGCCAGGGCGACCCGGAGAAGAAGCGGGCGTTCGCCATCGCGGACATGAAGCTGGCGGCGCGGGCGGCCAGGAACCTGGGTGTGCGCGTGGTCAACGGCTTCACCGGATCGCCGCTGTGGCACATGATCTAC
This sequence comes from Bacillota bacterium, assembly GCA_021846605.1. The sequence continues at coordinate 9,944 of JAJZWQ010000089.1, read as the reverse complement.
CCCTTCCCGCCGGCCACCGAGGACATGATCCGCGACGGATACAAGCGCTTCGCGGAGATCTGGGTGCCGATCCTCGACGAGTTCCAGAGCAACGGGGTGCGCTTCGGGCTCGAGGTCCACCCCACCGAGGTGGCGTTCGACCTCTACACCTTCGGCATGGCGCTGGAGGCCGTCGGCAACCACCCCGCGTTCGGCATCAACTTCGACCCCAGCCACCTGCTCTGGCAGGGCATGGACCCGGCAGAGTTGATCTATGCCTTCCCGGACCGCATCTTCCACGTGCACATGAAGGACGTCTCGGTGAACCTCAACGGCAGGAGCAGCATCCTGTCCTCGCACCTGCAGTTCGGCGATCCGCGCCGGGCCTGGGACTTCCGCTCGCCGGGACGGGGCGACGTGAAGTTCACGCCCATCATCCGGGCGCTGAACACCGCCGGATACAGCGGGCCGCTGTCGATCGAGTGGGAGGACAACACCATGGACCGCGAGGTCGGCGGTCCGGAGGCCGCGGCGTTCGTCAAGGGGATCGACTTCAGCCCGCCTTCCGGCGGGAGCTTCGAAGACGCCTTCAAGCGGTGATCGCGATCGGTGTGGGGTGGGGGTTCTCCCCCACCCCACTAGTCCTTGGGCACCCCCGCCGCCTGGAAGCTGATGCGCTTGTGGGTACCATCGCAGAAGGGCTTGTTCTGAGACCCGCCGCAGCGGCACAGGGCGACTGGCTCGGCGTGGTCGTGCCGCGCGCCCTCGGGGTCCACGAGGGCGAAGCCGCCCCGGACCAGCAGGGGGCCGTTCGGTTGCGGTGCGATCGTGCATCCCTTCGTGTCGGCCATGTCGATCCCCCCCGGCGGTAGTGTGCCCGCCGCGGCGGGCACGATGTGCCGCGGGGCGCGCAGGAAGGTGGGCGACCTGGGGTGATCAGGCCGAGGCGGGACCAGGATCAGGCGTCCGGCCGGGCGGGCGGCCGCAGGGGACCGGGTCAGCGTGGCTGACGCGGAGCGTGCCCCCTTCTCCACGTTCGTCGCCGCGGCGCACCGCCCCGACTTCCTCCAGACCTGGGAGTGGGGCGAGCTCAAACGCGAAACGGGCTGGGTGCCCCACCGCCTGCTCGTGGCCGGACCCGGCGGCGCGCCGGTGGGCGCCGCCTCCGTATTGGAGCGCCAACTGCCCGGACTGGGGCCGTTGCTGTATGTCCCGCGGGGCCCCATCGTCGACTGGGCGGACGCCCGCGCGGTGGACGCGACCCTGGAGGCCGTGGCGCGATTGGGGCGTGCGCGCCACGCGGTCCTGGTCAAACTCGACCCGGGCGTGCCGCTGGCCGAGGCGGGGTGCGCCGGGGCCCTGGCCCGCCACGGGTGGCGCCCGCGTTCGGCCGGCCTGAACTTCGAGGGGGTCCAGCCCCGCTTCCACATGCAACTGCCCCTTGCCGGCCGGGACCGGGAGGCGCTGCTGGCCGGGATGCACCCCAAGACCCGGTACAACATCCGCGTGGCCGAGCGCCGGGGCGTGCGCGTGCGGGCCGGGGGCGCCGACGACCTTCCCGCCTTCTACGCGCTGCTGCAGGAGACGGCGCGCCGCGACGGCTTTTTGGTGCGCGGCCCCGGCTACTTCGCGGGCATGTGGCGGCACTGCCTGGCGGCCGGGCTGGGGTGGCTGCTGCTCGCCGAGGCCGACGGTGAACTGCTGGCCGGCGCCATCGTCTTCCGGGTCGGCGGAATGGCCTGGTACCTGTACGGCGCCAGTTCCTCGCAGCATCGCGACCTGATGCCGGCGTACGCGGTCCAGTGGGACGCCGTCTGCCGCGGGCTGGACGACGGCTGCCGCCTCTACGACTTCCGCGGGGTGTCCGGCGACCTGGATCCGGAGAACCACCTCTACGGCCTGTACCGCTTCAAGCGCGGGTTTGGCGCCGAACTCGTCGAACTGGTCGGAGAGTGGGACCGGCCGCTGCGCCCGGCGGCCTATTGGCTGGCCGAGCGCGCGCTGCCCCTGGCGCGGCGCGGGATGGCCCGGCTGCGCCGACGCGGCGCCCATGCCCCTCCGGTCAGCGAATAGCATGCGGCGCCGCGCGCGGACCGCGCGGCGGGGGGGGTGGGACCCGTGGACGCGGCTTCCCTGGAGACGGAACGTCCGGCGGCGGCCACCGTCGACCTCGACTTGCTCAGCGCGCCCGAACTGGTCGACCGCCTGTGCACGGCCTACGATGTCGTGGGCCAGGCCGTGCGCGGGGCGCTGCCCGCCCTGGCCGCCGTCATCGAGGAGGTCCGTCCCCGTTGGCTGTGCGGGGGGCGGCTGCTGTTGGCCGGGGCGGGGACCAGCGGGCGCATGGCCGCGGTGCAGGCCGCCGAGTGCCCGCCCACCTTCGGCCTGGAGGAGGGGCGCGTGGTTCCCCTGGTGGCGGGCGGGCTGGGGGCGCTGGCCCGGGCGGTGGAGGGCGCCGAGGACGACGCCGGCGCGGGGGAGGCGGCGGCCCTCGCGGCGGGGGCCGGCCCGCTGGATACGCTGGTGGCCATCTCGGCCAGCGGCACGGCGCCGTTCGTGCGGGCCGCGCTGGCTGCCGCGCGGGCGAGAGGGGCCCTGGGCGTGGCCATCACGGCCAACCCCGGCTCGCCCCTGGCGGTCGAGGCCGAGCACGCGCTGGTGCTGCGCACGGGGCCCGAGCCGGTCGCCGGCTCCACCCGCATGCTGGCCGGCAGCGCGCAGAAGATGGCGCTGGACCTTTTGACCACCGCGCTGATGGTGCAGGTGGGGCATGTGCACGGCAACCGCATGGTGGACTTCGTGCCCAGCAACACCAAGCTGCGCCGGCGCGCCGTGGAGATGGTGGCCGCCCTGGCCGGGGTGGACGCGGCGGCGGCAGGGGACGTGCTGGCGCGCACGGACTGGCGGGTGAAGCCGGCCGTGGTGATGGCGGTCCGCGCCTGCGACCTTGCGGCCGCCCGCGCCCTGCTGCGCGCGGCGGGCGGGAGCCTGCGGCGCGCCCTGGATGGGGACCCGGGCCGATGATGGATCCCGCCTCCCTCGTGCTGGGGATCGATGGCGGCGGTAGCGGGGGGCGCGCCCTCCTGGTGCGGGCGGACGGCCGACCGTTGGCCTGGACGCGGGGCGAGGATCCCGTCACGGGGCGTCTGCCCCCCGACGCCCTGGTTGCGCGCGTGGGCGCGCTGCTGACGGCTGTCGCGGGCCGCGCGGCACTCCCGCCGGGGAGCGCGGTGCGCCTGGTCGCCGGGGTGGCGGGGGCCGGACGTCCCCAGGCGCTCCAGCGGGTGGAGACCGCCTGCCGCCGGGCGCTGGAGGACGCGCGCCTGTCGATCGTTGACCTGCGGGTGTTGACCGACGCCGAGATCGCCCTGGCCGCCGCCGGGGAGGGGACGGCGCAGCCGGCCGCAGTCCTGCTGGCCGGCACCGGCAGCATGGCGTTGGCCCGGGGCCCCACGGGGCGCGTGGCGCGTGCGGGGGGCTGGGGACCCTACCTGGGGGACGAGGGCGGCGGCTTCTGGTTTGGTCGCCGCGTCCTTGAGGTGGCGGTGCGGGCGCGCGACGGCCGGGCGCCGCACGCCGACGGCCTGGCCCGTGCGGCGCTGGGCGTCCTGGGCCTGGCCGACTGCGACGCTCTGGTGCAGGCCGCGCCGGCGCTCTGGGCGGATGGTGTGCGGATGGCGGCGCTGGCGCCGCTGGTGTTGGAGCGCGCCGACGGGGGCGACGCGGCGGCGGCGGGACTGGTGGCCGAGGCCGGCGTCGCGCTGGCGGGGATCCTTTTGGGTGCCCGCCAGGCCGCCGGGGTGCCGCCCTCCGCGCCGACGGCGCTGGCCGGCGGCCTCTGGACCGCTGGGCCGCTGCGGGCCGCCCTGGCCGGTGCCCTGCCGGTGGCGGTGGCCGCGGGGTGCGCGCCGCTGGCCATACCGCCTGTGGTGGGGGCCGCGGGCCTGGGCCTGGAGGCGGCCGCGGCCGCCCGGCTGTATGCCGCGGTCCGTCGGAACGGCACCGCGGAGGAGACGGAGGGGTCCGCAAGTGGAGACGGGACTTGACCGGCTCTTGCGCGCCGTTCCCGCCGAATTGCGCGGGGCCAGGGTCGGGCTTTTGACCCATGCCGCCGGGACCGACCGCGCCGGCCGCAGCGGCGTGGATCGGATCGCGGGCCTGTCCGGCCTATCGCTGGTGCGGCTCTTGGGCCCCGAGCACGGCCTGCGGGGCGAGGCCCCGGCGGGTGCCGCCGTGGCCCACGCCACCGATGCGGGCACGGGGCTGCCCGTTTTCAGCCTGTATGGCGCCCCGGCCGGGAGCGTCGATCCGCTGGCTGGGCTGGATGCCGTGCTGGCCGACCTCCAGGACGCCGGTTGCCGCTACTACACCTACCCCGGCACGCTGCGCGGGTTGGTGCTGCGGGCCGCCGCCGCCGGGGTGCCCGTGTGGGTGCTGGACCGGCCCAATCCCCTGGGGGGGGCCGTCGCGGGACCGGTGGGCGTGGCCCGCGAACTGCGGTCCCTGGTCGGCTGTTTCCCGGTGCCCGTCCGCCATGGCCTGACCATCGGGGAGTTGGCGTTGGTGGCCGCCCGGGAGGAGGGTCTGGCGGATGGCGCGGTGCAGGTGCTGCCGGTGGCGGGCTGGCGGCGGACCCCCTTCCGCGCCTGGAGGCGTCCGTGGGTGCCTCCCTCGCCCAACAGCACCGGCCCGGAGATGGCCGAGTTGTATCCGGGCACGTGCCTGTTCGAGGGGACCAACCTGTCTGAGGGACGCGGCACCCCGTACGCCTTCCGCCAGGTGGGCGCCCCGTGGCTGGACGGGCCGCGCCTGGCCGCGGAGGTGCGGGACAGGCTGCCGCGAGGCGTGCGCGCCCGCCCCGTCTGGTTCCTGCCCACCGAGTCCAAACACGCCGGCGCCGTCTGCCAGGGGGTCTTCCTCGATCTGGATCCCGGGGTGGCCCGCGCGGCCGACGCGGGCCTGGCGGCTGGCGTGGCGCTGCTGGTCGCGGTGCGCGCGCACCCCGCCTTCGCCTGGGTGGCCAACGGCGGGGTGCACTGGGTGGACCGGCTGACCGGGAGCGGCGACCTCCGCCGGGCCATTGACGCCGACGCGGCCATCGGGGCCCTCCTGGAGCGCTGGCGGTCGGAGGCCGCCGCGTGGGCCACGGCCCGCCCCGTGGACCTCTACCCGGCCGGGTAGCTCAGAGGGCGGGCACGTCCAGCCGCACTTCGGCGTGCTCGGCCGCCGACCGGTAGATACCCTCGATGATGGCGGTGGCGTTGAGCATCTCCTCTCCGGGGATGGGCGCCGGCCCCCCGTCGCGCACGGCCTGGACGAAGGCCTCGATCTTCTTGTGGAAGTTGTCCTTCCAACCACCGCCATGGGCGGTGATCTGGGTGTTCGCCGGCTGATCGGCGACGTCGTGGTACAGGCGCAACTCGTCCAGGTTCAGGCCGCCCTCGGTGCCCAGGAAGAAGGTCTGGCCCAGCGTGTCGGCGTGCATGGCCCACGAGATCTTGAAGACCAGGACCCGATCGCCCTCCATGCGGACCATGGCCACGCCGAAGTCCTCCACATCGAACTTGGCGGGGTCCATCCGGCGGTCCCAGGAGGTTAGGCGCGCACGCTCCGGGGAACTGCCGAAGTGGTTGGACGTGGTGGCCGACACCGTGAGCGGGCGGGGATTGCCCATCACCCACAGGGCGGTGTCCAGGGAGTAGCAGCCGATGTCCAGGACGGCTCCGCCGACGGCGGTGTCCCGGCGCACGAAGGTGCCGCCCGGGATCCCGCGCCGCCGCCCGCCGCCGGTTTCCGCGTAGTAGATGTGGCCCAGCGCGCCGGAGGCGGCCAGGGCGTGCGCGGCGATCGCGTTGGGCTGGTAGCGGCTCTGAAAGCCGATGGAGAGCATGCGGCCGCTGGCCCGCGCCTGGCGCACCATGGCCAGGCCGTCGGCCAGGGTGGTCGCCATGGGCTTTTCCAGCAGGACGTGCTTGCCCGCGGCCAGGGCGTCCATCGTGGGCTGGTAATGGGCCGCATTGAACGTGCAGACGCTGACCGCGTCCAGGTCGCGCGTGAGCATCTCGCGGTGGTCGCTGAAGGCCTCGGCCCCCTCTAACCCTTGGCCCTCGATGAAGGCCTTCGCCCGTCCGGGCACCACGTCCGCGACGGCGACCACGCGGACACCTTTGAGCGGCCTGTATCCGGCGGCATGCGCGCCCGCGATGCCCCCGGACCCGATGATCCCGATCCGCACCTCCGAGTCGCCCACTGCCCATCCCCCCGTTCGACAGGCGGCGTTCGTCCCGCCCGCCGGGGGACCTGCCGCGCGCGGCCCGGCCTTCGGCGGGACCTGGAGGGAATGCCTCCGGCGTGCGGAACCTTCCACCGTGTTCGAACGTCCATTTCCGTGAACCAACCGGGCATGACCGGGGGGTACGCGGAACGCCGTTGGCTCGCGGTGGCCGCACGCTCGTCTGGAGGGACTTTCCACGTCACGGTATGTCTTCGGAGCGGTGGCGGCCGCCTGCCTGCTGACGGCCTGTGCGCGAACGTCTGCTCCCACCGCCGCGCGTCCCGCCGGTCAGACCGCGTCGGTCACGGCCAGCGCATCCGCCTCCGGTTCCGCGTCGTCGCCGCCGGCGGACCCTGCGCCGCGAACCCCCTGGTATGCCTGGGTGTTCCCTGCCCCCCACCCATCGCTCAGCCTGACGGCCCTGGCCCGCCTGACCGCCGCATACCCCATCCCGGGCAATCCCGCCAAGGTGGTGTTGCCACCCGGCACGGCCCCGCCGGTGACCACGCCCGCCGGGGGCTGGCTGCCCGGACACCGCATCGTGGCGTACTACGGCAACCCGAGTGCCCCAGTGATGGGAATCCTCGGGCAGTACCCGGCGCCGGAGATGATCGCCAAGCTGCGCGCCCAGGCCGCGGTCTATCAGCGGCTCGCCCCCAAGGTGCCGATCCAACTGGCCCTGGACCTGGTGGCCGCTGTGGCGCAGGGGAGCCCCGGCTCCAACAACCTCTGGGTGCAACGGATGTCGTACAGCCTGATCGAGCAGGAACTGGCCATCGCGCGCGACCACGGGCTGCTGCTGATGCTGGACATCCAACTGGGGCGCAGCACCGTCCAGGAACAGCTGCCGTACTTCGCGCCGTTCCTGGACCAACCGGACGTGGAGATCGCCCTGGACCCCGAGTTCGCCATGGGCCCGGGGCAGACCCCGGGCGTGGAGGTCGGGTCGATGTCGGCCAGCCAGATCAACTGGGCGATCAACTATGTGGCTGGTCAGGTGCGGCAGTACCACCTGCCACCCAAGATCTTCGTCGTCCACCAGTGGCTGCCCAGCATGATCACCAACTGGCAGGACATCCACCCGGTGCCCGGCATCCAGTTCGTGGTGGACCAGGACGGGGATGGCAGTGAGAGCCGCAAGATCGGGAACTACATCGCCTTTGTCCAGGACCACCCCATCCAGCCCGCGCGCTACGGTGGGTTCAAGCTCTTCTACAAATTCGACACGCCCCTGATGACGCCGGCCCAGGTGCTGGCCCTCCAGCCCTCGCCGCTCTTGATCATGTATCAGTGAACGGGACGGCCGGGTCAGGGTCCGGACGCCTCCCGTCGAAGCCCCCCCATCTGGGGTCCTGACCGTCCCGGGGTCGTCCTGCTGACTGCGTGGCGCCGGGTCCGGGACGCCGTGGCCTGCTGGGGGGGCATTCGCCGCCGCCGACGGGGGCGTGCGCGTCGAAACCCTGTGGCTGCCGCCCACCCCGCGGGTGACGGATTTCCTGGGACATGTGATCGGCGCCTCCATCCTGCCGCGGAACGCCTGCGTCGGGTGATGCTGTACATGGATCCGCTTGCCCGCAGGGGGCGGATCTGCTGGGCCCGCCCGCCAGCGATGGCCGCCAGCGACCGGACGGATCCGGCGGACGTCTGCGCGGAGCGCGCGCGCCACCGGAGGCATCGGCGCGGAGCGTGGGGGATACGGGTTGCCAGGGACTGGGCGGTGCCTGTCGAAGCCAGCCGTTCGGTGGCCGGAGGAGGGACGCTGGTGGAAGGGGTTCAGGCGCAGTGGCGGCCGCGGACCGTGGGTGGGGTGTTGGATGGGGCGCTACGGCTCTATCTGCAGAATTTCCTTCCGCTCTTCGGCGTGGCGCTGGTCCAGGCGTTGGTGATCTGGGTGGTGGAACTGCTCCAGGGTACCGCGCGGCCCGCCGTGCTGCTCTCCGTGGTCTATGTGGTGTCCGCCGTGACAGGAGTGGTCGTCGGACCGCTCCTGTTCGGGACGGCTGGCGCCGCGGCGACATCGCCGGGCTGGACCCCCGGATCGCTCGACTGGAGTGCGCTGCGCCGCATCTGGCCGTTCCTGGTGGCCACGGTCGTCCTGTCTGTCCTGGCCGGGTTGGGGTTCATGCTGTTCCTGATCCCCGGGATCGTGCTGCTCACCTGGTGGTCGCTGGTGCCGATCGTGGTCATCGTCGAGGACCGCCGGGCCATGGCGGCTTTGGGGCGCAGTCGCGCCCTGGTGCGGGGGCTGTTCTGGCACGTGTTCGGCGCGGGATTCTTCGGTTCGGTCGTGTTCAGCCTGATCTTCTTCCTGCTGGATCTGGTGGTCCGCCTCCCCTTCCTGGTGCATGACACCCACCTGGCGACTCTGTGGGGAGTGCTGGTGGCGTCCGCGACCACGCCCTGGGTCCCGTGTCTGCTGGCCGTCTTGTACACAGACCTTCGGGCCCGCAAGGAGGGGACGGACCTGGTGGCCGGCATGGAAGGGGTGGCGCAGTGACGCTCACCCGGAGGGGGCGCCCCCGGGTCCCCGCCCGCTCCCGCACGGGTTTGCTGGCGCTCCTGTTGGCCGCCGGCCTCGTCGGACCCTGGGTCGGGGTGGGACCCGGGGTGAGCGCGGCGTCCTCGGCCAGCGTCTCCTGGAGCCAGTATCGGTCCGCCGCGGCCCGGCGGTTCGCCTCGCACGTGCTGCTGCCGCCGCCAGGCTCGGCCCTGCGCGCGCAGTTGGTGCGCTGGCCCGACGGAACCTTCTTGCGCGTGTCCCCGAGCGGTCTGGCCGCGGGCCTGGCATCGCCCGACCTCCGCAGGATGACGGAACGCGCCCTGACGCTGGTCGTGCAATCCCCTGTCGCGCCACCCCCGCCGGCGTGGTCCCTGGCCTCCGCGCGGTCCTCCTACGCCGCCATCCTGCGCCAGGCGGCCTTCGCCTCGGCGCGCGTCGGGCCCGGCGCGTCTGTGGCGCGCGTGTGGCGGGACTTTCTCGGCGCGGTCGGCACGTGGTGGGCGGCGGCGCTGCGCTGGCTGGGGCGCACCGTGCACATCTCGGGCGGACGGCCGCTGCTCCTCGCGCTGGGGGCCCTGGCGGCGGCGGCGGTGGTGGTCCGCATGGTGCTCTGGTTGCGAGAGGGTCTGGAACGCCGCGCGCGGCCGTCGGCTCCTGGTCGGGGGGCGCGGCTGCGCCCGCCCGTGGATGCCGCCACGGCCCAGGCGGAGGCGCGCCTGGCCGCCGGCGATGCGCGCGGGGCGCTCCGCCTCGTCTATCGCGCGGCGCTGGCCGCCGTCGCCGACAGGACGGGGGTCCCCATCCGTCCGGGGTGGACCGCGCTGCAGGTCCGCGGCGCGGCGGACCTGGATGTGCGCTGGCCGGCGTTCGCCGAGTTGGGGGCGCTGCACCAGCGGCTGCTGTTCGCTCCGCGCGACGCGGCGCCTGTCACCCCGGATCTGGTGATCCGCTGGCTGCGCGAGGTCCGCGGTTGGAGCGGCGGCTCCGCCTCAAGGTCGGGACGGATGCCGACGTCAGGACCCCACGGCTAAAGCCGGGGGCTGGCGGCTACCGGATCGTGCTGCGATAGGCCGCCTGACAGCGGCCCGCCAGCCCCACGTATAGCGAGGCTGGCCAGGTGGTTGGCTCCGATGTTCCTGGCCGCATTCAGGTCCGCGTGGAGGGAGAAGCCGCATTGCTGGCAGCGGAAGT
>JAJZWQ010000088.1 GCA_021846605.1 Bacillota bacterium | reverse complement strand
CGTTTTGTCGCCGTCCAGCCCCTTTTGCAACGAAATTTTCCCGCCCTGCCCCGTCATCCCCTCTCCCTCAGCCCCTTCCTCACTCATGCTTCAGCGCTGCCGGCAACTGCCGGCCACACAGACGTACGGGCATATCCATCTGGCGCCATACAAGTGCGCCATATGGATATGCCCGCATCCCGGCGTGCCCGCTCGCTCCGAACTCACTGCTGCTCTTCCGCCGCGCCAGCGGTCCCGGCCCGCCGGCCCCACGCATCCAACTGGGCCCGCGCCGCCTGCAGCGCGGCCACTCCACAGACCGGCTGCCCGCTGACCACCATCCCTTCGCAGGTCTCCGGCTCCGTCATCCACTCCGGCAGCCTCTTGAGCCCTATGCCAGGCAACCGGACCTCCAGCGTCACCCCGCCGGGCGTGCGCATCCGACGGCAGACCTCGCCCTGCCGGCCCTTCAGGGGGTGCCAAGGATAGTGGATGGTGACGTACGAACCCACCGACCCGCGAGAATGAGCATCTTGGAACGATCCTGAGCGGGATCCTGATCCCCAACCTCGCCTCTGCGGTCCTGGCGCCGCGTGCACGGTCATCCGCGGTGCCTGGCGAAGACGTTTCTCGACCCGATCCGCTTGCGCGGCACTGCCTATCGCGCTGCCGTCTGGCTGTCCCTGCGTCCGACCCGCGGGTTCGGCCGCAGCGGCAGCCGCTACGTCCACCATGGTCAACCAAGGTCCTCTGGGTACGGCCGCTGGTGCCGGACGCGCGGACCAAGCCGACCCCTGGAGCGCTCCGCAGGAAGAGGGGGATGGCGTGGTGCCCAAGCCCAACTTCGAGAAGTGGAACTGGACCGATCCCGATGGCCTGCGGGAGCGCTTGGTCCCACTCGGTGATCCCCGGCACGCCCGGGGGATCCGCCACAACTGGGACAGTATCATCCTGATGCCTGCGCCGCCGTACTGGCCAGGCAGAAGAACTTCGTCGAAGGTCGCGATGTACCCGTCGCCCACCTTGTTGACGACGATCTTCGCCATCTCGGCGCGCGGCACCGAGTGTCGGGCCAAACAGCCCGCCGCCGATGCCGTTGACGACGCCCGTGATGGCGTTCGCGTGGCTGTTGCCCGCGATGCCCAAGAACGCCGCCGGTGCGACCGTCTGCACATTGGCCGCCGTGAGGGCCGGTGCCGCGGAAGCCAACACCAGCGCCTGCAGAACCCTGCCTTGCGTTTGGCTACTGGTCCGGGTCGGATCCGGGAAGGCTCCGGATCGTCCAGCACTATCCCCTTTCGCGGCGTCGCCGGCCATAGCTGACATGATCCGCCAGGGCGACCTGTGAGCGACCCCGTGCAGATCAGCCCATGGGCGGCAGCGCCACCGGTGCGCCCGTCTGGATGGAGCGCACGGCCGCCTCGGCCATGGCCACAGCAGCCCGGCCGTCCCGGCCGGAGATTGCCGGCGGCACGCCGTCGAGGACCGCGTCGATGAGGTGGGACAGTTCGCGCAAGTGGGCGTCGGGCACCGCCAGCGCCTCGCCCTGCAGCCGGCCGCCCTGGCCGTCCGGACGCTTCCACTCCACGCTGTCGCCATTACGGAACGCCAGCGTACCCTCGCTCCCCTGGATCACGGCCGTGTAATCGGGGATGGCCGAGCCGATGCTGCTGTGCAGCACCGCGTGGCCGCCACCGGCAAAGCGCACGGTCACCAGCGCGGTGTCTTCGAAGTCGACCGTGGAGACCACCGACTGCGACCCTGTGGCATAGACCACTTCCGGCTCTCCCAGGATATACCGCATGAAGTCCAGTTCGTGAATGTTGATCTCGAAGAGCGGCCCCCCGCATGTCGCGCGCCGCTGACGCCAGGATTGCGTCTCGCCCCAGCCCCCAAGTCGGGAGATGCGCATGGCAAACGGACGGCCGATTCGTCCCTCCGCGATCAGCCGGTGGGTGTGCTCGAACACAGGCAGGTAGCGAAGCACCTGCCCGATGCACAGATGCACGCCGGCGGCCTCGGTCGCGGTGAGCATCCGGTCGCAGTCGGCCACCGACAGCGCCATCGGCTTCTCGCAGAAGATGTGCTTCCCCGCGGCCGCGGCCTGCTCGACCACATCGGCGTGCGTGTGGTTGGGCGTGGCGACAATGACCGCGCGGATGCTGCCGTCCGAGAGGACGTCCTCGATGCGTGTGGTCCAAGGCACGTCCAAGGCGGTACCGAACGCGGATGCGGCCGACTCCAACACGTCGCACACCATGGCGATCCTGGCCCGTCCGCTGGTGTTCAGGGACCGGGCCAGCGCGCGCGCCATGCCCCCGCAACTCAGCAGCCCGACCCGCAACTCCTCCGGCACGTGCATCCCTCCATGGCTGGGGCGCTTCACCGTCTGCCTGTGCGGTCCTGCGGGAGAGCGTGTCCTGGAGCCGGGCCAACGTCGAGCACCCGGTCGCCCCGGTCGTACGCCCGTCTGCAACAAGGAACCGCGTCAGACGGCCACGAATGCTAGAATAACGGGTGGTTTCTGCGTCTCTAGCGGCATTTGCCATAGGACGGACAGGAGCACTCTGTTCGTCTGTGCCGGAGCGTTCAGGAAGGGTCGGTGGGAACGAGCAGTGAATAGAGACGAGGCTGTGAGGACAGGGGGTTCGAAGGTTTCCCGGCGCCAAGCCCTGCGCTGGGGCGCCGGGGCATCCATCTCGGCCGGGCTCGTGCTGGCCGGATGCTCCACGACAAAGGTGGCCGCCAAGCCAACCACCAACGAGCCACACATCCATCTGGTCGTCGCGCCGTGGTCCGGGGCCCCGGGTGGAACCGGCACCGTCGGTCAGAAGCTCCTGCTTGAGGGACTGCAGGTGTGGTCGGGACAGTACCGGAACGTCGACGTGCATATCATCCCGGGCGAGAGTGACCCCTCCAACACGGTCAACAGCATTCTCACCGGCACCGGGCCCGACGTGTTCGAGATGTGGATTCTGGCGCCATTTTTTGACAGCAACCTTGTCCTGCCACTGACCGACTATATGAAGCACGACGGGGTCAGCACGGATCTCTGGACCCCGTCGCTCATGCCCGTCCTGACGTACAACGGCGAGTTGATGGCCCTGCCGGCCTACACGAACATCTTCGCGATGACCGTCAATCTGAGCTTCTTCGACAACCAGGGGCTTCCCCGGCCGAATCCGGACTGGACGTATCAGGACCTGCAGGCGCTGGCCCCGCATCTCATGACCACCGTGAACGGGACCAAGCAACCCGGATTGTCGATCGGGACGTACCCCAACACCATCGGCAACCGCACCTGGATCTACCAGGCCTTCGGCGGCGGCATCGTCGACAGCAGCGGCACCAAGAGCACGCTGTCCACCTCGAACTCGCTGGCCGCCGGGACCTGGCTGTATAACGACCTGGTCCTCCCCGGTTATGCGGTGGAAAATTCCGGCAACCTCCCCAGCATCGCCGTCCTGATGCAAGGCACGGCCTCGGTCCTACCGCAGGTGACGGGGTACAGCGGGTTCCTGTGGGACTACTACCCAATGCCCTCCTTCCCGGTGCAGGGCGCGACCTCTCCGAAGAGCACCTGGAGGACGGCCACCTACCAGACGGACGACGCGTACCTGGTCAGCGCGGCGACCCGGCACCCCAAGCACGCCTGGGACCTCGTGCGCTGGTTGTGCGCGGACACTTACTGGCAGAAGTACATGTTCAAGGTGTTCCTGCTGGCGCCTTCGCTCAACAGCCTTTGGTCCGAGTGGATCACGACGCTGCAGAGCCGCGTGCAGCCCCTGCAGGGCAAGAACCTGCAAGTGTTCGCGGACGCCACCACCAAGGGCTACGGGTTCCCGCAAGAGTACTACAAGTACGAGGACGCCCAGTGCGAACTGCTGGCATCCCCCTTCATCGTGGATATCCACACCCAGGCAGACAGCGTGACCGAGGCGTTCGCCCAAATCGACAAGCAGGTCGACGCGTTCGAGGCGACAGCGGCCACGACGGCCGGTGTCGCCACCTCGGTGAGCAAGCAGGTCAATTCGATCCAACCCGGCCCCACCACGAACTACCCGAAGCCGTCGGCGACGGGCGGCGGGTCCCCCTCGACCACCTCCCCCTACGTCTCCGTGCAGAACGGGGTGTACACCGTGCTGGGCGACGGTGCCGACATGGCCGGCACCAGCAACAGCGACACCTGCGTGTTCGCCGCGGTGGCCACGACGGCCACCGAGGCCACGTGGACCTGCGAACTCACTTCGATCGCCAACATCTCGGAAAAGCAGGGCACGCAGACGGGGATGGCCAACTGGATCCGGGCGGGCCTCATGGCGCGCAGCGACCTGAGCGATAACGCCGCCATGGCGCTCCTCTCCGTGACGGGGTACTACGGGTTCGATTTCCTGGTCCGGCCCTCTCCCGGAAGCCCGGCCCAGGAGCAGAAGTTCCTCTTCTGGAAGAACTCCAACGGTACCGTCCAAGAACTGCTCAGCCCGCTCACCAGCCCGGCGAGCAACTACCTGATAAAGCCGGTGTGGCTGCGCATTACGCGCAAGGGCACCGCGTGGACCCCCTACGCGTCGCTGAACGGCACGAACTTCACCCAACTGGGTCCGAGCATCGTGGCCCCCGTGATGGCCGGCGCCTGGGTGGGCGTGACCGCCAACGCGTACAATGGGCAGAGCAACAACCAGGGATACATCCGGGCGACGTTCCAAAGCGTCACACAGAACAGCCAGGCGCTGGCCCTCACGCAAAATGTGCAGATCGGCTCCACCGGCGCGCCGCCGCAGGCGGGCACCGTGCCCAGCAACTGGGCCACCGGTACGTTCTCCTAAGGACCATTGGAGGGGCGGGTTGCAGGGGAGCGCGCCGCGACCACGCGGCGCCCTCCCCTATCAGGACATACAAGGCCGTTCGCGGGTCCGGTGCCCAACAACTGGGCCAGGGCAACTTCCAATAGGGCGACAGGCCCCGCCCGACCGCGCCGCTCACACCGCCGCCCGTATCCACTCCGGGCCCGCGCGCCGCCCCAGGGCTTCGTCCATGCGCGCCAGCGCCAACCCCCGGGTGACCGTCCCGCGCCCCCCGTCGCCACCGGAAGTGGGCGCGGCGGCGGCCGTACGATGGTGGACGCTGCGCCACTCCCAGCGGTCGAGGGCGCGTTCGAACTCCCCGCGCTCGATCGGCGCGGCCGCGTGCCCCGGGTTGAGCCAGGCGCGCTCGGCCGCGATCGCGGAGGGGTCCCCCCGCAGTGGGTGCGGCGAGGCGAGCAGCGCCGGCGGGGACACCGGCCCCGCCAGCCACGCGGCCAGGTCCCCGCGCGTCAACGGTTCGTCCGGGCGGAGCGTGTTGTCCTGGAAGGTGCAGGGCACCCCCGCCGTCAGCAGGCGCCGCGCGCTTCCCGCCAGGGCATCGCCCGGGGGCAGGTCGGCAAACGCGCTGCGCTCCAACAGCGCGGACACCGTCACCACGCGGTAGCCGTGGGCCGCCAGCAGTTCCAGTTGGGCGGGCAGGGCCCAGGTCACCACCGGATCGAGCGACATGTTGTACCCGTCCTTGGCGAAGAGCACCTTCCCAGACAGCCCCCCTGGATCGGCCCGTAGCGCCCTGCGCAGGGGCGCCACCGCCGCCTCCACCGTCCGCTCCCGCCCCCCCGCGCTCGGCTGCCAGCCGCCGAGGTCGAAGGCGGCCGCCAGGTACTGATAGCCCATCGCGTCGTAGAGGTCGTACGCGCTCCAGCCGTCCAGGGTGCGGTCCACGTAATGGGGAGGGCGTCCCAAGCGCGGGGCCCGCCCCGCCAGGTCCCCGCAGCAGGTGTGCAGTTGGCGGAGGTCCTCCAAGGCGGCCAGGGCCCCGGAATGGCACTGCCGCCCCCGATACACCACGCGTTCCGGCCCGAACGCCAGGTGGCGGTAGGAATGGTTGCTGAGCTCGTGCCCGGCCGCCGCAATCCGCGGCACCAGGTGGGGCTGGGCCCGCAACCCCGCCTCCCCGTCCCGGCCGAAGGCCGCGTAATGGTCATAGGCCAGACCGCTCCACAGCGGCCCGCCGACGCGGCCCGGCGCGTCCGGGTAGTTCTCGGCGGTCGAGCCGATGATGTCGAAGGTGCCGCGGGCGTCGAAACGCTCCAGTGCCTCCAGGATCTGCTCGGTCAGGCCGAGCGTGGGGCCGTCGTCGAAGGTGATGGCCACCAGCCGTTCGGGCGGGGGTGCCACCGCCGCGATGCGGCGCACGCGGCTGGAAACCGGCCGCTGGACGCGCAGACGGCTGCGTGCCCAGCGCACCAGGGGGCGGAGGCGGTAGACGCTCACCCGCGGACCTCCCAGCGCAACGGGGTGGGGGACGGCAGGTGCGGCAGCGTGCGCACGCCGCCCCAGACCAGCCGGGCCGCCGAGCGCGGCGCGGCCTTCCAGGTACGCTGCCGCACCGTCTTCAGGGCCTGGCTGCAGGCCTCGTAGATGGGCCAGGTACCGCCTCCGACCACCACGCTGGTGCCGGCCCGCAACGCCTGACCGAGGTCACCGCCATCGCCCACGCCGCAGCGGGCGTGCCCGACCTCCCCGGGGAAGTGGGCGTCGCTCCCTGCGGTGGCCAGGAGCGGCCGCCCCCCGAGCCGGAGGGCCTCCGCCCACGCCTGGCGGGCGCGCCCGTTGGCCTGGCGGAACCGGCTCCACTCGGCCCGGGCGTTGTAGACCTCCACCCCGTCCATCGCCGCGGCCACCTCCAGATCCAGGGGACGGAACGTCTTGGTGGGGTGCGCCAGCACCGCCAGCCCTCCCTGGGCGCGGACGGCGGCCAGCACATCCCGCCAGGGCCAGCGCGGGGCCGCGCCGAGGCGGATCTCCTCCCGCAGGAAGAGCCCCAGGACGTGCCCGACGTCGGTCGAGTACTCTGCGCCGACGATGACCTCCAGGGCCGAACCGCGGGCCGCCTCCCGGACGCGTAGCGCCCCCTCGATCGTCCCGTGGTCCGTCACGGCCACGCCCGCCAGCCCGGCCCGCACCGCCGCGGCCACCAGGGACCGGGGCGCGGTGCCCGAGTCGGCGGACAGCCGGGTGTGCGTGTGCAGGTCCAGCCAGCGCATGTCAGGGCTGCCCCTCCTGCTGCCGCATGCTGCGGCGCAACTGCCCCACCAGGTAGGTGGCGGCCGGCCGCGGGTCGTCGGGGGCCCACACCGCCTCGGCCGAGGGCTGCGCGCGGCACTCCCGGACATAACCGAGCGGAGAGATGCCGGCTGCGCGGGCGGCCAGGAAGTCCTTCAGGACATAGCGCAGTCCCACGCCCTCCCTGTATGGGGCCGTCCGGGACACCCCTCCGACCAGATGCTGGAATGCCCACCAGGGAAAGTCGGCTCCGGCCACCACGGCCAGCGGGAGGGTCCCCCAGAAGCGCGGATTGACCTCCAGCAGCCGGAAGGCGCCGCCACCGTCCCGCTTCCATTCCACCATGGCAGGACCCTCCAGGTCCAGGGCCTGCAGCAGCCGCAGGCTCATCTCGGCGAGTTCCGGCTCCCGCGCGCTCACGGCGAAGGAACTGGGTCCCCCTCCCGGCGGATACTCGCGCAGCCGGCGGTGCACGAAGGGGGGCAGGGCCTGTCCAGAGGGGAGCAGGACGGTGGAGCACCCGTAGCCGCCGCCCGGCAGATACTCCTGGATGAGGGGCCCGGGCTGGCGCCGGTCGAACTCCGCCCAGACCACCGCCAGAGACACCGGATCGCGCACCACGCGGTAGCGCTGGGCCGGGGCCAGGCCCAGCGCCTCCCCCGCGCGGTACTTGACGACCGCCGGCAGCGGCACCGCATCCCCCGGCGCGTACTGGCGCGGCACCGGCAGCCCCAGGGAGGCGGCCAGGGAGTGGACCCGCGCCTTGTCCTCGGCCAGGGCCAGCGCCTCGGCGGACGGCACGAGGGCGTGGACGTGAGCATTCCACAGCGGACGGTGCCCGGCGAACCAGCGCAGGGTGTCCATGCCGACGGGAAAGACCGGACGGCCCCCCGCCGTCCGCCGCAGCCAGGCGGCGAAGGCCTCGGGATCCGCCCAGGGATCCGGCATCGTCAGCCGGACCCGGGCATGACGCGAACTGAAGCCCAGGACCCCGCGGTCGCGCCGATCCAGGCGTTCGGCCGCCGCCACACGGACGCCACGGCGGCCGAGGGACCGGATCACGGCCAGCGCCGTCACATAGCGGGCATCCAGCACCAGGGCCTCGCTGCCATCGGACCCCGTCGGCGGGCCCCGATCCGCTCCCGCGATCTGTTGGCGCATATTGGCACCCTTCGCCCCGCCCCGCGGGGTTCCTATGGGTCGGCGCCCCAATCTTGAGCGCCGTTGCCCGGCGTCCCCGCCCGACGGCGACGGTCAGGCCCCGGCCGGAGGGTCTGGGGGGAAGTTGGCGTCCAGCCAGGTCCGGGCCGCGGCCGGCTCCTCCTGGGCCAGACCATGCCCGGCGGCCGCCCAGCGCAGCGTGGTCCGCGCCCCGGCGCCCCGCAGAACCTCGGCCAGCGTCTGGATGCGCTCGCGCGGCACGATGGGATCGCCACTGCCCGCCAAGAGCAGCACCGGCACCCCGGGAAGGGTCGCGGGGTCGGACGGGCGCAGCGGCAGCATGGCCCGCAGGAGCACCGCCCCCTGCAGCACACCGGCGTGCAGGAGCAGCAGGGCGGCGGCCATGTTGGCGCCGTTGGAGTAGCCCAGCGCGACCAGCGGTCGGTCTGAGACCGCGTGCCGGGTGGCGGCACCCCGCGCGAATCCGGCCAGCGCCGCCGCTTCGGAGCGGACGTTCTCCTCGTCGAACACGCCCTCGGCAAATCGGCGGAAAAAGCGCGGCATGCCGCGCTCGGGCATGCGCCCGCGCGGCGAGAGGACGGCCGCGCCCGGGGCGATCTCCGCCACCAGCGGCAGCAGGTCCTCCTCGTCCCCCCCTGTGCCGTGCAGAGCCAGGACGGCCAGCGCCCGCGATCCAGGCAGAAAGCGGTAGGTGAAGCCCTCCAGCGCTTCAGACATCTCTGTCCGGGGCCCCGGCCCCCGATGGCGCCTTCGCCGTCTCCAGCGGCCCCAGCCCCGCCTCGATGGTTGCCCGGTGCGGCTCCAGGAACGGCGGCAGGGACAGCCCCTCCCCAAGATGCTCCGGGGACTCGTCCGTGGCAAAGCCGGGGCCGTCGGTCGCGATCTCGAACAGGGTGCCCCCGGGCTCACGGAAGTAAATGGAGCGGAAGTAGTAGCGGTCGACGATCGGGGACAGCGGGAGCCCCGTGGCGCGCAGGCGGGTGTGCCAGGCGTCCTGGGCCGAGGCGTCGGCCGTGCGGAAGGCCACATGGTGGACGCCCCCCACCCCGGGCGCCCCCCGCCGCGCCAACCGCGGGACCGCGACCCGGACCAGGGCCCCGCTCCCGCCTGGGCCGCACTCCAACAGGGTCACCGCCGCACCATGGTCGTCGGTGTATGCCCCGGTACGGCGAAACCCCAGGATGTTGGTGAGCAGGGCCAGGGTCGGCGCTGGCGCGGCGACCTCCACCGTCACCGCGTGAGTGCCCCGTAGCGCCACATCGGCGGGCACCGGACCCTTCCCCCAGGGACGCACGTCCGGGCGTGCCCCCACCCCGGCGTCCACCAGTTCCAGGCGCTGGCCCTCGGGATCGGTGAAGGCCAGCGTCGCCCGCCCGCGGACGGCCGTTGCCGGGCCGTGCCGCACGCCGAGGTCGGTCAGGCGCTTCTCCCACCAGGCAAACGCCTCCGGGCCGGGCACCGCCAGGGCGATGGCCACCACGCTGCCGCACCCCGGGACGTTGGACGAGGCCGATGGCCAGTCGAAGAAGGTCACCTCGGTGCCCGGGTGCCCCTCGTCATCCCCGTAGAACAGGTGGTAGGCACTGACGTCGTCCTGGTTCACTGTCTTCTTCACCAGCCGCAGCCCGAGTACACGGGTGTAGAAGGCAAGGTTGCCAGCGGCGTCGCCGGTGACGGCCGTCACGTGGTGGAGCCCGGCCAGCGTCGTCTCCCCTGGCATGCATAACGCCCTCTCACGGGAGGTTCGCCGGCCGCGTGTGCCGTGGGGGCCGACGGTGGTTTCTGGCCAAGCGTATCGCGGCTGTCAAGGACGGCGCCCACGGGGCCCGGGTCCGCCGGCAACGGCCCTCCCCCGGGCTACGGCGTTCCAGGGCCCTCCAGGTTGATCCAGGCCCGTTCGTCAGGCGCCAAGCGCACATCCAGGGCGCCCACGGCCTCCCGCAGGTGGTCCGGGCTGCCCGGGCCAATGATGGCGTAGGTGTCCATCCCGTCCTGCTGCAGCACCCAGGCCAGGGCCACCTGCGTCGGCGTGCAGCCCAGATCGCGGGCCAACTGGCGCACACGCGTCCGGCGCTCCCAGTTATCGGGATGGTCGTACCGGCGAAAGCGGCGGCGCGCCTCGGGATCGTCCGGGTCCCCCCGGTCGGAGAAGAAGCCCTGCGCCTGCGCGGTCCAGCTGAGCAGGGGGAAGCTGGTTCCCCGGTACCAGGCCACGGCCTGGGGGTCCCCGTTGACGATGGCGTGCCGCATCTCGGGCGCGTCGTGGGCGACGGCCAGGGCGAAGAACGGGCTGGAGGCCACCATCGGCCGCAGTCCCCGCGCGGCGGCGTGGGCGTTGGCCGCCTCCAGCCGCGCCGGCTGCCAGTTGGAGCCCCCGAAGGCGCGCATGCGGCCGGCCAAGGCGTGCCCGTGCAGGCACTCGATCAGCGCGCTGGCCGGAAGCGCGGGGTCGTCGCGGTGCAGGAGGTAGAGATCGACCGCATCGGTACCCAGGCGCTCCAGGCTCTCTTCCAGTTCGGCCCCGATGACCTCGGGCGTCACCCGCGGCGTGAAATCCGGGGCGTGATGGGCGCCCTTGGTGATCAGGAACACGCGGTCGCGGTTGCGGCGTTCGGCCAGCCACTGCCCCACGGCGCGCTCGCTGGCCCCGCCCCGCCCGTAGATGTGGGCCGTGTCCAGGGCGGTACCGCCCAGCGCCATGAAGGCATCCAGCATGTCGGCCGCGTGGTCGGCCCGCTCCGGGGTCAGCGGACCACACCCCAGGATCAGCCGGGAGACAGGCTTATCCACGCCCGCCAGACGCCCATAGCGCACGGAACCCCACCTCCGACCTTCCGGCCTCGGCCGGCCCGACGACGGGTTCCACCGCCGGGCCGATATCCCTGCGGCCCTTCAGGCGGCCGGCGCCCCCATCCTCCAGGGGGCGGCTGCCGGCCCCCCATGCCGCCGGCCACGGCCCGAGGGAGTCGACGGGGGACAACCGTTGCCGCGGGGGGTGGCGGTGCTAGACTTTGGAGTGGAACACCGCCGCTGCTGATCGACGAAGGGGGCATGGCGCCGATGCGTTACCGCCGCGTGGGAAAGAGCGCCCTGGCTGTCTCCGCCCTGGGACTGGGCTGCATGGGCATGTCGGACTTCTACGCCAACCGCGACAACCGGGAGGCGGTGGCCACCCTGCATCTGGCCATCGACCGGGGGGTCACCCTCCTAGACACCGCGGACATGTATGGCGTGGGGCGGAACGAGGAACTGGTGGGCGAGGCCATCCGCGGGCGCCGGCACCAGGTGCTGGTCGCCACCAAGTTCGGCAACGTCCGCGGCCCGGACGGCGGCTTCCTGCGAGTGGACGGCAGCCCCGCGTACGTGCGCCAGGCCTGCGAGGCGAGCCTGCGGCGGCTGGGGATCGAGGCCATCGACCTGTACTATCAGCACCGCGTCGACCCCCGCGTCCCCATCGAGGAGACGGTGGGCGCCATGGCGGACCTCGTGCGGGAGGGGAAGGTCCGCTACCTGGGTCTCTCCGAGGCCGCCCCGGAGACCATCCGGCGGGCCCACACCGTCCACCCCATCACGGCGCTGCAGACCGAGTACTCGCTGTGGACCCGCGACCCCGAGCAGAACGGTGTGCTGGAGACCTGCAGGGAGTTGGGGATCGGCTTTGTGGCATACAGCCCCCTGGGCCGCGGCTTCCTCACAGGCCGCATCGCCACCAGCGCGGACCTGGCCCCCGACGATACACGGCATGGCCACCCGCGCTTCCAGGGAGAGAACCTGGAGCACAACCGCGCGCTGGCCGACCGCATCCGGGAGTTCGCCACCGGCAAGGGGTGTACGCCGGCCCAACTCGCCCTGGCCTGGCTGCTGCACCAGGAGGACATCATCCCGATCCCCGGCACCAAGCGTCGCGCGTACCTGGAGGACAACCTCGGCGCCCTGGACGTCCAACTCTCGCCCGCCGAGATCGCGCGCATCGACGCCGCGCTCCCCGTCGGCGCCGCCAGCGGGGAGCGCTACCCCGCACCCGCCATGCGCAACGTGCACATCTGACGCGCCGGTGCGGGGGGCCGGGCCATCGGGGCCCGGCCCCCACCCCGCACACCTGCGCCCCGTGGCGCATATGCCGGGACAAGACAGGGGCGGACGGGCCGCCGGCGACGCTGGCGCGTGGCCCCTGCCCTCCGCCTCCCCACGCGGCACCAGCACCCCGGGGGGGCAGCCAGCCCCGCAGCGGGAAGGGGAAGGCCGCGGTGGCCCTCTTCGACGCCACCTTCGGCCCGTCGTACGTCCCGGGCGGGAGCCGGGTGCCCCGGTTGCCGCGGCCGCACCTGCGCGGCACCGATGGGGCCGTTCTGCAATCCGTCTACGACCGTGGCGGCGCTGCGGCCGGCGGCGTCACCGTGCCCGAGGGTCCCGTCGCGTGCGGGGGACGTCAGCCCGCCCGGGCGCGGGCTGACTTCGGTGGGAGTTTGAGGCACCGCATCCGGCCGTCGGTCTCCAGCAGGGTCCCCGACCGTCGCGGACGCCGTGGCGACCGCGCACGGGCCCGCGTTCGCAAGACTCCACAGGCCTGCCCCAGGGCCCGTACGCCCGCCTCCCTCGGCGGGTCCCGCAGCCGGCGCGTTGCGGCCGTAGTAAAATGCCCGCATCCAGGCAGGTCTCCGGAGGGGTCGATTGGACGCGGGCGTGCCGGAGCGGGAATTGGAGCGGCTGCGGGCGGAGAACGCCCGCTTGCGCGCCGAGAACGCCCATCTGTGCGCGGAGTTGCAGCAGCGGGAAACCGAGCGCAGTGCACCTCGCGCGGCGCGGGCTACCCCTGTGCAACTGCGGCTGCCGTTGGACGAGCCGCCCCCCGTACCTGTCACGAAGTCCTCCCGCCTGGCCGAACGGATCGCGTTGTTCCGAACACTGTTCCGCGGTCGGACCGACGTCTATGCCCGCCGTTGGGAGGTGTGGCTAACGGGGCTATTTGTCCTTGATTGGCGGGGGGCATTGCCTCCATCAGCGGAGCGACGGGGGGCAACGGCCGGCCCTGGCTGGCGAGCCT
>JAJZWQ010000087.1 GCA_021846605.1 Bacillota bacterium | reverse complement strand
CGGGGTGGCTACACGCGACCCCGGCGGGCCGCCGTCAACCGGCCTAACGTCCGCCGATCCAGGTGGACAAGCCATCGGCTTCAGCCGACGGTAGTTGACTCCTCCTGCTTCCACCGTCAGCCCCGCGGTTTCTCGGGTGCGCCCCCCGTGCCCTGTAGCGACATCGCGGAAGTGCGGGGCCGGCACCCGCCAGGCCCGGCGGCGTCCCGCCCCACAGGGTGCGGGCATGTGCGCCACTGTTCCCCACATCCTGCGCGCCAGATGCACCCTCGCCTGGGGGGCCGCGCGCTTGTCCGCTCAACCGGACGCGCCCCTGGCAGGAGCCTGCAAGGCTTTGGGCCTGGACACCGAATAGCAGGCCCGGGGGGCTGAGGCGTGGCGCGGTTCGAAGGCAGTTTTACCTTGCTTGTGACTCCATTTGAGGCGGAGGGGCGCATCGACGAGGCCGGGTACGCGCGGCTTTTGGAACACCACCTGGCCGCTGCGCCGCAGGGCATTTTCGCCGTCTGCGGCACCAGCGAGATGGCGGCCCTGACAGAGGCGGAACGGGAGTGGCTGGCGCGGGAGGCCGCGCGGCGTGCGCAGGGCCGCGTACCCGTCGTCGCCACAGCCAACGTCTGTCCGGACCCGCGCGACCAGATGGACGAGGTCGCCCGCATGTCGGCCACCGGCGTCGACGCCGTCGTGCTGGTGCCACCGCGGCAGCACGACGGATCGCCGGAGGCGCTCTTCGACTATTTTGCCGGCCTGGCCCGCAGGGCGGCCGTGCCCGTCGTGGTGTATGAGTGGCCGGCGTGCCAACCGGCGCACCTGCCGGCCGATGTCTTCGGCCGTCTGGTCCGCGAGGTCGGGATCCAGGGCGTAAAGGACACGACCAGCACCCGTGCCGGGATCGCGGCCAAGGTCGCGGCCGCGCCATCGGCCACCGTATTTCAGGCGAACAACCCGTTGCTTTTGGACGCGTTCGCCCTGGGTGCCCGCGGAACCATGACGATCACCTCCGCGGCTAGGCCGGACCTGTTGGCCGCCTTGTGGCGGGCCAATGTCGGCGGACGGGCGGAGGAGGCCCGCGCCCTGGCGCGGGAGATCGTGCTGCTCGATGCCGTGCTGGGGTCGGCGCATCCCGCCGGCGCCAAATGGCTCCTGCAACGCGCCGGCGTCCTCTCTGACATCCGGACGCGCGCGGGCCGGGGCCCTCAGAGGCGGACATCGCGGCGCTGGAGGCCTGGAGATCGGGAGCGCCGCCCACCGCCCCCGCCTGACGGGACCACCGCGCGGCGGGGGCTTATGCCATGTGGGCCTCCCCCGGGAAGCGCCCCTGGTCGTGGGCAGGCACCTCGCGAAACGCCGGCAGGGACACGCAGTCAGCCGGAGAACCGCCCGGGGAAAGATTTGGCGGGAGGGGGACGGCGGTGGCCGTCTTGACGACCCTGCACCTGGTGATCGGCATAGCCTTCCTGGTCATTTGCGGCGCTCTGGCCATCTGGGCGTTCGTGTACTGGCGCCGCCACGCGCCCCTGCCCGACACTTATTGGCGCGCCCTGCGGCTACCGACGGGCCTCTTGGTCCTCCAGATCCTGCTCGGCCTGTTCTTTCTGACCCGGGGCTTGCACCCGGGCGATCCCCTGCACCTGATGTACGCCGGGCTGGCCGCGGCCGGGGTGGCGGCCATGGAGGGTTTGCGCCCGAAGGGGGCGTTGGGGCGGATGATGCGCCGCGAGGACACGTTCAACGAGGCCGGCGCCTACGCCCTGATTGCGGCCGTGGTCGCGCTCTTGGCGATGCGCCTGTGGCAGACCGGACCGCACGCCTGACCTATTCCACGTTGGCGACCGGCAACAGGCCCGCGGCCTGCGCCATCCATAGGGCCAGCACGCCATACCCCCGATGGGGGTTGTCCACGAGGACGTGGGTGATCGCCCCCACGAGGCGCCCGTCCTGGATGATGGGTGAACCGCTCATCCCCTGCACAATGCCGCCGGTCGCCTGCAACAGCCGGGGGTCGGTCACGGTGAGGACCAGCCCCTTGGAGGTGGGCAGGCGCTGCGGCAAGACCGCGTCGATGCGGACGCCATACTCCTGCACCGTCGTGCCGTGCAGCACGGTGAGGATCTCCGCCGGGCCGGGGTGCACCTGATCCTCCAGGGCGATGGGGAGGTCGGGACCGAGGCTGCCCCACTCGGCAAGGATCCGCCCGAACACGCCGACGCTGGTGTTCTTGAGCACAACCCCCAACGGCGGGCTGCCTGGAATCAGGGTCCCGACCTTTTCCCCGGGGTGCCCGTCCCGGCTGGGCTGGATGCCGGCGATCTGGCTGGGCAGGAGTTGCCCGACGCCCAGGAGCATCGGCACGCTGGTCGTGGTGTCCACCACGGGGTGGCCAAGGGCGCCAAAGCGCCCGTCGCCCTGGAAGGTCAGGGTACCGATGCCGGTGGCGCTGTCCCGAACCCAGCAGCCGATGAGGAAGCGGCTGCCCACCCGCTCAGGGCGCAGCGTGACGGTGCGTTCGCGACCGCCGCGCAGAATGAGCAAATCCAGCGGCACCCCCGCGGCGCCCGCCGTCTGAACGGCCTGTGCGAGGGCGGATGGGCTTGTGATCGGGCGGCCGTTGGCCGCCAGGATGTAGTCGCCGCGGCGGATCCCCGCGCGGCCCGCCGGTCCGTTCCCCAGGCCGGGCATCTCCGGGCCCCCGAGCCCAACGACCAGCGGGGCCCGGCTGCGGATCGCAACCGCCACGCTCTCTCCGCCCACCACAACGACGGGGCTGGGGACCGCCTCGACGCGGACCGTCCGCCATGGAAGAAAACCGAAGAGCCGCAGGTGAAGCGTGACGGTGCCCGGGCTGTTGGGCAGCAGCAGCAGCCGCCCTGCGGACACACGGCGCCAGGCGCCGGTCAGGGGGGCGCCGTCCAGCGTCAAGCGTCCGGGGCTGGACGCCCGTACGGCAAGGCGTCCGGGCAGATCAAGGACCAGGCCCTGCTCCTGCCCGACGGCCACCTGCACCTGGGCCGGCACCCGGAGCGCGTGCCGGGCCGCGGGCGTGGAATCCGCTGCGAGGATGGCGATGGCGCCGACCAAGCCGAGGACCCGCCGAGCAAGCACCGGAGGCCGCCCCCTTCGGCGGGGACGGGCCCCGCCTTACGCACGATCCCCCAGTGCGGGCGGCGCTATGTCTTGGCGCGCGGGCGGCCACATGCGGGTGGCGATGAATAGCGCCACGCCGCAAAAAATCGCAAGGTCGCCGCCGCTTGCGACGGTGGGCGGGAACGGAGGCGGTAGGCCCAGCACGTCTCCCAGCCAGAGCAGGCCAGTGGGGTGCACCATGGCGCTATGCGTGCGGACTAGGCCGTGGACCAGGGGCAGATAGCGCTGCGCGTCCAGGCGTCCAGCAGCCGCCAGCCACACCGGCATGCGGCCACCGGCCAAGAGCGTGGCCACGCCGTTGGCCGCCGCCCCCACGCCGACCAACGCGGCGCCGGACTGACGCAGGTTGACCGCCGCGAAAAGTACCAGGGCCAGGTAGTAGCCGGCGGCCACAAGCCATGTGGTCAGGGGATGGCTGCCCGCCGGCCAAAGCAGGGGCAGGAGCCGGTGGCCGAGCAGGGCCACCAACGCCAGCGGCCAGGCGCGCACCCGCGCCTCCCCCAAGCGTGCCAGGCTTCCCCGTCCTGCCCAGCCGGCCAGCACCCCCACGGCGGCCGCCAGCACGAAGAACACGGCGTGCCCTCCCCTTCTCAGCTGGCGGTGGCGGCGCGCTCCAGCAACTCGCGTGCATGCCGCAGCGAGGTGGCGCTGGCCGCACCATCCAGCATGCGCGCCAACTCGACCACCCGCGCCTCCCCCTCTACCTGGCGCACCACCGCCACCGTACGGCCGCCATCGGTGCGCTTGTCCACGACGAAGTGGTGGTCGGCCGCCGCGGCCACAACGGCCAGGTGGGTCACGCAGAGGACCTGCCGCCGCCGGCCGAGGAGCTGCAGACGGCTGGCCACCTGCGCGGCCGCCCGCCCCCCGACCCCCGCGTCGACCTCGTCGAACACGAGGGTCGGGACATCGACGTTCTCGGCCCGCAGCGCGTGCAATGCCAAAAGCAGCCGCGACAGTTCGCCGCCGGAGGCCGCCCGGGACAGCGCGGCCAACTGCTCGCCGGCATTGGCCCCCCACTGGAACTCCACAGCCTGGCAGCCCAGGGGACCCGGAGCCAAGCGGCGCTGGCCGATGACGATGCCCTCGGAGTCCTCACGGTCGGTCACCCTGACCTCCAAGCGCGCATCGGGCATGCCCAAATCGCCCAACGCCCGGCGCACCTCGGCCTCCAAGCGCGCGGCACTGGCGCAGCGGGCCGCCCCCAGTGCGGCCGCCTTCCGGCCGAACTCTCCCGCGCGGTCGGCCAGTTCCTGTTCCAGACGCGCAACCTCGATACCGGCGGCATCGAGATCCGCCAACTCCTGCGCCGCGCGCGTGCGGGTGGCCAGCAACTCCGTCACGCCGCCCCCGTAGCGGTGCTTGCAGCGTTGCAGACGGTCCCAGCGGGCCTCGACGGCCGCCCGCTCGCCCGGATCGTCACTGACGCCCTCCAGGTATGCGCCAAGCGACCGGGCCGCCTCCTCCACGGCGATGGCGGCCTGCTCAACCAAGGCCAGCGGGTCGGCCAGGCGCGCGTCCAGGCGCACGTTGGCGCCCAGTTCGCGGACCACCTCGCCCAAGCGGTCCGCCGCCGCCCCCTCCCCCTCCCGTAACGCC
The DNA here is from genome assembly GCA_021846605.1 of Bacillota bacterium. The sequence continues at coordinate 8,638 of JAJZWQ010000087.1, read as the reverse complement.
TCCAGGGCGTGGCTGCCCGCAGAGAGGAGGCGTTCGGCCGCCGCCAGCACCCGCCGCTGCTCCTCCAGGCGCTCCTCCGCATCTGCGGTGAGCTCGAGGGCGTCGATCTCGGCGATGGTGGCGGCCAGGTCCTCCCGGCGCCGCGCGCGGGTGCCCGCGTCCCCACCCAAGCGCACGTGCGCCAGTTGCGCCGCCCGCAGGTCGGCGTAGGCGGCGGCCACCTCCGCCCGCATGGCGGCCAGCCCCCCGTACCCGTCCAGATAGTCCAACTGCGCCTTGGGCTGGGCCAACTGGTGATAGGCTCCCTGGCCGACCAGAGCGATCAACTCGGCGCCGACGGCGCGCAGCATGGCGGCGGTGGCGAGCCGGCCGTTGACCCGGCAGGCGCCGCGCCCCTGGGCGGCCACCTCGCGCGTCACCAAGAGGGTGCCGTCCTCCGGTTCGGCCTCGAGTTCCCGCAGCCGCGCCGCCAGCGCTGTCTCCTCGCCGGGCGCGAACAGGGCATCCACCCGCAGCGCCTGCGCGCCTAGGCGGATCAGATCCGGAGTGCCGCGGGCGCCAAGGGCCAGTTGCAGCGCGTCCAGCAGCAGGGACTTGCCCGCGCCGGTCTCGCCCGTGAGCACGTTCAGCCCGGGGCCGAACTCCACGGCGGCCCGCTCGAGGATCGCCAGTTCCGCCGCCTCGAGCCTCAGGAGCACGGCCATCCCTCCGGGATGTTAGTCCTTGGCGCCGGAGCCCAAAAGCTCGCGCAGGCGCGCGACAAACGCGGGTACGGCGCCTTTCGGCTTGACGGCCACGAACACCGTCCGCTCCCCGGCCAGCGTACCGATTACCTCCGGCGCGCCCATGCCGTCGATCGCCTCGGCCACACCCATCGCCGTGGCCGGTAGGGTGGAGAGCACCACCAGCGCTTCGGTCCAGTCCACAGCGAGCACGCACTCACGGAACAGGCGCAGCATGCGCTCGCTGAGGGCACCCCAGGCCGGCGGCGCTCCCGGAGCGGCGTAGCCCGCCCGCCCGTGGGCGGCGGGGAGCTTCACCAGCCCCAGTTCGCGGATGTCCCGGCTAACGGTGGCCTGTGTAACCTCGAACCCCGCGCGCTCCAGGGCCGCCGCCAATTCCTCCTGGGTCTCGATACGCCGTTCGGTGACCAGATGCAGGATGCATGCCTGGCGTTCGGCCTTGCGCCCTGTCCTCTCGCCTGCACCATCGGCCAACCCAGTCCCTCCCGCAAGCCGACGCTAGGGCCCGATACGGTCGTCCTCCGCCAGCTTGTGGCGCAGGACGTCGTAAAAGTTCCACCCCGTGCGCCGCACCAGGCGCGTGCGATAGGGGCTCATGCACACCTCGATGCGTTCCCCCGGCGCCAACTCACGGCCCTCCTGCGCGTCGACCGTCAGGGCCACCTCCATGCGCTCGGCCGATCCGGGCCACGAGGCCTCCAGCACCAGCCGCTCGCGTGCAGACAGCAGCAGCGGACGGGCGTAGAGCGTGTGGGCGCAGATCGGCGTCACCAGGATCCCTTCCACCTGAGGGTGCAGGACGGGGCCCCCGGCGGACAGCGAGTAGGCCGTCGATCCGGTCGGGGTGGCGACGATGAGCCCGTCGCCCGGATAGGTGATCACCTCGCGCGGACCTGCGGCCAGACGCAGTTGCAGCAGCCGGGCGAATGGCCCCTTGGTGAGGACCACGTCGTTGAGCGCCAGCCACCGATCCATGGCGCCGCCCGGGCCGTAGACCTCACAGGTGAGCATCATGCGTTCGTCGACCTCATAGTCCCCGGCGGCGATGCCCGGCAGCGCGGCGAAGAGGTCGCGCTCTTCGACCTCCGTCAGAAAGCCCAGGCGCCCCAGATTCACCCCCAACAGGAGGGGCGAGTGCGCGGCGGTGCGCCGCGCGTGGCCCAGCAGTGTGCCGTCCCCGCCCAGCACGACCAGGAGGTCTGCCGATCCGGCCAACTGGTGCAGCGGTTCGGCCTGCGCGCCCGCCGGCAGTTGGTCGGCGATCTCGGGCAGGGCCAAGGCGGAGAGATCGCGGGAGAGCAACCAGCGGACCAGCTGTGCGGCAAGCGGGAGCCCGCGCGGCTTCTCCGGGTTGGTCAGGATCCCGACACGCCGGATCGGCTGCGCCAAGACTGGACCCCCTCCGAATTGGGCCTCTTCTCGCCATCGGCGGCAAGCCCTGCCACCGACACGGCCACGCACGGGCCTTGGCCAGTATACCTCCTGACGGCCCAGGCTCCGGGATTCGTGGAAGGAACAGTGGGCAGCCAAAGTCCGTGGATTAGCCCGCGGAAGCCAGGGCAACCGGCCCGACCTGTGCCGGCCACTTGCGGCGCCGGGCCCGTGAGAGGAAGCGTAGGGGCCGCATCTGCCTCTGGCCGATGTCTGGAGCATCCGGTGGGAGCGCGCGACGGAAGAACATGCTCAGTTGGAACGGCGCGCAAAGGCCCCCGCTGGCAGGAGCTGCGCTCCGACCTCCGAACGTGCTCCCACGGCCTTTCTGCCACGGTCGGGGGCGCCGCCTGGCCGGAATGCGGTACCTGGCAGGGCGGGTCCGTACGGCGCATGGTGAGGTCAGGGGGGAAGGCCAATGCCCGGGTCTGCGATCGGCGCGCACCGTACCCCGGAGGACGCGTGGGCAATCGCCCGCGCCGTGCCCACCCTCCTGCGTGACGTGGACGCCGAGTTGGGCAGGTGGGAGGACCGGGCCCGGGCGGTGCCCAGTCCCGAACTGCGGCTGCAAGCTCTGGAGAGCATCCGCCAGAAGCGGTTCCACTGCGAGGGCGGCGCAGCGTACGCCCTGGCGGCGGGCCCGGCCCGTGACCGCTGCCTCCGGTTCATCATCGCCCTGCAGACCATCAGCGACTACCTGGACAACCTTTCGGACCGCAGTAGCGGCGGCGGCGAACGGGACCTCGCCCTGCTCCACACGGCCATGACCGAGGCCGTCAGCGGCGGAGCGGTGGGGACAGACCCCGGCCGCTTCTACCGCCTGCATCCCGATCAGGATGACGCCGGCTACCTCGCCGCCCTGGTGGACACCTGCCGCGGCGAGGTCCAGGCGCTCCCCGCAGAGGCGGCGGCTGCCTTCCACCAAACGGCCGCCCCGCTGGTCTCCCACTACTGCACACTGCAGGTCAAAAAGCACCTGCCCAGCGGCCGCGAAGCGGCGGTGCGCGCCTGGTGCGAGACCCTGAGCCCGCAGATCCCCGAACTGGCGTGGTGGGAGATCGCGGCCGCTACCGGTTCCACCTTAGGCGTGTTCACCCTCTTCGCCGCGGCGGCGGCTGGCCAACTGGACGACGCGCTCGCCGCAAGGCTCGCCCGCGCCTACTTCCCCCACGTCACCGCCCTGCACATCCTCCTGGACTACTGGATCGACCAGGCCGAGGACACCCTGGGCGGGGACATGAACTTCGCCCGCTACTACCCCTCCCCCGCCGCGGGCGCGCGCCGCCTGGCCGAGCTCGGCCGCAGGGCGTCCCTGGCGGTGGCGACGCTGCCGGCGGCGGGCTTCCACCGCACGATCGTGAAGGGATTGCCCGCGCTCTACCTCTCGGATCCCAAGGTGTCCCGCCAGGGGCTGCAGCACCTGGGCTGGCAGGTGCTGCGCCGTGCCGGTCCCTGGTCCTGGTTCCTGTACTGGACCGTGCGCTGGATGCGGGGCCAGGGCGTCATGCGCCCGGCCTAGCACGCGCGGCCAGGCGCAGGGAGCGCACCTCGGCCGCCATCGAGAGGCTGCCCGCGGCCACGCACAGGCCGTCGCGGCCGATCCAGGCGTACGCCTCGGCGAGGGCTCGGCGCACGTCGGGCACGCATTGCACTGGGCAACCGGCCTGGGCCAAGGCCGCGGCGAGTTCGCCGGCCGGCAGGGCCCGGGGATGGCGCGGCCGCGTGGCCCACAGGTGCCACGGCCCACCCCGCAGGACCTCGGCGATGCCCGCCAGGTCCTTGTCCCGCAGGACGCCCAGGACGAGCGCCACCCGCGGCGGGATGTCCAACTGCTTGAGGGCGGCCGTAAGCGCTGCCATGGACCCGGGCGTGTGCGCGCCGTCGACGATCAGGCGCGGCCGCTGCGCCACCGTCTCAAAGCGCCCCGCAAGCCGCGTCTCGGCCAGGCCGCGGGCGATCGCCTCCGCCGGCACACCGAGGTACGCGGCCCCGGCCGCCGCCAGGGCCGCGTTTTCCCACTGGAAGGCCCCCTCCAGCCCCAGCTGCACGCGGATCCCGGCACCGCCGGGAAGCTGCAGGCCGCCCGGCTCCCCCGGCCCAGCCGGTGCCGGCAGGGGCACCGGGCCACCGGTCGCCCCGTGCCGGAGCAGGCGCCGGCCGAACTCCTCGGCCACCTCGGGGCGCTGTCGGCCCCGCAGGCAGTGGCGGCCGAACCGAATCAGCGCGAGGTCATGGGCCGAGACGGTCCCCAGGTCGGCTCCGAAGATCTCGGCATGCTCCACCTCCAGCGGGGTGAACAGGACCTGCACCGGCTCGCACTCGGCGACCGCGTCCAGGCGTCCGCCGAAGCCCAGTTCGAGCACCGCGTCCTCGACGCCGGCCTGGGCGAAGGCCCAGAAGGCCGCCGCGGTCGCCGCCTCGAAGGCGGTGACCGGGCCGGGGGCACGGCGCAGCACCGCCGCCAGCGCCGTCCGGCTGGCGGCCGCCGGCAACGGCTGGCCGTCGATGCGGATCCGCTCGCGATAGCGGTGCAGGTGGGGCTGAATGTAGAGGGCGGTGCGGCGTCCCGCCGCCCGCAGCGCGGACTCCAGGAACGCGGCCGTGGAGCCCTTCCCCTTGCTGCCGGTCACCAGCGTGCAGCGCAGCCGCAGTTGGGGATCACCCAGCCGGCCGAGCCAGCGGCGCATCCGGCGGGCATCCCAGCCCAGCAGGTCTGCCTGCCCGGACTCCTTATCCGGGAGGTCCAGCAGGGCCTCGTAGCCCAGGTAGACCTGGCGCCGCACCGCCTGCGCGCCCGTCACCTGGGCCAGCCCCGGCAGATGGCGTCGGCGACCGCCGTCACCTGCAACATCGAGGCCACGTCGTGCACCCGCACCACATCGGTGCCGGCCGCCACGGCCAGCGCAACGGCGGCGGCGGTCCCCGGGTCCCGCTCGGGGGCCGGCCGTCCCGTCACCCGGCCAATGAACGACTTACGGGAAGGACCGACCAGCAGTGGGTATGGACCGCGCAGTTCCGCCAGGCGGCGCAGGATCTCCAGACTCTGCGCGGGCGTCTTGCCGAAGCCGAGCCCGGGATCCAGCCAGATGCGCCTCCGCGGGACACCGGCCTCCTCCGCCCAGCGCGCCGCCTCCCAGAGCTCGGTCCGCACCTCGCCCAGGAGGTCCCGGTACGCCACCTCCGGATACATGCCACCCAACTGGTCGACCGTCGCCGCGGCCTCCCGGTTATGCATGAGGATCAGGGCAGCCCCGTGGCGCGCGGCCAGTTCGGCGAGGACGCGGGCGTGGCGCAGGGCCCAGACGTCGTTAAGGATGCGTGCGCCAGCCGCCAGGGCCGCCTCGGCCACCTCCGGCTTGGTCGTGTCCACGGAGATCGGGAGATCGATCTGGCGCGCCAGGGCGGCGATCACCGGCACGACCCGGCGCCCTTCCTCCTCGGCGCTGACCGGCTCAGCCCCGGGCCGCGTGGACTCCCCGCCCACATCCAGGAGGTGGCACCCCGCCCGCGCCTGCTCCAGTCCCCGGGCGACCGCCGCCGCGGGATCCGGACCGCAGCCGTCCCCGGAGAACGAATCCGGGGTGGCGTTCACGATCCCCATGATGTAGGTGCCCCGCCCCCAGGCCAGATCCGGACCGACTACCCCCACGCCCGCCCCCCCTCTCCGTGCGGCACTGCTTGGCCCGTCACGGACGGGGATCCCAACGCAAATGCTGGTAGGCGGGTCGAAAGCCTAGCGCCTGCCAGAACGCCTGCCCCCGCCCATTGGTGGAGAGCACGTCCAGCTCCACATCCCGGCAGCCGCGGGCTAAGAGCCAGGCGGCCGCGGCCGCGAACTGCGCTCGTCCCCAACCGCGGCGCCGGAATTCCGGGAAGACGGTGAATTCCGCGACATAGCCGACGCGCCGCTCCTGCTCGACCCAGTCTGCCTCGATGCGCAGGACGACGAAGCCCACACGGTGGTCGCCGCCATAGCCCCAGAAGGTGAAGCGCTCCTTACCGTCCTCGGCGGCCAAACGCTGCAGGTAGCGGCTGTGCCACCGCTCCGACGGCTCCACCTGCAGGTCGCGCCAGTAGGTCCGCAGCCGCTCGGAAAAGCCGTCTTCCGGCCCCCAGCGCACCGGACGCAACTCGACCCAGGGCAATGCCGCCACGCCGCCGCCTCCTCCTGCGGGGGTTCTGACTCCACAACCTGCGCCCCGGGGCGCTTGCCAGTTCAGCGGGCTTCTTCGCGGGCCTGGGGGGAGGCCTCGGTGCGGGCGGCATGGCGCAAGAGCCCATACTCCAGGGAGTCCACCAAGGCCAGCCAACTGGCCTCCAGGATGTTGTCCGAGACGCCGACCGTGGTCCAGTAGCCGTCGGGGGACTCGCTGGCGATCAGGACGCGCACCCGGGAGGCGGTGCCGTCGCGGCCATTGATGACCCGGACCTTGTAATCGCTCAGGCGCATCTCGGCGATCACGGGATAGGGATCCTCCAGGGCTTTGCGCAGGGCCTGATCCAGCGCGTTGACCGGCCCGTCGCCATGCGAGGCGGTATGGAAGACGCGATCCTCGACGCGCACCCGCACGGTGGCCTCGACGCCGGGCGCCGATCCCTCGCCGTGGGCCATGTGCACCGAATACCCGAGGGTCTCGAAGTATGCGGCGTGGCTGCCGAGCACGCGCCGGGCGAGGAGTTCGAAGCTCGCCTCGGCGCCCTCGAACTGGTAGCCCGAAAACTCCAGTTCCTTCACCCGCTCGAGGAGTTGGCGCCGACCGTCCGGCGTGAGCCAATCCATTCCCAGTTCCCGGGCCTTATAGGCGAGGTTGCTGGCGCCGGAGAGCTCGGAGACCACGACCTCACGGCTGTTGCCGACCTGCTCGGGGGGGACGTGCTCGTAGGTGCGTGGGTTGCGGCTGATGGCGCTAACGTGCAGGCCACCCTTGTGGGCGAAGGCGTTCGGACCGACGTACGGGGCGCCCGGCGTCGGCGGCAGGTTGCAGAGGTCGGAGGCGAAGCGGGACAGCGGCGTCAGATCCCCCAGGTGCTCGCCGCAGCGCAGGCGGTAGCCGAGTTTGAGGGCGAGGGTGGGGATAACGGTGCAGAGGTTGGCGTTCCCACAGCGCTCGCCATACCCGTTGAGCGTACCCTGCACCTGGGTGGCGCCGGCGGAAAGGGCGACCAGGACGTTGGCGAGCCCCAGCCCCCCGTCGTCGTGCGTGTGGATCGCCACCGGGCACCTCAGATGCCCGACCACCTCGCCGGTCCACCGGCCGATGTGGTCGGGCAGGCTGCCGCCGTTGGTATCGCACAGGACGACCCAGTCCGCTCCGGCCTCGGCCGCCGCCTGCACGGTTTCCAGGGCGTACGCGGCGTCGTCGGCCGCGCCGTCGAAGAAATGCTCAGCGTCATAGAGGACCTCCAGGCCGTGGTCCTTGAGGTAGCGCACGCTCTCGGCGATCATGCGCAGGTTCTCTTCCAGCGTGGTGCCCAGCGCCTCGCGCACATGCAGCGGCCAACTCTTACCGACGATGCAGGCGGCAGCCGTGCCAGCGGCGAGTGTGTCGCGCAGGCCCTTGTCCTCGGCCACGTTGGTGTCGGCGCGGCGGGTCGCGCCGAAGGCGACGAGGCGGCACGCCAAGCCCATACGGCTGGCCGCACGGAAGAACTCGGCGTCCTTGGGATTAGACCCGGGCCAGCCGCCCTCCACGTAGTCCACGCCGAAGGCGTCCAGCCGCTCTAAAAGCCGAAGCTTGTCATGCAGGGTCAGGGACACGCCGACCTGCTGCGTCCCATCCCGCAGCGTGGTGTCATAGATCCGCACCGACTCCCCAGGCACGGCCCGTCCCCTCCCACCCGGCACTGGCCCACCGTACACCGCCGCCGGGTGCGTGCGCAACGCGGTCGATGCGCCGGAGAGGCCGGCCTGGGGCTTCATGGAGACGACATCTCGCTGGGCAGTGGTCCCCCCGGGCGCGATGCCGTTCCCCCTCAAGGCCTTTTGATTCCGGCCGCTTGCGCGGTCAGGTTGCTGCTCGGAGATTGCTGCTTGGCCGCGGCCGGTTTCATCCGGCACGTGTGGCACAAGGCCTCCTGACGTTGTGGAGGCGCTTTCCCAGATTCAATCCTCAGTGATCCATAGCGGGCTGTGCTGACCAGACTCCTCGGCCGCACGGTCGGGTCCAGTGCGTAGCGGAATGCCTGGGTGACGGTCTCTCTGCCGGTGCTGGGCGGACCGGCGGCCATAAGATGTGCGCACATGCCGGTCAGCACGTCGACCAGGTCTTGCACATCCTTGTCTTCGTACCCTGACCAACTTGAGCTGATCACCCGGCCTGGCCTTGCCGGGCGTGGCCGCCACACCGCAGGCGGCCAGGATCAGGGGCGCGCACGTGGAGCCAGGCGCAGGACACGTAACTGGCATCCACTCCCACACCGCAACCCTAGGAGCGGGGGTCGGAATGCGCAACCTGCTCTTGGCC
>JAJZWQ010000086.1 GCA_021846605.1 Bacillota bacterium | reverse complement strand
CTGCCGACGGGTTCAGCGGCAAGGCCTTTGGACCGGTGATGGCGACCTTCCACCGCGCCGCCGGAGACCGCCGTGGCGCCTTATCTGAACGGTATTGCGTGTAACCCCCTTCCGCTGCCTCCGCGACGGCGCCGAGCGTTCTCCGCCGATCCAGCGCCTCTATGGGGACCTGGCGGCCGACGACAGGCGCAACGCCCTGATCGTGTCGGACATCCGGGAACTGGCAGGCGGGCGTTCTCCGCTCGTCCTCACCGACCGGGTGGCACACCTGGAGGCGTTAGCCGCACGCCTTGCGGACGTCATCCCCCACGTCGTGGTCCTGCGCGGCGGCGCCGGGACACACCGCCGCCGCGCGGCGATCGCATCGCTGGACGGGGTCCCACCGGGGGTACCGTGCGTGGTCCTGGCGACCGGGCGGTACGTCGGTGAGGGCTTCGATGACGCGCGGCCAGACACGCTCCTCCTCACGACGCCAGTCTCCTGGCCGGGCACGGTTTGGCAGTATGCCGGCCGCATCAGCCGCCCGCGCCCGGGGAAGGACGAGGTGCGTATCTACGACTATGCCGACCTGGAGGTGCCGGTGTTGGAGCGCATGTATCGGAAACGGTTGCGGGCCTATCGGGCACTGGGGTACGTACCGGCCACCGCGCCCTGAAGGACCGCACCCGGCCCCTTTGCCCAGGCGCGTCCGGTGGGGTGCACGCGCTCTGGGGCTCCGCACGCACCCTCCAAGCCGGGCCCGCAGGCACGGCCCCCTGGTCGACAGCAGGAGCCTGCCGCCGAGATCCTTCCTCCAACCGGCTCAGGAGAGGTTGCCCGCCACGTACCCGCCCTGACCGTGGTCCAGGACCGGGGCCGTCACGTTCCCGAAGAGCATGTTGCCAATCAGCGCATACGGGGTTCCCGCGGTGGACGAAACATGAATCCCCACCTGCTGGCCGGGCCCGCCAAAGACCCCGGGGTTATTCCCCACCAGGCAGCCCTGGATCGTCACGTACGACGCTCCGGAGTCCACCAGGATCCCGTCGGCGCCCTGCCCGCCCGTGTTGTTCCCGATCACCTGCACGGCCGCCAGCGAGACGTACTGGGCGGAGTCGGTGATATGGATCCCGTGGCCGGCGCAGTTGGCGGCCTGGCCCCCGACGACGCTGCAGCCCCGCACTGCCCCCACGTGGAGCCCGGGCCCGGGACGGTTGGAGAACCAGCAGTTCGCGAAGGTGATCAGGTGGCCGCTCTCCAGCACGGCCCCCTTGCTGCTGGAGTCGAAGTAGGTGTTCTCGAAGCGCAGGTAGTTCGAGTTCTGCACCAGCAGCGAGTACTCGCCGGTCAGGATGTCGACGTCGGTGATGTTGACCGCGCCGGCGCCGAAGTTGAGGATGTGCACCCCCGCACCGGAGGTCGTCTGTCCCAGGTTGATGATCCCGCCCTGCAGGTAGGCGTCGTTGCCCGTGGGACCCTCCACCAGGACGGCATCTCCCTGGCAGCCATACACGTTGAAGTCCCGGATGAAGGTCGCGGTCGACTCGTGGAGCACGATGCCGTCATAGGCCAGCTGGTTGCTGCCCTCGATGAAGACGCTGTCGATGTCGATGGTGAAGGCCTTGTCCAGGTAGATGGCCGCACCGCTGGTCTGCCTCTGCGCAAAGGTGATCTGGAAGTCCGCCAGCCGGTTGAAGCCGACGCTGGCGACGGTGACGACGTTCCCCGCAGGGGATGTGTAGCGCAGGACCGAGTTATCCCGGCCCTCGCCCTGCAGGTCCACGCCGGCGGCGAGGTGGATCCCCGTGATGGCATACCGCCCGGCCGGGAGGAGCACGCGGCCGCCCCCGGCCTGGGTGGCCGCGCCGATAGCCGCCTGGATCGGGCCGGTGTCGTCCGTGGAACCGTTGCCGGCCGCACCGAAGGACCGCACGTTGAAGCTCGCGGGCGGGGTGGCGGCCCCGCCCGCGGTGCCCGTGCGCGAGGGATCGCTCCTCGCCGCCAGCCGTTGCGCCGCCGTTCCGACCGGTCCGCACCCGGCGGCCAGCGCGGTCACCGCCCCGAACGCCGCCGCCCCCAGCGCCATCCGCCGGGGCATCCCCGCCGCGCCGGATCTGTCGGTGGGCGAGGGCTCCAGGCCGTCCGGGGAGCCGTCGGTGGCGGGCACAGCGTCACCCTCTTCTCACGGCGCCTTCCTCGGGCCACCCGCGGACCGGGTCCCGCACCGCCCCCCGGCGCCGGGGTCAGGGGAGTGCGGCGCGGGAGCGCATCCGGTTGGACCTGCTCCCGCGTGTGATCGTTCGGCCCTAGTCGAGCGGTACCAGCTTGAAGGTGCCGCCAAACACGGTGATCCCGTTGCCGTGGGCGGTCCCTGGAGTGGACGCGTCGTTCTTGAACAGGTACAGCGGATGGCCGTCATAGGTGACCTGCGTGGAGCCGCCCGGGCGCATCACCGTTCCCAGGACGGCCCCCGTGGCGCCGACAGCGGCCTGGACCCGCGGCCCCTTCCCCCGTCCAGCCGACGCGAGCAGCGGGGGCCAGAACACGGAGCACTCCCCCACGCAGGCGACGTGGTGCCCATGATCCGCGCTGAAGGTGTATAGGGGATACAGGGCGTCCCCCTGCCCGTCATTCACCAAGGCCGCCAGCACCACACCGGTGGTCGTGGTGGATGGCTGCACGATGGTGACGCCCTCCGGGGCGAGCGTCGCGGCCCCCGGGACCGGCCGCCCGCGGCTCGGAGACACCAGGTACCACACCCCGGGCGGCGACACGAGATGGTCGAAGAGGTCCTGGCCCGAGGTCTGGCCGGGGGCCTGATCCAGGAAGAACCGGTACAGCGGGCGGCCGTTGTACGTCACCTGCCGCACCGCGGTGCCGGAGAGCACGTCCGTGCGCGTCACGGTGCCCAGGAGGCTCGGGTTCACCCCGGGCCCCGCGACCGGGGCCCCCTCGGTCAGGAGGGCCGGCCAGATGTTGGTATCACAGCCGGGGACGCCGGTGACCGTGCTGCGGGTGCAGCCGTACGCGGGGGGCGTCGCCTGGGCCTGGTCCGAGGTCAGCATGTACAGCGAGCATCCAGAGTGCGGACCGGACCCGATCACCAGCACCCGCCCGTACGGGCTCATCGCCACAGACACCATCGCGGGCCCGGTGGGGGCCGCCGTGATCGGCGTCGCGCAGGACGTCCCCGCGGGTACCGGAAACGCTTCGCCGCTCGCCGCGACCTGCATCTCCGGGCCGTCCAGACCGCCGGGCGGACTGGCGTGCTGGGTCGTCGAGGCGATCCCCGTCCCGGCGGTCACGCCGATGAGCACCGCCGCCGTGAGGACCGCGCCCGACCAGCGCAGGCTGGTACGCGCCCACCGCATCAGTCGAGCCGCCACCCATCCGCGCATCCCCATCCCTCCCACCATCCCACACACCCGGCGCGGGGCACGCCGCCCCTCGCCCCGCACGCACCGTGGGGCGCCGCGCCCGAGGTGCCGTGGGCCACCCGGGGCGCGGCGCCGCGGATCCGAGTCCGATCGAGGGCCTTTCCAGCGCACGACCCGCACCAGGAAGGACCTCCGTTGTCCGAACACATGGGTGCTCCAGTGAAGGCCTTTCCCATAGATGGAGCACCCGCTCAACTCCGAAAATGGGATTCGCCGCCGTCCCCCCCAACCCTGCGCGAGGGTGCCCGGGATAGGCCCCCGTCCGGCGGAGTCAGCGGCTGGGGCGGCCATTGATCCATACTCTTGGCGCGCGCACCGCTCCCGCCGACCGCCGTGGGCGGCAAGGATGTCCGTGCGCGGGGAGGGGTCCTGGCAGGGGGGCGGGGGGAGGAGCGCTCCCCGCCGGGGGACGGCGCGCCGACACCGCAAGATTCGCGCGGGCGGCAGGGCAGGGAGCGCCTCGTGACAAAGCACACGGAACAAATCCGCGGACGGCGGCGGAGGCGATGCAGGATGGCCAGGTCCGGCTCGGACGCTCTGCCGCGCAGCACCCCTGCGGCACAGGGGGTGGCGGCGGCCGGGATCTCCACGATGCTGGAGGCCCTTGCCGCCCACCAGGCCCAGTTGCACGGGCTCATGGTCCTGCGGCACGGGACGGTCATCGCCGAGGGGTGGTGGCGGCCCTACGCCCCCGACATCCCGCACGCGCTGTATTCGCTCAGCAAGAGCTTCACATCGACGGCCGTCGGCCTGGCCATCGCCGAGGGGCTCCTCTCCCTGGACGACACGGTGGTCTCCTTTTTCCCCGAGGACCTGCCGAAGACGGTCGGGCCAAACCTGGCGACGATGCGCGTGCGGCACCTGCTGACCATGCACAGCGGGCACGCCACCGACACGGGGGGCCGCGGGCAGGACGCCAGCCCGGACAACTGGGTTCGCGCCTTCCTCTCGCTCGACGTGGAGCATGCCCCCGGCACCCGTTTCGTGTACAACAACGGCGCCAGCTTCATGCTCTCCGCCATCGTGCAGCGCGTGTCGGGCATCCCCCTGCTGGAATATCTCACCCCCCGGCTCTTCCGGCCGCTGAGCATCGCGCACCCCGCCTGGGAGTCGTCTCCCCGGGGCATCCAGGCCGGCGGGTGGGGCCTGTCGCTGACGACGGAAGACATCGCGCGCTTTGGCCAGCTCTACCTGCGACAGGGGCGTTGGAACGGCGCCCAACTGGTGCCTGAATCCTGGGTGCGAGCCGCCACCTCCCGGCAGGTGGACAGCGCCGGCAACGGTGGGGCCATCGACTGGAAGCAGGGATATGGCTACCAGTTCTGGCGCTGCCGGCACGGGGCGTACCGCGGGGACGGCGCCTACGGCCAGTACTGCATCGTGATGCCCGACCAGGACGTTGTGGTCGCCATCACCGGGGGCACCGGCAACATGCAGGTCGTCCTGGACTGCGTCTGGGAACACCTGCTGCCCGCCGTCGACGGGCAGCAGGGCGGGGACGCCGCCCTGTCCGCGCGGTTGGCCGGCCTTTCGCTGGCGCCCGCCGGAGATGGCGTGGCGGGCCTGCCCCAGGCGGGTCGGCGCTACCGCATGGAGCCCAACGCCGCCGGGCTGGACGCCGTCACGGTGGACGCCTCGGGCGAGTGCCGCGCGGAATTCGCGGGGGGCGGGATGCCGCGGACCATCGCCTGTGGGGCAAAGCGCTGGCTGGTGACCGAGGTCCCCCCCTCACCCGGGGCAGTCCCGGCGCCCTGCGCCGGACACGCCGTGCGCCCTGCCGACGGCGGCCTCCGCCTCGACTGGTACTTCGTGCGCACGCCCTTCGGCGCCACGCTAAGCCTGGTCCCCACCGCCGGAGGCGTGGAGGTGCGGGTGCGGGCGAACGTGGACGACGACGGCGTGACCATCCGGGGCGCCTGAGCGGGGCCCGCCAGGGGCGTCCGCGACGGCCCCGACTTTGGCCGGTGCGCGTGCGCCCGGCCGGCGCTTGGCTTCGAATCCTTCCACCACATATACTCTGAGCAGTGATTTAGTGTGGGTGAAACCCCACGGGAGGCGAAGGCGAATGGCGCACCTCGCGGCCGAGGACTACCTGGCAGACATCTACCGCCTGGAGAGCGAGGGCGCCAACGCCACCACGGGGGCGGTGGCGGAGCGGCGCAGCGTCAGCCCGGCGTCGGCCACGGCGATGTTCAAGCGGCTGGCCCGTGACGGACTGGTCACGTACCGCGAGTACGAGGGCGTGGTGCTCACCGACGAAGGACTGCGCGTCGCCCTGGGCGTGCTGCGGCGGCATCGCCTGGTCGAACGCTTCCTGACCGACCTGCTGCGGCTACCATGGGACCAGGTGGACGAGATCGCGGACCAGATGGAACACGCCCTCCCGGAGGTCGTGGTCGACGCCCTGGAGGCGCTCCTGGGGAGCCCCTTCACCTGTCCCCACGGGTATCCGATTCCCGACCGCGATGGGCACCTCCACGACACGACGACGCTGTGCACGCTCGCGGACCTGGGCGCCGGGGCCCGTGCGACGGTGGCGCGGGTCGAGGAGCACGTCCCAGGCCTGCTGGCCCACCTGGAGGGCCTCGGCGTCGTCCCCGGCGCGGACGTCCAGGTGTTGGCGACCAACCCGATCGACGAAACCGTGACGCTGCACGTCGCGCCAGGGCCGGGGGAACACGTGGTCGGGCCGCGGATCGCCCACGCGGTCAGCGTAACCCAACCGAACACCGAGGCCGGGACCGCTCCAGGACCAGGGTAACCCCGGGCGACGGCCGCCGGGGCCCCCCCGCCTCTCCCCCCGAACCGGCGTGGCTCAGCCGAGAAAGCGCCAGTCCACCGGATCGTACTGGAGCCCCCCGACCGGCGGCCCGGCATGCACGCTCCCGCGGCGGACGCCCCCCTCCCCGACCTCCACGCGCAGCTCCAGCCAGCGGAAGCGCCCACCCTGGTACGCCAGGGACTCGCCATCGTCGTCGTAGAGCCGGAAGTGGCCGGGGGTATGGCCGTAGTGCCGCACCTCCAGGGCGACCGTGTCTCCGGCCCGCGGCGTGCGCGCCAAAGGGGGCATCAGCGGCACCACCGCTCCCTCCCGCACCAGCAGGGGCATCGCTTCGGGCGGGCACGCCAGGGTGCAGGCACCGCCCGGCAGGTGCTCCCCCGTCTCGAAGTCGTACCAGGCCCCGGGCGGCAGCAGCACGCGCCGCTCGCTCTCCCCCGCAAACAGCGGCGCCACCAGCAGGTCGTCCCCGACCATGAACTGGTCATCGCACAGCGCCGCCTCGCCATCGGTCTCCAGCGCCATGGCGCGGAAGGGCGGGGTGCCCTCCAGGGCATAACGGGCAAACGCCGAGTACAGGTACGGGAGCAGGCGCATGCGCAGTTCGATCCAGTGGCGGACGGCGCCCTCCACCTCGGGGTACGACCAGGGCTTGGTGCCCGATGACCAGGCGTCGAGCATGGCCAGGGGAGACAGGCAGGCGACCTGCACCCGCCGCAGCCACTCTTCCGGGGTGTCGGCGGTGCGGACCTCGGGCGTGAAGAGCAGCCCGCTGAAACTGGCGTTGCACAGCGCCCGCACGTACTGCCGGTGGTCGTACAGGTCGGTATACAGCACGTAGGGCAGCGGGGCCGCCCCGGCGGCCGAGGCGCGCACCAGCCCGTACGTCCGTCGGTCACGCTCCCAGAAGAGCCCCGCCGTCAGCCGCTGCAGCAAGAACCCGTAGACCTGCCGCAACTCCTCCCCGTCGTGCCCTGACGGGAAGGTGGCATGGGCGGGGAACATCCACGACTGGCCGGTCAACTCCCCACCGTCGCACTCGTCCAGCTTGTAGCCGGCGACGCCGCGCTCGACGTGTTCCCGCCGGTGCTGGTCGGCGACCAGCGCCCGGACCTCGGGCAGGGTGTAGTCGGGGGCCAGCCCGCTCCAGACCGTGTGCGAGCCCGACAGCGGCGCCATCGCGGCGTGGAGGGACGACTGCGGAGACACCCAGGGGTGCTCCCAGATGTTGAGCGCAAAGCCTTGTGCGGTCAACTCCCGCAGGAAGGCGTCGGGATCCGGGAAGCGTTCGGACGACCACTCGTAGCTGCAGGGGTAGGCCGCGGTCTGCCAGCCCGGCTCCAGCCCGATGACGTCGCAAGGGATGCCGCGCCGCCGGTACTCGCCCGCCTCCTCCAACACCTCGCGCGCGCTGTATCGCAGGGGTGTGCGGTGCCAGAAGCCCAGTCCCCAGCGGGGAGGCAGGCAGCCGCCGCCGAAGAACAGATTGTACCGGCGCACGGCGTCCAGCGGGGTCGGGCCGCCGAAGACCAGTAGGTCCGCCCCCGCCCCCGCCAGCTCGATCTCGACCCACTCCGCCGACCCGGCGGGCGGATGGCGCAGGGCCGCGCCGCACCGGATCGTGATGATGCGCGCCGAATCCACCAGGACGGCGTAGCCATCGCCAGTCACGAAGAACGGCAGCGGCGCGTGGCTCTCTCCGGTGTCCTGCCGGGGGTCGCTGTTGACGCGCAGGTGGCGGGTGCGGCCGCGCTGGTTCATGGCAAAGAACTGGAGGCCCATGCCGAAGACCGGCACCTTGGGGGCCAGGGGCAGGCGGATCACCAGGCGCCCGCCGACGCGTTCGGTCTCGACCGCGGTCGCCGCGAAGGGGAAGGGCACCGCCGGCAGCGCTGCCAGGGCCTTGCGGCGGGGAGGGACGTCCAGGAGGGAACTGGGTCGGAGGTCTCCCGGCGTGCCGAACGGGCTGGACCAGACCCCGGGAGCCTGCTCGGACCACGCTGCGGGCACCACGGATTCCCCCTTATTGACGGGCGAGACGGCCGGTGTCCAAAGACCTTCGCGGGCTCGAGTCCGGAACCTCCGCTCAGAACCCGGTGGGACCCCTGGACGTCTGGAGCACGGGCGGGATCCAGCAAGACGGGTTGCGGAAGGCCGAGCGGTCCGGGGACACCCCGGCGCCCAGGTGGAGCGGGAGGGGGTGTGCCTGACCCAAAACCCTGTATGCGTTTCTCTGCCGGGCGGCGCGCCTCCCGCCCAGCGGCCGGTGCCTACCAGGGGGAGCTTGGCCCAAACCCGGGGGCCCCCGTTCAGGGGGACAAGGCCGGGGGACATCCGCGGGCCCCCCCGTCCCCGAACATGGTCTAACGTTTCTCCCGGAGGGCGCCACGAGCCCCGAAAGAGGCCTCGGACCCAAGCATGACCCAGCGGGGGGCTGCGAGATGGCCTTCCTTCGACGTCAACGGCCCGCCGTCCGTTGGGCCTTGGCCGCCGCTTTGGCGATGGTGGCGGCCGTGGTGGCCCTGGTCCGGGATGGGGCGCTTGCACCCCCGATGGGGGCGGGACAGACCCTGCGCATCACACGGACGCTGGCCGCTGTCCAGGCCCCCTCCCCGCCGCCGGTGCTCGGACCCATTTCCTTCATCAATGCGTCCACCGGGTGGGCCGCCGCCGCACCCCTCGACACCGGCACATACACCACCCTCCTGTCCACAACCGACGGGGGCGGCACGTGGCGCTCGCTGGCCACCCTGCCGGCCAGCGCGACCTCCCTCGACTTCGTGTCCGCGCACACCGGCTGGGCGGCGGTGGGCGGCAAACTCTACGAGACCACGGACGGAGGGATCCGGTGGAGCGCCCTCCCCCAGGCCGCCGACACCGTCGCCTTTTCCAGCGCCGTTCACGGGTGGGCGCTCTCCCGGCTGGCACCGGGCACCGTGCCCCCGGCCTCCCCCCTGTTGCGCACGGTGGATGGGGGTGCCCGCTGGAGCCGGGTGGCCGAGCCCTGCAGCGTGGTGGCGCTGGATGGCCTCGGAGGCGGTTGGGACGCCGCCGCGATCGCCACGCCGGCGCCCGGAGTGGCGCTGCTGTTGTGCACCGGTCAACCCAGCGCCGGCTTTGAGCCCAAGGTGGTCTTCGAGACGGCCGACGGGGGCCAGATCTGGACGGAAGTGTTCTCCGGGAGCGTGGCCACAGAGGCTGGGTATGCCGACGCCATGCGCTTTTCCAGCCCCACAGACGGTTGGATCTTGTGCGGGGGCGGCACCGCAGGGGCCTTCGTCTACCACACGACCGACGGGGGACACCAGTGGAGCGTCGTCCTGGGGTTGCCGTCCACCGAGAACGCCTGGGGCATGGCCTTCCCGACTGCGGACCAGACCCTCCTGACCAAAGAGGCGCGGCGCAAGCCCCTGCCTTTAGGCATGGGGATGAGCCGATTCGTTGCCTCTTTGCATAGGGCGTGATATAATGCAGGCATGGAGCGCAAGGCGTACAAGTACCGCTTCTACCCGACCGAGGATCAGGCGCGCGAACTGGCGCGGACCTTCGGCTGCGTCCGGTACGTGTACAATTGGGCGCTCGCCCTGCGCACGGAGGCGTGGTTTGAGCGTCACGAACGCATTGATTACGCTGAGACAGATCGTCTTCTGGTCCGCATGAAGAAGGATCCCGATAGAGCATGGCTGGCCGATGTTTCCTGCGTTCCACTCCAACAGGCTTTGCGGCACCTGAATGCCGCATTCGTCAATTTCTTCGCTGGTCGTGCCAAGTATCCTCGCTTCCATCGCAAGCACGACCAGCAAAGCGCCACGTATCGGATCGGAGGGTTTCGGTGGAAAGACGGGACGCTCACGCTCGCCAAGATGGACGCGCCGTTGAACATTCGCTGGACGCGACATGTCGGCGCGGAACCGATCAGCGTCACCGTCAGCAAGGACCCTGCCGGCCGCCACTTCGTTTCCTTCTCGACGGAGGAGGAGATTTCCTCGCTCCCCGTGGTCAACACCACGGTTGGGGTCGACCTCGGACTGCTGGACGCGGTGGCCATGAGCACTGGAGAGAAGGTGGGGAACGAGCGCTTCTTCCGTCAGGATGAGAAGCGTTTGGCTCGGGCGCAGCGGCGCCTGGCCCGCAAGCGGAAGGGGTCGCGCAACCGCGTCAAGGCTCTCCTGAAGGTGGCCCGCATCCATGCCCGCGTCGCCGATCGGCGGCGGGACTTCACGCACAAACTCACTACACGCATCATCCACGAAAACCAAGTGGTGTGCGCCGAGGGACTGAACGTGAAGGGGATGTTGGCGCATCCGACGCTCGCCAAGAGCATCGCCGACGTGGGATGGGGCGAACTCCTGCGGCAACTGGAGTACAAGGCACGGTGGTATGGCCGCACCTTCGTCCAGATCGACCGCTTCTATCCGAGCAGCAAGCGATGCCGTGCCTGCGGCCACACCGTGGCAGCATTGCCGCTTGAAGTGCGGCACTGGGACTGTCCCGCGTGCGGCGCCGTCCTGGATCGGGACGTGAACGCCGCACAGAACATCAAGGATGCGGGACTTGCGGAACTGGCCGCCGGGCTGGCGGCGTCTGCCTGTGGAGGGGACGTAAGACCTACTCGGAAACGGGTGGGCGGACCCCGGCGAAGCAGGAAACCCCGGTGAGCGATCACCGGGAATCCCCCGGCTTTAGCCGTGGGGTGGAGGTCAAATACGGCAGATCTGTAACGTCCTGCTGGCCGGTACGGGCGGCACGGGCTGGTCGGAGCGCTGGCCGCAGCTGACGCCGAACAGCTTCTCCGCTGAAACGCGCCTCTTCCCGGGAGGGGAAGGGACGGCGTGGGCCCTGGCCGGCACCGGATCACCCCCCTCGCTGGTCCGCACGACCGACGGGGGCCTCTCCTGGTCGGCGGGCACACCGCCCGCGTCCATCACCACCATCAGCGGGGCCTACGCGGTCCCGGGCGGCGGCACCTTCGTGCTCGGCGCCGCGCGGCTGCTGTTCTCCCCCAGCGGGGCGGCGCCGTGGCAGGCGCGCGGCCGGCCGGCCGCCGGAACGACGCGCTCTCCTTCGTGTCGCGCCGGGTCGGCTTCGCCCTGGTGGGCAAGCGGAGCACTGTCATGCGCACCACCAGCGGCGCGCGCGGATGGCGGGCCACCAGCACCTTGCCGGCGGCCGCACCGACGCTCTTCGGCCCCACGATGGGCTTCACTTCCGCGCGGGCGGGCTGGGCGGTCTCCGGATCGGCACTGGAGGAGACCCAGAACTCTGGACGGGTCTGGCGGGCTGTCCAGGTGCCGCGGGGCTTGGACGCGCTGGCGGTGTCCTTCAGCGGAAGCAGCGGCGCGCTCCTGCTGGCGCCGCCCGGGGGCCCGGTCGCCAATCCCCACTCGCCCACCACACTGCTCATGAGCGCCGATGGGGGCGCGGCGTGGTCCAGGCGGACCATTGCGGGGGTGTCCGCAATGGGCGTGGAGATGCTCGGCGCCGGAGAGGTCGCCCTGGACACCCCCTACGGCT
The DNA here is from genome assembly GCA_021846605.1 of Bacillota bacterium. The sequence goes on along the minus strand of JAJZWQ010000086.1, from coordinate 1,768 downwards.
GGCTGATCAGCACCGATGGCGGCAGGGACTGGCAGTGGGCGGGGATTCCCTGAGCCGGGCGCACGCCGGCCCACCCGGCGGGAGCCCAGCGCGCACCGCGGAAGCGATGCCCCAACGGCGGCGGCGCCGCCCCGTCCCCGCCGCCCGCCGAGGCGCCGGCGGCGGGTGGCCGCATGGGAGAGAAGGACCATGGGCTGCCAGAGGGGGCACTGGGCGGCGCGATCAGGGAGCCTGCTGCTCATCTGTGCCCGGACGGCGGGGTGCGCGGGCCGATCCCCGACCCTACCCCCCTCTGCGACCTGGCGCGGGCGCGCCCCCGCGCCGTCCACCCAGACGCCAGCCTCCCCCACGCCCGCCTCGGCGCTGGGGCCGCGGCGATCGCGACACCCGACGGGCACCCGCACGCTCTCCGACGGTCCAGGGGTGCCCGCGGGCACTGCCCCAACCGCCCCCATCTTCCTCAACGCGCAGATGGGATTTGTCGCCGGGCTCAGCACCCCCGTGGGGGACGTCGTCGCGTTGGCGGGCATCTACCGCACCATCGAGATGGTGCGGATGCAATTGGCCAAATTGTCCGCCGCCTGACGGTCCCCCTTCGCCCGTCGGAAGGCAGGTCTGGATGACCAGCCGGCGACCGTCCACGCGCACCTCAGCGACCAAGTCGCGCAGTAGCCCTTGGCGGCCAGCGTCGTCGAGGTCGTCCAGCCCTGCCGCGACGTTCTCCGCATACTCCACGGCGGAGGTCTCCTGCCGCTCGCTGACCGCGAGGCTCGCCAGTTCCCGTTCGAGGACCGCCGCGCGCGTCTGTGCGGCCAGCCGCTCGCGCTGTAGCAGGTCCATGGTCCGCTCCATCGCGTCCTCTGGGATGCGTCCCTTGGCAAAGGATTGCAGGAGTCGGTCCTGTTCGGTCGGGATCGCCTCCAACCGGCGCCGCAGCGCCCCAAGGTCCTCCTCGGCGGCTGCCCGCGTGGGCGAACCTTCCTGGCGGCGCCGCGCCAGTTCCGCCCGCAGGTGCTCCGGGTTGCGGATGAGGTCTGCGATGCGGTTCCAGACCGCGTCCTCCAGCCACTCAGCCGATACCCACGGGGCGTCACACCGCTCGTGGGCCTCCAGGGGACGGTTGTAGTAGCCCCCCAGGTGTGTGCAGTGGTAGTGGCGCTGTCCCCGCTTGTGGTGGCCGGTGAGCGGGTGCCCGCACCGGCCGCACCGGACCAGGCCGGAGAGGAGATAGAACGTGCGGGCATTGCGGGTGGCGAAGGCCTTGTTCCGCTCCAAGTGCTCCTGCACGGCCTGCCAGGTCGCCTCGTCGATCAGAGCCGGAACTGTGACGGCGTTCGCCGGGTCGCCCTGACCACGGATGCGCGCCGTCTTCTTGCCCGCGTTGGCGGGGTCCCGATAGCGCTTGGGATAGGCCGCCTGGGTGGAGAACTGCTGGTACATCCCCTTGGCCGCCGGGTTGCGCAGCCACCCCTGTAGCGTGCTGTTAGCCCATGTGCGGCCTCCGCCAGGTGGCACGAGTCCCTCGGACTCGAACAGTCGGGCGATAGCGTAGAGCGTCTTGCCCTCGGCGTACAGCCGGAAGGCGCGCCGCACAGGGACCGCGCGCTCCTCGTCGATCTGCACCGTTGCGCCCCCGTCGGTACTCCGGAGCCACACGGGCAGGTTGTGCGGCAGGACGACCTTGCCCTGCCGGGCCTTCTCGCGCCGGCCCCGCTCCGTGCGCTCGCGGATCGTGTTGCGCTCCAATTCGGCAAAGACCCCCCGAATC
>JAJZWQ010000085.1 GCA_021846605.1 Bacillota bacterium | reverse complement strand
GGCGCGGGAGCCGGGGCCCCGCGGGCCCGCCGGGGAGGAGCAGCCGCGGCGGCACGGGCCATGCCCGGCAGCTGCAGCCAGGGGCCGGCCTCGCTCTCGACCAGCGTGGCAAGGCGGTTGCCGAGGCCGACGATCGCCGAGGCCGCGGAGTGGTCGAGAGAGTCGATGTAGGCGTAGAGACGCTTGGCGTGGGCCTCGTCCGGGATGCGGCGGGCGAAGGCCTCCAGGGCCTTGGGAAACAGCAGGTCCGCGATCAGCGGCAGGCTGGCCGGTTCCCCGGCGGCGGCCAGCGCCGAGAAGACGGCGCCCAGGTAGCGCTCCGCGGCGCGGCGGTAGTGGGGCTCGGTCCAGCTCTCCACGGCGATGAGCTTGTCGCGCAGTTCCGTCGGGCCACCGTGCTGCAGCGGGTTGTAGCGGGCGGGACCGGAGAAGGTCCAGACAAGCAGACTGCGCCCGGCCCGGGCGGCGGAGTCCTCGAGGTGCCGGCGCAGCTGCACCGAGCCCTTGCCGTCGATGGTGATCGCGGGCAGGCCCCGGGCCAGGACCGAGTCGAGGATGCGCAGGACGAGATTGGACTTGCCCGCCCCCGGGGCCCCGGTGACCAGCACCCCGGTGTTCGCCTCGGCGTCGGTGAGCAGGCCCGGACGGGCGGCGGAATCCCGGCCGAGCTCCACCCCATCGGGGACCGGCACGGGTACGTGCTCCAGGACGCGCGGAGCCGGGGCCGAGAGAAGCGGGAGGGTCGAGGCCCGCGGCGCCGCGACCAGGTCGTCGGCGTACGGACTGCGGAAGAAGCGCAGGGCGGGCGGCAAGGCGGCCGAGAGCAGCAGCGTCCAGAACACCCAGCCGGCCAGCAGCGCCACCCCGCCGTGCCGGGGCCAGTGCCCGCCGAAGACCAGCGCGATCGCGGCGCGGTAGAAGGCCAGCAGCCACCACGCCCGGGTCGGGGCCGTCCACAAAAGGGCCCAGATCCCCGCCGCGGCCCAGAGCCAGCGCGGGCGGACGCCGCGCGCCTCGGCCAGCCGGTGCAGCGCCCAGCCGGCCGGAAGGCCGACGGCGGCGGAGAGCACGAAAGCGTAGACATAGAGCCAGCGGCGGCGGGCCCCGCGCGCTCCCGGCACCCGGCGGCCCCCCTCAGTGCGTCTGACCGGCGGCCGGGACCTCCCAGTGCTCGACCGCGACGAAGGGCAGGTGCTCGGCCAGGGCCGCCAGGCGTGCGGCCGCGGCCCGGGAGGGCAGGAAGTAGCGAACGGCGTCGTAGTCGCGGCTGCGGCTGTAGAAGCGGAGGATGGTGGACAGGCGCCGGCTGGTCTTCGGGGTCAGGTCGAGCTCGATCGCCGTGCGGCCCCCGTCCGGTCCGAGCAGCACCCCGTCGGGGACGTGGACGGCCCGGCCGACCCCATCGCGGCCCGTCATGGCCTGGCGCAGCTCGCGCTCGCTGCGCCACCGCGCGCCGGGAGTGGAAAGCAGGTCCAGGGACAGGGAGACGAGCGCGAGGTCGTGGCGGAAGTTGAGCAGGTCGACCCGGGCGGGCCCCGCGGAGAGCGGCGATTGCGCCAGGCCGCAGCCGGAGGCCGTGGCGAGGTAGACGCCGGGGGCGTCGGCCAGGACGCGCTCGTGGCGGCAGCAACCGGCGGCACAGAGCAGATGGCAGCGGCGGTAGACCATGCGGGGGCTCATCCCGAAGGCCCGGGCGATCTGCGCGCCGGCGGCGAAGCGCATGCGAGCCAGCCAGCGCACGATCTCCAGGTCGCGGTCCGTGATCCGGCCACGGGCAGCGCCGCCCCGGGCCGCCGGCCCCTCCGGCTGCGCCGCCCCGCCGCGACCGGTCCGCGCTGCTCCGCCCGGCATCCCGGCCTGACCATTCGCAACGCCCGGCAGCATCCGTCCCCGATCCTGCCCCTCATCCCCGTGTTCCACCCCGTCCCTCCCGCTCTCTCCCCTTTTTCGGTATCGATCCTCCCCCCGGATCCTCCACCCCTCTCATCCAGACCACACAACAACTACTACATTCACCCATTCCAAAACCTCTTCTAACCACCATCCCGCCCCACCCCCCTGACGCCGGACCTCGGCATCGTGGTAGCGAGGGCGAGGTCCGGCGTCAGGGGGGTGGGGCATCCCTTGTCCCACAACCCCGATCGGAAGCCCGTCCGGGATCGGGGAGTGTACGATCTGGTGGACGGAGCGCGGGCGCGCCCGACGAGGGTGCCGCGCCCGCCTGAACCGGACGCGGCGGCGGATCGTCCAAGGAAGTGCCCCCCGCAGACCGAGCCAGGGGGTCCCACCGGCCACCCCGAAAGGATGAAGATGGGGGCAGCCCTGGGGGGGGCGGGCGGCAGGGGGTCAGGGATGACCACGACGGACTGGATGGGCCCGGAACTGGAGGCGGATGTCGAGCGGCTGCGCCACGCCGGGGCATCCGTCGACCTCCTCCTGCCGGAGGCCCGTGGATCCCCTCCGGCCTGGCTCGGGGCGCGGGCGGAGGCCTTCGCGCTCCGCGCGGCGGTCGCGGGCTGGTCCCCGGCGCTGCGGTTCGCCCTCTTCGGCGACGGGCCCCTGCCGTCGAGGACCCTGCCCACCGAGGCCCTCTGCGGGTTGTATCTGGCGACGGCCGCCCTGCGCGGGCTGCCGGATCTGCCCCGCCCGCATCCGCGCGCCGCGCTTGAGCTGGAGCGGAACCTGGAGCGCTTGCTTGCCGGCGGCCTGGCCGGCATCCTCCGTCCATACTGCCTCCTGCGCGCCCACGAGCCCGGGCGCGCCCTGGCCCGCTACGGCAGGATGGGCGAGGGCGAGTTCGCCTCCGGCTCCCGCCACCTGCCCCGGCCCCCGGCCTTCGGGCAGGGGGACCTCCTCTACGGCGTGGCCATCGGCTGGCTGGGTACCCACGCCGGGACCGACGGCGGCGTGAGCGTGGAGATGACCGAGCTCGGCGCGCAGGTCTGGGACCGCATCCGCGATGCCGTCGGCCGTCTCGGACTGCTCCAGGAACGGGAGCAGTACCTGGGGTGGCTGCAGGCCGGCGGGCACCCGTCCGCGTCGCCGCCCGTCTGGCCGCCGTTTGCGGCCTTCGCGCGGCTGCGGCCCGGGATGCGAGTGGTCAGCCTGGGCACCGCCAGCGGGGGCGAGTGGCTCCCCCTGGCCGCCGCCCAGCACGTCGGGCCGCGCGGCACCGTGCTGGTGGTCTGTGGCGACCGCGGCACCGCGGAGCGTATCGAGGCCCGGGCGCGACGGGCCGGCCTGCACAACCTGCGGGTCGCGGCGCGCCCGGCGGACCCCGGCCCCAGCGAAGCCGACGCGGCCTTGATCCAGGGGGCGCTCGGGGCGGCAGAGGTGACGGTCGCGGGCCGGCCGCCCGCGGCGCAACCCTCCGCAGCGGACCTGCGCGCGGCGGTGCGCGTCCACGGCCGGGTCGCGGCGCTGCTGCGGCTCGACCCGGCGCCGTCGGGCTTCCTCGACGCCCTCTGGGGGGCGGTGGCGGCGGTCGCGGAGCCGGGATCGCTGCAGGCCGCGCCGGTCGCCGACCCGGAACGGGCCGTGCAGGACCTGGTGGCCGGGGGCTGGAGCGGGGTGCGCCGCGCAGAGGCGGAGACCATCCTGTCGCTACCGGACGCGGAGCAGGTCTGGGCGGTGCTGCTGGGGCCGGGCGGGCCCTGGCGGCTGGACCTGTCGGCCCAGCCCTGGGCGGAGCGGCAGGCGTACTCCGCCGCCGTGGAGCAGGCCCTGGCCGCGGTGCTGGCGGGCCATCCCCCCGCCCAGCGCGCGATCACCGTGCGCTACGCGCTGGTCCGCGGACATCGGTCCGCCCCGGCCGAGGCCCGGCTCGAGGTCGGCGGCGGCGTGACGATCTCCCCGCGCAGCTTCACGATCTATCTGGCCGGACGGCCGCTGATCCGCTCCGCGTCGCGGGGTGCGGTCCTGGCCGCGCTGGTACGCGCCGCGGGCCGCCCGCGGAGCGGCCGGGACCTGGCGCGGGCGACGCACTACGGTGAACAGACCGTCTACAATGCGATCCGCGAGCTGAGGGCCAAGCTGCCGCCGCAGCTGCACATCGAGCTCCGTCGCGGCCAGGGTTACGTCCTGCGCGCCTCATAGCCCGCCTTACCCTCCTTGCCTACCCGAGTCGAGCGGTGTCGAGAAGCCCGGCGCCCGGGCCGCCACCCGGTCAGCCGGCGTGACGTCCGGAGGTTGCGGGGCCTGTCCACAATGAGCTCACGACTCCAAGCGGGAGGGGTGTGCGGTGGGAATCGCCTGTCTGGATTGCCTGGCGGTGGGGCCGGGGGTCGACCTGGACCGGCATGCGGAGCGCGTCCTGTGGCGCGGGGCGATGTGGCTGGAGCTCTCTCCGCGGCAGTATGCGGGGCTGCGATACCTGGCCGAGCACCGGGGCCATCCGGTGCGGGCGCAGGACCTGGGGGAGGCGGTCTGGGGGGCAGAGGCCGGCCATCCGGCCCGAAGGGCGCAGACGCTGGTCCGGCGGCTCCGCGCGCGGCTCGAGGAGGACCCGCGGCAGCCGCGCGTCATCCTGACGGTGGTGGGAGAGGGCTACCTGATCCCGTCCTGAGCGCCGCACGGGGCGGGGAGCGGCGGATGGCCACCGCCAGCGCCAGATGCAGGACCTGCTGGGCGTCATCGGGCGGGCCGCCCATGCGTCGGGCCAGACGGCGCACCAATGGCTGAAACCGCTGCAGCAACTCGTCCAGCGCGGCATTGGAGCCGGCGTGGGCCGCCGCGACCAGCTCCGTCACGGACGCAGCAGGGGCCGGATCCGGACCGCCAGGGCGACCTTCAGCCGGTGGGCCGTGGGCTGGCTCACGCCCAGGCGGGCGGCCAGATCGCGTTCGCTCATGGGCCCCTGGAAGGCCAGCAGCCGGCATGCGACTCCCTCCCGGCCCGAGAAGTGGGCGCAGAGCGCCGCGGCATCCAGGTCTCCAATCAGCGCCTCCTGCCAACCGGGCCCGGGGCCCGCCAGTTCCGCCAGATCGGCCGTCGCCATCTCATGGTCGGCGTGCTCGCGCCAGGTCTGGCCCGCGCGCGATGCCGCGTGGCGCAGCACCGTCTCGATCCAGGCCACGACCGCGGCGTCGTCGTCCGGGGTCCGTGGTGGAGCCATCATCCCAGGTCCCGCGCCGGGGCATCCGGCGCGCTGCAGCGGGCGGGCCCGCAGCGGCCGACGCAGAGGCGCTGCAGCACCTGGTGCTGGCCGGCGAGCACGGCGGCGAACTCCTGGATCTGGTCGCGTTCCGGGCCGGCCTCCAGGGTGCCGATGAGCTCGGCATAGGCCACGATCGCCATGCGCAGACGCCCGACGCAATCGATGAGGGCTTGCTGGCACATCGGGGGAGCCTCCTCCCGATCAGCGGCGGGCGGGTCCGGGACGGGGGACCAGCTGGGCCTGGGCTGCAAGGCGGCGGCTGAAGGCGGTGCCCTGGCGGTGCAGGGCCTCCAGGGTCGCGTGCAGCAGCTCGACCTCCTCGGGCGAGGCCTCCGGGTCATGCGCGGCGAGAAAGCAGGCGCCGGCCAGGGCCTTGGTGCCCTGCAGGATCTCGACCACGGTCGGACTGGGCAGCACCGGTCATCGCTCCCCTCCCGGTCCGGACGGACGGAGGGGGCGCGCCGGATGCAGGGGTGGGGCCGGCGGGCGGCGCGCCGCCGGTGGGGCGGAAGACGTCATGGCGCGGACCTCCCCTCACCAGAGGCGGATCCGGGCCTGTCCCAATGATAGAGGGCCGATCGCGCCGTGCCCGGGTAGGGGGTGCGCGCGCGCACCCCCTACCCGGGGGATGCCCCCGAATCACTGGACGGAGGACCGCACCCCCTATCTCCGTGTGGCGGCGGTGGGGGGCGAGCGCGTGGTCGTCTTCATCCTGGCCGGAGGGGTCGGGGAGCGCCTGTGGCCCTGGAGCACGCCGGAGCGGCCCAAGCCCTTCTGCAGCCTCCCTGAGGGGGACACCCTCCTCGGTATGGCCTGGCGGCGCGCGAAAAGGATTGACGACCACGTCCTCGTCGTCCTGAACCGCCGCCACCTGGACCTCGCCCGCGCCCTGTTCCCGGATCTGTCCCCCGAGCAGCTGATCTTGGAGGAGGCGTCCCGGGGAACGGCCCGGGCGATGGCCGCCGCTCTCGAGGCCTACCGCGACCGCGCGCAGGTCCCCGATCGCGAGGTCTGCGTCTTTCTGCCCGCGGACACGGTGACGCGCGACGAGGCCGTCTACGCAGCCGCGGTGCAGCTCGCCGCGCGCCACGCCCGGCAGGCGGAGCGCTTCGTCCTGGTCGGTGTCCCCGCGCATCGCGTGGAGACGGGCTTCGGCCACATCCTGGCGGGGGCTCTGCTGGAGCACGGTGCGGCGGTGCACGCGGTCGACGACTTCATGGAAAAGCCCCGGCCGGAGGCGGCCGCATGGCTCCTGCGGCGCGGGGCGCTCTGGAACACCGGCGTGGTCGCCGCACGCCTCGGCCTGTTCCGGGAGCACCTCGCCGAACTGCCGGAGGCGGCGGTCTCCTTCGATGCCCTGGTCCTGGACTCCGAGGCGCCAAAGGCCGTGGTGCAGGCGGAGATGGACTGGGACGACTTCGGTACCTGGGGTGCCTTCGCCCGCCGTTACGGCCGGGAGACCGCGGCCCAGGGGCCGTCCCTGATCGAGCGCAGCCCTGGAGCGCTCGTGCTCCCCGAGCCGGGGAGCCTCCGGCCGGTCGTCGTCTGCGGCCTGCCGCAGGCGGTCGTGGTGGAGGGGCCCGAGGCCTTGCTCGTGGCGCGCCGGGACCTCTTGGAGGACCCGCAGACGCTGGCGGGCCTCCGGGCGAGGCTGCGCTTCTGAGCAGCCGAGGGTTGTGGCGCGCCACAGGCGCGCCCTTCACCTTTTCGGCGGCGGCCTGCATCTACGCGTTGGGGGGCATGGGGATGCGCGTCCTGATCACGGGCGTCACGGGGATGGCAGGCAGCCACCTGGCGGAGATCCTCTGCACGCAGGGGCACGAGGTCTGGGGCGGGGCGCGCTGGCGGAGCGACCTGTCCAACCTGCGGGCCGTCTTCCGGTGCCTGCACCTCTGCCACTACGACCTCCGCGACGCGGCCTCGGTGCGCGCGCTGGTCACCGCATCCCACCCGGAGGCCGTCTTCCATCTCGCGGCGCAGAGCTACGTGCCGGCCAGCTGGACGGCCCCGGCGGAGACGATGGAGACCAACGTCGTCGGCGAGGTCCATCTGATGGAAGCGATCCGGGAACTGGCTCCGCTGGCCACGGTCCAGATCGCCGGGTCATCGGAGGCGTACGGCCGCGTGGAGCCGGAGGAGCTGCCGATCACGGAGCGCCAGCCGTTCCGGCCCCTGAGCCCGTACGGGGTCAGCAAGGTGGCCCAGGAGCTCCTGGGGCTGCAGTATCACCACGCCTACGGGCTGCGGGTCATCGTGACGCGGGCCTTCAACCACGAGGGGCCCCGGCGCAGCGCCCTCTTCGCCCCCTCGGCCTTTGCCCGGCAGGTGGCGGAGATGGAGGCCGGGCTGCGGCCGGCGGTCCTGCACGTCGGCAACCTGGATGCCGTCCGCGACTGGACCGACGTGCGCGACGTCGTGCGCGGCTATGCCCTGGCCGTCATCCACGGCCGGCCGGGCGAGGTTTACAACATCGCCTCCGGCGTCGGCCGGCGCATCTCCGAGCTGGTGGACATCCTGCGCCTGGAGGCGCTCGTGCCGTTCACGGTCGAGGTCGACCCCCAGCGCCTGCGGCCCGCGGACGTGCCGCGGCTGGTGGGCGACGCGTCCGCATTCCGCGCCGCGACGGGCTGGGCGCCGCAGATCGATTTCCATCAGACCGTTGTCGACCTTCTGGACTGGTGGCGGGAGAGGGTCCATTCGCCCGCCGAACCGGGAGGGATCGGCGCATGATCACGGTGACGCCCGCGGTGGACATCGTCGAGGTGCCCAAGCCCTGGGGACGGGAGCTGTGGTGGGCAAACGCCGAACACTACATGGGCAAGACGCTGGAGATCCGGGCCGGCCACTCCACCAGCCTGCACTACCACCAGCGCAAGCATGAGACCCTCCTGCTGTTGACCGGGGCGGTCACGGTCCAGGACGGAGACCTGGAGACGGCGCTCCTGCCTGGGGACGCGATCATGATCGATCCGTGGACAGTGCATCGAATCAGGGCCGCGCAGGACAGCACGCTGGTGGAAGTGAGCACCGGACACCGGGGCGACGTGGTGCGCGTTGAGGATGCCTATGGACGCGTGCTGACGTGACCAGCCCTTGTGGTGTGTTCAGAACGCGGCCAGAGATCTGCGCGTCCACGAACTCAGCGTGCCTGTCTTGAGTTGCCGGGGAGATCATGTCCTGCTGCTGCTCGCGTGTCAGTCCGTGGAGCGCCAGCAGCAGATCGTCGCGCCTGCGCACCTTCCCCTCGGTGTTCAGTGATCACGATTTGCCCTTTCACCGGCCGCCGGAGCGTGCCAGGGGGCCCCGCCGTGCCGGCTCGAGTACGCCGACGGTGGCCGCCGGCAGGTGCGCCCATGCACCCACAACCAGTGCATGAAGTCTCCCTCCGGCTACTGTAGGTATCACCCGTGGAGGTTTCCACAGGGGGGCTGCAACCATGACGACTCTCTTTACTTACTCCACGCTCGCGACGCTCGGAGGTGCCGCTTTCGCCACATCCCTGCTTGTAAACGTTGCCGAGCAACTGCGACCTCTACAGCGACTTCCGTCGGGCGTTCTCGCTTGGGGGATCGCCATCGCGGTACTAGCTCCGGCGATCGGCTTTCAGAGCGGCTTACATCTCCGAGACATGCCTCTGCTTGTTCTCAATGGGCTGCTCGTCGCCAGCACTGCGGTCGGTGCAAATCATGTCACCGCCAGTCACAGAACAAGGAGATCAAGCAAGTCTGGATGAAAAGATGCGCTTCGACCCACGTCTGTCTCGGGCGTCTGGCCATCGGACCAGCACGCCAGGACATCACAAGATAAAACTGGTGCGGGAAACAGTGGAGCAAAGTGTCCTTGCGCAAGTAGCCGGACTCCCAATGGCTGTTGACAGAACCCTCCGCGACGTCCACGCCTCGGGCGGCCGACGTTCGTAGCCCGCTCGGATGTACCGGCGTCGCGGCTCCTCCGGTCGAGTCGTGAGCGTCCGCCTTGTTGGGGGTCCGCCCCGGTGTGGGTCCGGGTCGTTGTCCGTCCGGCGTAAGAAACGGACGCATGAAACCCGGGGGGGGCTTCCGGAATTCGGGGCAGCCCGCCCGCCGCCCCGCCGGCCCTTGGGGCACAAGCCCAAGCACCCCCCCCCGTAGGCGCGAGGAAGTGTCCAACGCACCCTCGGCTTCGCCTCGCCGCGTCGGACACTTCCTCGACCGCCCATCTGCTTACGCAGAGGGCAGCTCGCCATAGAGCGAGGGGTGCTTGGGCTTGTAGAGAACGGCAGCGGGACGGCGGGCGAGACACCGGGGACCCTCGCCGAAGGGGAGGCCGGATCTGCTTTCGGGTCGGGGACCGAAGCGGAGGGGCAGGGAGAGCGTGGTGAGCTCGGGGCCTCGAAATGCCGGGGTGCGCGCCCAAAACGCCTGCGGCCGGATGCCCCCACGTGAACCGCACGAGACCGGAGGGGCGCGGCCCCATGCGCTGACCGGGATCAGAACCCGATCCCGCGCAGATAGCCGTCCAGCGCGGCGCCAACGATGTCCACCCGGCTGCGCCCCGTCTTCTTCGCCGCCCGGCCAAGGCGCTCGAGGATGCGGCGGTCGACGTGCACCGTCCAGCGGGTGAAGCGCTGGTCCCACGGCTTCCGAGCCGCCCGACCGGACCCGGCCTCCGGCGCGCCGCCGGCGGTCTCGCCCTCGCTCCGCCCCGCAGCGGGCTCCGCGGCCGGCGCGGCCGCGTCGTTCCCCGCCTGCGCCGGCGGAAACAGCTTCTCCGCCCCGTACGGATCGCGGCCGGCCAGCGACGCGCGCCTAGGCAAGCTCGAGCACCTCCCGGGCCAGGGCGCGGTAGGCCTTGGCCCCGTCCACGTCCCGGGCATAGAGCACCGCGGGCACCCCGTCCACCGGCGCCTCCTCGAAGCGGACACTGCGCTTGATCACCGCGTCGAAGACGGGCACGTGCCCGGCGAAGGAGCGCCGCGTCGCCTCCAGGACCTCGGCGTGGTGCAGCTTGTGCCCCTCGTGCATCGTCGCCAGGATGCCCGCCACCTGCAGCTCCGGGTTGAGCCGCTCCTGGACCAGATGCACCGTGCGCAGCAGCGCCTCGACCCCCTTGGTGGACAGGAAGTTCGTGGCCAGGGGGATCAGCACGCGGTCGGCGGCGGCCAGCGCGTTGAGCGTGAGCAGGCCGAGGCTGGGCGGCGTGTCGATCAGGATGTGGTCGTAGCGGCCGGCCAGCACGCGCAGCGCCCGCGCCAGGGCCAGCTCGCGGCTGATCTGGCTCGCCAGGTCGATCTCGGCGGCCGCCAGGTCGATGTCTGCCGGCGCCAGGTCCACGCCGTAGGGCGTCCGGCGGATGACCTCCGGAAGGGGGTGGTGGTGGGGATCGGACGGCGAAAGGACCACGGCCTCGTAGACCGTGACGCCGGACAGGTCCGAGGGATTCAGGCCAAGACTGATCGTGAGGCTCCCCTGCGGGTCGAAGTCGAGGAGCAGGACACGCTGTCCCAGCTCCCCGAGTGCCACGCCGAGGTTGGCCACCGTCGTGGTCTTGCCGACCCCGCCCTTCTGATTGCACACCGCCGTGATCAGGGGCGCTCCCGCCTCTCCGCGGGGACCGGGATACGGCATCCGCAGGCCCTCTCCCTGCCGGGGAAGCCCTCTCCGCGTGGGACCGGCGCACTAGAGGTCCACCGTACACCATCCACCGTACACGGTTGCCGTATACGATCCACCAGCCACCGTAGCCGTCCACGGTAGAACGTATACGGTACACCGTACGCCATCCCCGGCGCGCCACGGACGGGCTCGGAGCGTTGGGGGGACGAAAAGGAGATCGAGCCGTGCCGTCGTAATCCGCGGCCGGCAGAGAAAGCCAAAGGCCCGCCCTGGTGGGGGACGGGCCTTCGGCGGGGCGGTGAACGCCCCCAGCCCCGGGATGGCACCCCGGAGCCGTTGATCGACGCCATGCAGTATACCACAGCCAGCCCGCCGATCCCTGCTGCGGCATACGGCCTCTGGCGGACATCGCGGGCACGAGGGCCCTCCCGGAGCCGGGTGGCTGGGAGGGTTGCGCGTTGCCCCCGACGGGTCACGCCATTGCCCTGGAGCAGACGATCTGGGGCGAACCCGTTCCCCATGCCGCGCTCCTGCACCGGGATGCCCGCGGCTACATCGCGCTCTGCCGACGGACCGAGGATCTGCAGTGGCTGCAGCGGTTCCTCGGTGCTCCAGAATTCCTCGCCGCCGCGGCGACCGCCTCCGGGCAGCCGGACACCTACGCCTCCCAGAACACCTTCAGCCGGCCGTGCCGCCGGGTGGACGCCCTGCGCCAGTTGCGGACCCTCTTTGTCGACCTCGACTGCTACCGGGTGGGGTTGGCGCCGCCGGATGCCCTGGACGAGGTCCTGGAGCGCGCCCTGGCCGACAGGATCCCGTGGCCTTCCGCGGTCCTGCAGAGCGGACGGGGACTGGCGCCGCTCTGGCTGCTGCGGGCGGCGCCCGCCGCGGCGCTGCCGCGCTGGGCCGCCCTGCAGAGCTTCCTGCTGCAGGCGCTCGCGGACCTGGGGGCGGATGCCCGGGCCTCGGACCCGGCACGCGTCCTGCGGGTGGCCGGCTCGGTCCACGGGGGCACTGGCGCGGCTGTGCGGCTGATCGAGTACCGGCAGCCGCCAACCAAAGGCGCCCTGCGCTACGAACTCGCCGACCTGGCGCGGCAGTACCTGCCGGAGGCGTGGCACACCTCGGCGCGCTTCCCCGCGCCCAACACCGAGCCCGGGGATGCTCCGCGTCCGCGCAAAGTCGCCGCCCTGTTCAACGCATACACCCTGCACCTGGCGCGGCTCGAGGACCTCAACCGCTTGGCCGAGCGGCGGAACTGGGACCTGCGCGGCCGGCGGGAGGTCTGCTGCTTTCTCTGGCGCTACTGGAGTTGCTGCGTGCTTTCCGACCCGGAGGAGGGCCTGCGGCAGACCCTCAGCTTCAACGCCCAATTCCGCGAGCCGCTGGACGAGCGGGAGGTGCGGACCGCCACGCGGAGTGCGGAGAAGGCCTGGGCGGCCTGGGTGAAGGCCCGAGCCGAGGGGAGGCCGCCGGGGCGCAAGGGGGACCCGCTCGACGGCTACAACTACTCCAACGCCGCGCTGATCGAACTGTTGGGCATCACGGCCACCGAGCAGCGGAACCTCAAGACCATCATCGGCGCCGCGGAGCGCAGGCGGCGCAAGAACCAGCGGCGGAGCGCGGGCCGCTGGCACCAGATACCGCAACAAATCCGGCTCTGTCTGCTGCGGCAGGCCATGGAGGCCCATCCCGGCGCGACGCAGCGGGAGTTGGCGGAGATGCTTGGCTGGGGGAAGGGGAGTGTGGATCGCGCCCGCAGGGCCCTCAAAGAGGGTGCAAGGTCCGGCCAGGGGGAATTGGGCTGCGCGCGCCCGCTGTCCCTGGCGCTAGGCGCCGAGGATGTCAGGGCAGCACCGGCCCCAGGGGGTGCTGGCACCGGATGATGCCCGCGGGCGCATTCCAGGGAAGGTTTGGGAGAGAAGGCCACCCTATTGGGGCAGAGCCAGGCCCTGCCCCGGCGCAGCTAGCTCCGGTGCCCCCCCCCCCTTGCGCACAGCCGCCAGGGGCGGGCCGTCTGCCCGTCCCCGCGTTCGTCTGGGACAGGACCCTGAAAGGCCAGCGGCGGGGCTTCTCTGGACGCGGAGAGGGGTCGATGACTGCAAGGGAGGACGGGTAATGCTGGATGATCTTGCGCGGATGCAGGTGCGTAGGCATGCCTGTGATACTGTTCAACCGCCGCCAACGCGAGGGGAGACGGGTTGTGGCTAAGATCATGATCTCCAAGGATCTTCTGCAGCAACTCCGCAAAGAGATCGCCGAGCATGGCACGGCTATCCTTGGCTATGAAGGGGACAGCGAGGAGTACCTGGTTCAGCCGGCTGGAGGGTTTATTGAGCCTGAAGACGAGGAAGAAGCGACGATCGTGCTGGAGGCAGCTCGGGAGACGGACGAGCCTCTGCTGACGTCGCGTGAGGCGCGGGAGCATCTCCGGCGGCTACGGACAGAGCATTGATGGGAGAGGTCCTCTACCGCCGAAGCGCCTTCGCGGCTGTCGACGCATACGACCGCTTCCGGAGGCGGCGCGGATATGAACCAATCGGCGATGCGATCCTGACTGCTATCGAGCAGCGCCTGGTGGGGGAAGCGACATGGGAGCAGATTCCCGTACCGACCTTCCGCGTCCGAGGCGAGGTGTTCCCCGTCAAGCGCCTGCTGATCCGCGTCCGGAGCAAGACCTTTAAGGAAGCGCCGTGGCTGCCAGGCCAGGGGGCCCGGGGGGGCCTGGCTCCGGTCCCGGGGCCCGGTCCCTGCCCGCTTCCGGGAAGCGCTGACGCGACTCCGGCGGGGGGTTCGGGGGGACGCCGTCCCCCCGCCCTGTCTTTATCCGG
>JAJZWQ010000084.1 GCA_021846605.1 Bacillota bacterium | reverse complement strand
CCCCGACCAGCCCCGCCGGCAATCTTTTCGAGCGCTCACTCGCTTCTCACGAGCGGCGCGGGGGGCCGTGGCCGGCCCCCGGGACCCACCTGCTTGCGGCCCGTCCGCCGCACCCTTTATACGAGGAGGCACAGACTCCCCGCCTCCGGCCAGGTCCGCGTCAGCCGGTACCGGTAGCGCCCGCTTGCGTCGAATACCGCCCGCCATGCCGGGGCCTCCGCCCGGCCTCCGCCCCCCTGCCCCCGGTCGCCCCTGCCCCGGTGAGACCGACCCACCAATCGGCCACGGGGAAGAGATTGTGGGCGAGACGAAAACTTCCGCACCTGGGATCGCCCATGATATAAGGGATTATGGCCAACAAGCGTCGGCCCAGCGCCTACGCCCCGCGCCGCTCGTCTCCGGGCATCCGGCTGTGGCTACCGGTGGGGGTGCTTGCGCTCATCGCCCTGCTGGTCATCCTCAAACTGGCGTCCCCCAATGGCGCCAGCCCCAGCGTGGACAACAAGCCCGTGGCGCCCAGCATCGTGCAGGCCCTGACCACTGTGCCGCTGGCGTCGTTCGCCAAAGCGACCGGGACGCCGACCACGTCCACCTCCGGCCCGTACGGCGGCAGCAGCACCCTCTGGACGGTCGGGGGCAAGCCCGTCTTCTACTATTTCGGCTTCGAGTATTGCCCGTACTGCGCCGCCAGTCGCTGGGCGATGGTCGCGGCGCTGGCGCGCTTCGGCACCTGGTCCGGCCTCGAATACATGAACTCCTCCGGGACCGATGTCTACCCCAACACACCGACGTTCACGTTCGTGCATGCCACATACACCAGTTCCTATGTGGACTTCCAGTCGGTTGAGAACCAGACCAGAGTGCTGGGAACGGTGCTGCAGCAGCCGAACAGCACCCAGCTCTCGGCCCTGCAGACCTACGACGCCCCGCCCTACCTGCCGGCGGCGCTCGGGAGCGCCGGCGCCGTTCCCTTCGTCGATATCGCCAACCGCTACATCTGGTCGGGAAGTCTCTACGATCCGGGCTACCTGGCCGGTCTCAATTGGTCGACCATCGCCCAGGACGTGAATAAGGGCACCAGCCCGGTCGGGACGAACATCCTGGCCCAAGCCAACATCCTGTCTGCGGCCATCTGCTCGGTCGACGGCGACCAGCCGAGCAACGTCTGCACCTCCGCGCCAGTCGCGGCACTGGTCCCGACCCTGCCAAAGCCGGCGGCCCTGCCCAAGACGGCGAAGAGCGGATGACCACCCGCCTCTGGCGGACGCTCCTGGCCGCCGTCGGCTTTGGCATCTCCGTCTACCTCACGCTGGTCCACTACGACGCGCGCGTGCCGCTCGTCTGCACGGACAACGCGTTCATCGATTGTGCGCGCGTAGTCACCAGTCCCCAGTCTGTGGTGCTCGGCCTGCCGCTTGCCGTCTGGGGCATGCTGTGGTTTGCGGTTCTGGGCGTGACGATCTGGCTGCGCGGGGAGCGCGGCGCCTGGACGCAGATGCTGGACCTCGGCTGGGCGGTCGTGGGCGCCCTCTCGGTCGTGTACTTCATTTACATCGAGCTCTTCGTCGTCGGCGTGCTGTGCCTGTGGTGCAGCATCGTGCACCTGCTGGTCCTGGCCAACCTCTTCATCGCGATGGGGATACGGCCCGCACCAGAGGGATGAGAACCGGCACGCGGGACCGCGCTTGAATTCTCTCCAATTGGGCCGGGCGCACCAGGTCAGCACCCGCTTCCTTCAATCGCGTTCCCCCCCATGGCCTTCACCCGGGAGGGCAAACGCCTCCGGCAACAACGCACCCAGGGTCCAGGTCACCGGTACCCCGTCGGCCCCCGCGCTCCAGATCGGCAGGTCCGGACCGCCGAATTCGGCGAGCGCCTGGCGGCAGGCACCGCAGGGCGAGCAGGGGGCAGGCGCCTGCCCCAGACGGGCTCCCCAGACCGCCAGCCCCACGAGATGGCGCTCCCCCGCCCGGATCGCCGCGGCGATCGCGGCCCGCTCGGCGCACAGAGAGATTCCGTACGACGCGTTCTCCACGTTGCAGCCGCTATACAGGCCCCCGCCCTCCCCCAGCACCACGGCGCCGACCTGGAAGCCGGAGTACGGGGCGTAGGCGGCCGCCGCGGCTTGGCGGGCCAGGTCCAAAAGCCATTCCGCCTCCAGTGCGGCCATCACGCGTCCCCCCCGGCCGGCAACCCCAGATAGGTGGCCAGGCCCGCGGCCGCGCCTGGGGTGGCCAGCAGTTGCAGGCGCTTGGCGTGGCGTTCGAAGTTATCGGCCAGGGAGGGGGCGATGAGCGACACATCGGGGTCGCGGGTGCTCTTGGGCCCGGTGGTTCCCACCAGAGGCACCGCAAAGAAGAGTTCCTTGCCCCGACCGGCCACATCGCAGAGGAGTTGGTGCGGGGCGAGCCCCGCGTGCGCTGCGGTGTTGAACCCAGCCACCACCCCGGCCAGTTCCCGCTCGGACGCCCAGGGATCCTGGGTGGCCAGCCGCAACAGCAGGTCGCGGGTGGCCCCGGCCGGGAGCGCGGCCGCCTGTTCAGGGCTGCCGTTCCATACCCGTCGGTACAGGCGCCGCCCGGGGCCGAGCCCTCGGGTCAGCTCAGCCGTGGCCGGATTGCGGCAGGCGCGCAGCAGCGCCATCGCCTGCTCGTCGTCAGCGGCAATCAGGCGGGCGAAGTCGATCTCTTCTGCCAGCAGGGCCTCGGTCACGGCGCGCTTGAGCATTGCCTGTGCCGCCCGGACGGTGTGGTGCCAGTATGCCTCCCGATACATCAGGTACGAGGCGAAGATCAGGGTCTCGACGGCGGGCACGCCCTTGGGGGAGACCCCCAATTCGCTGCCGTCCGGCACGAAGTCAATGCTGTCCAAAAGGCGCGGGATGTCCAGGGCCTGGCCATAGGGCACCCCCAGGTGCTGGCTGTCCCGCTCCAGGTAGTCCAGGCGGTCGGGGTTGAGCGGCCCACACAGGAGTTGGCGCAGGCGGGCATCGGCCGGTTCCCCCCCGCAGTCGCGCTCGTCGATGATGCGCGCGATCCGCTCGGGCTCGGCTCCCCACCGGGTGCGCAGCACCTGAGACACCTCGGGGTCTCCCAGGATGATCGTGCGCGCGCGTTCGTCATGGCGCGGGATGGTGACGCGGCCGTCCGGGTGGCGCGGCACCTCCTCCAGCGTGTGCGAGAAGGGATAGTGACCGACATCGTGCAGCAGGCACGCCGCCAGGAAGGCGTAGCCGTCCTCGGGGGTCAGGTAGCGGCGGCCGCTGCGGGCAAAGAGGTGCCCCAGAAGCAACCGGCCGAGCGCATACACCCCCAGGCTGTGCTCAAAGCGCGAGTGGCCGCCCCCGGGATAGACCAGGTGGGCCAGACCGAGTTGCCGCACACCGCGCAGGCGCTGCAGTGGCGCTGTGTCGATCAGGGCCCGCGCGGCCGGTCCGGCGGGGACGTTGCCGCGCAGCGGAATGCGGATCGGAGCCCCGTCGGCCACGCCGGGCCAACTGGCCGGCGCAACGGGCAGGGTGCCTGCCTCCTGCGGCCGCACGTTCCGCCCCCCTCGCGGTCGGCGCTTGAGACGCAAAGGGCTTGGGCACGCACCGCCGCGCACACCCAAAACCCTCATCCAACCCCTAAAAACGCAGATTGGATCGCCAGGCATTCTGGACGCGCGCGTCGGATCCTGCGCGCCGAAGGTGTCCAGCCAACGGACGACGATCCGGACGACCGGGCAGCCGGCCCGGCCTGGCCGCAGGGGTGGGGCTGGGCCCCACGCCCTGGGCGCATGGCGGATAGGCCTAGGCCGTTCCGCCTGCCATCCCAGGACCTAAAAGGCCGCAACATCCCCAGCAGCTGGGAACCCCCGGCCCGCGGGCGCGCGGCGCCGGTCGGCACCCGCGCCGCGCGCCCTCAGGCATGCATGGCGCGCGCCAGCGACCGCATGCCCTGTTCGTAGACCTGCAGCGCAACCGTCGGGTCGGGGTCTCCGCCCCGCTCCCACTCGAACGAGAGCGCCCCCTCGTAGCCCTCGTCCCGCAGGGCCCGATAGAGGTCGCCCAGCGGCAACACGCCGTGGCCCAAGTACTCTGCCTGCCAGCGGCCGTTGGCGTCCCGCAGGGCGTCCTTGGCGTGCACGTGCACCACGCGCCCGTGCAGATGCCGGGCCGTCTCCGCGACGCTCTCCCCCACCCGGTGGGGATGGAGCCAGTCCCAGCAGGCCCCGACCCAGGGGTCGTCGATCTGGGCCAGCACCTGCCGCACTTGCGCGGCCGCGCTGAAGCCGTCGTGGGTCTCCAGCGCCAGCTTCACCCCGGCGGCGCGGGCCGGCCCGGCCAGTTGCCCAAGCCCGTCCACCACGCGCGCCACCGCCTCGGCTTCCGTCGTCGGCGCCGCAAAGGCCCCGCCGAAGACGCGCAGGACCGGCGCGCCGATGGCCCCGGCCACCTCCAGGAGCCGCTTGGCGGTAGCCACCTGGCCCTGGTGCTCCTCTGGGCCGCAGGGGGCGAAGCGGCAGCTGCTTGCCAAAGCGCAGATGGCCACACGATCTTCGGCGAAGAGCTTGCGCACCTGGGCGCAGCGTTGCGGCGTGGCGTCGGCGTCGATTCCGTGCTGC
Source organism: Bacillota bacterium (assembly GCA_021846605.1). Next base: position 9,005 of record JAJZWQ010000084.1, on the reverse strand, counting down.
TGGCCGACCCGGACCTCCACGGCGTCATACCCCAGGCGCGCGGCCCGTTCGGCCACGGCCTCCAGGGACCATTCGGGGGTCGAGTACGTGGTGAACGCAATCTGCACGGTGTCACACCCGGTCCCGGGGCACACGGTCCGCCGGACCGGGCGCTTGCCTCCCATACGCCGCGGCCTCTGAACGAGCCACGGCGGGCGGACCACCGTCCGGGCCGACAGCCCGGCGGCGCCGAGCCGTTGTGTTCGGCGAGGGCGCAGGCCCTCCTGCCGCCCCACCCTTCCTCCCAGTGTCTGGAACAGACACCAGGCAGCAGATTGCTGTGGTACCATCCGGAGAAGATGTCGAAGCGGGGGAGGAAAAAGACCGCGGCGCCATCGCTAGGGGGCCAGGGCAGGGACGGAAACACCGAGATTGTAGCGACGCGTCGGGCGCTGCTGCGCCGATCGGCGGTCTTGGCGACCGCTGGCCTGGCCGGGCCCCTGCTTGCGGCCTGCGCCCGGAAGGCGGTCAGCCAAAGCCCGCAGCCGCCCGGCCTCAAGGCGGCGGTAGCGCGCGCCTTGCCCGGCCCCCAAACCGCAGCCACCATCACGATCCAACGCGCGCCGCAGGCGCAGGTCACCCTTACCGGGGCCCTGGACGCCACCTGGAACCGGGCGCCCGCCATCGACGTGTCGCCCGCCGCGGCCGGCGTCGAGCAACGCGGTACCGTGGCTGAGAGCCCGACCTTCACCAGTTCCGTATACCTGCAGTGGGACCCCCAGTACTTCTATGCCCTGGAGCAGCGGGTTCAGGCCCCGCCCTACGCCAATAATGGCGGCAACGCCCAGTATTATCTGGGGGACGCCCTGCTCTTGTTCTTCAACACCAGCAATCAAAACGACGGCACCAAGTATGGGCCCGGAGACTACGCCTTCTTCCTGACACCGTTCACCGGTAGCAAGGTCCAGCCGCGCGCCTGGGACCGCGAGGGAACGAGCGCCGGCGCCAATGAGCATGCCGTGCAGGATGTGCGGATGGGGTACAGGCAGACGGCCACGGGCTATGGCTTCGCCGTCGCCATCCCCTGGTCCGAACTCCAGGCCTCCTACGCCTGGACGGTCCAGGCCGGGGCGGGGATCGGCTTCGGTTTGGGCGGCACCTCGCGCCAGGGCCAGACTTGGGGCCAGATCCTGTACGACTGCAATGGGAACGACCAGTCGGCTTGGGGAAGTACTGGGGGTCCCACCGGCAAACTCGTCCTGGCCTGAATCAGCCAGGCGACGGGAGAGCACCGCCGCCGCGCACGCGCCCGACCAGCTTCGGATCGCAGCCCAGGCCGGCCCGGAGGTCGCCGACCACGGCCAGGACGCCGGCATCGCGCTCCAACTTGGCCCGCAATTCAAAGACATGCTTGCGTAGGGCCGTCGGCGTCAGGCCGGGAAGGCGGCAGAGCGCCAGCAACTCCGGCACCCGCAGGCGCCGGTCGGGATCCTGGCCGGCCACGGTCACCAGACAGTACAGGATCACGGCCTGGGTGGGAGTGAGCTCCAGCACCGCCGTCTGGCCCTGCAACTGCCGGCGTACCGGGTCGAAGACGTAGTGCCCGACGCGGAACAGTGGGCTCTCGTCCGGCCGCGGGGGCGGTTTGAGCACCAGGCGCTGCAGCTTCAGCACCAGTTCCTCGGCCTGCTCCGGGCCGTGCGGGATGACGTCCAGCGCCCCGTGGCGCATGGCCCGCAGGCGGTCGATGCCCTGCTCCGTCAGCGGGGCGACGAGCACAGGCCGCCCCTGGGCGTGCAGGTGGCGCAAGAGGTTCCCCAGCCCGGCCGACCAGGCCTGGGCCTGGACGACCACCGCCCTCCCCGGCGTCCCCGGGTCTCCCAGATCCAGCGGAATCCGGACTTCCGTGCGGACGCCCAGTTCGGCCAGGCTCCGCGCGAGGGCGGCCGCCGCCAGCCGGCGCTCGCCGGTGATGAGGGCACGGGTCAGGGGCGTCGCCCGCCGATTGCCGTGGCTGGGTTGCCCGAGTGCCGCGTTCACGGACACGTCCCCACCACCAGTTCCCCGGGCACCGAGAGGGCACCCCCACCGGCCGCCTCCTGCCAGAGGCGTTCCCCGCGCCGCAGCAGTTCGCCGAGCAACGCGTGCCGTTCATGCCACGGCGAACGTTCGAGCACCGACCGGCAGGTGTCCGAGGCATCCAGCAGGTGGGCCAGGGCCTCACGCAGGCCGAAGGCGAAGTGCCCGCTCCGCCCGTGCGCGTCCAGAAAGCCATGGCGCCGGAGCGCCGCCATAGCCAGGCTGGCCGGCGCCCGATCTTCCGGCGCGGGCAGGTCAAGACGCTCGGCCAGGCGGTGCACCGGGTGCAGCCAGTCGCGCCAGTGGGATCCGGCGTTCTGCAGCGGCTGGGGCACGGCCAGCGCCACGCGCCCGCCGGGGCGCAGCACCCGCCGCAATTCCGACAGGCTGCGGTCGCCATCGCCCAGGTGGCGGAAGTGCGGAGACAGCGCCACGTCGACCGAAGCCGCGTCCAGCGGCAGGGATTCCGGACGGCCCTGGGCGATCACGACCTGCGGCGCCAGGCCCCGCAGGTCCCCCAGGCGGGGGGCGGCGTCCACCACCGTCACGCCGCCGTCGCGGCCAACCGCCCCGGCGGCCGCCAGGAGCAACCCCGTGCCGCCCCACGCCGCCCCGACCAACAGCACGCGGTCGCCGGAGCGGACGCCGGCCTGGGAGACCAGGTCCTCCCAGTGCGGGTGGGTGACCGAACGCGCATGCCGCACCAGCCCGTGGTGGGGGTGGGCCAGGGCGCGGTGCCGCGCCCTGGCCATGCCCGACGCCTCGTGGCCGGCCCGCAGGGTCTCCAGGAAAGCGGCACCGCCCGGGGTGAGGGAAAGGCCCGCCCCTCCCCATTGCAGGGCGTCGGCGGCCAACGCCAGGGAGAGTTCATCGGTCAGCGGCTGGGCCGTCCAGGGACGGTGCCAGCGCCCGTCGCGGAAGGACTCCAATTCCATGGGCGCATAGAAGGCCACGGCCTGCAGGTCCTCCAGCAACGCCACGCTGAGATAGGCGCGGATGAGGGACTGCGGCCCGTGTCCCCGGGCGAAGTCGGCGACGCGCAGGATGGCGTCCCCGACCACGGGGGTCCCCAGCGGTCGGTTGCGTTCCCATGCCAGGGCGGAGGCGGTCGCGGCCAGCACTTCATAGGCGCCCAGACGCGCCAGCCCGCCGGGCAAGGGCAAGCCCTCGTCGCAGGCGTCCTGGGCCAGATCGGCGGCCACGTGCGCCAAGCGCTCCTGCGCCGCGAAGGGTAGGCGCTCGTCGGCCAAACCCGCCGCGGGTGGGTCGACATGCAGCCCGGCGGCGACGAAGGAGGCCAGATCCTCCGGCCCGCCCGTCCACGCGGCAAGCGTCGTCACGGCTGCGGCCCCCTTCTTGGCACCCCCACCACAGTATCACGCCCGCCGGCCGGGGCCCGCGTCGCCAGCGGCAAGCGTTTCCCCCAGGCAACGTTCCCCGCCGTTCAACCGCGGCGCGGCGCCGGTTTCCAGGGCCAGAAAGCCGCGCGTCCCAAAAGCGCGGTCATGCCGGGAATGAGGAAGGTGCGCACCACCCAGGTGTCCAGCAGGATCGCGACCGTCATGCCGATGCCCAGGGTCTGGAGCACCCCCAGGGGGCTGGAGACCAGGACGATGAAGACCACCACCATCACCAGTCCGGCGCCGGTGATCATGCCACCCGTCTCCGCGATGCCGCGGCGCGCCGCGGCGCGGACCTGTTCACCGCCGGCCAAGGCCTCCTGGATGCGGTGGAGGAGGATGACCTCGTAATCCATGGAGAGCCCGAAGAGCAGGACAAAGACCAGCGGGACAACCGTCAGGTTCGGCGCCTGGGCCTCCAGCCCGAGACCGCCGCGCTGGATGGTCAGGACGAGTACTCCCGCAGTCGCCGCGGCCACCAGGCCGTCCAGCAGGACCCCCAGGAGGGTCTGGGGGAGGGAGCCCGTGGCGAACAGGAGCACCCCCAGCGCCACGAGGGCGGCGGCAGCGATGATCCAGGGCAGGCGGCGCACCGTGTGGCCGGTGAAGTCATGGATGAGCGCCGTCGGCCCGCCCACCGCTCCCCGGGCCCCGGGGGGCAGGGTGCGGTTCAGGGTGCTCTGAATGTTGGCCAGGAGGGTGGCCGTGGCCGGATGGTCGGGCCCGCTCTTCGCTATGACCGTCAGGGCAACCAGGTGCGGATCCCCGGCCGGGTTGATGAAGTTGGCCAAGGCGCCGAGGCCAGCCTGTCCCCCGGCGGTGGCGGCCAAGTGGGCCAGTAGCGCCGGGGTAGCGCCGCCTCCAGTGGGGGCGGCCACGCTGGCGATGTCGGGGAGGGACGCCAGGGCGCCGACCACCTTCTGCACCGCCTGCCAGGTGGCCGGTTGAGTAACGGTGCCAGGGAACTCCAGGGCGATGGGCAGCGGCCCGATGCTACCCGGCCCGTCGAGTTGTTGCTGGAGGGCGCTGGCCTGGCGCAGCGGGGCCCCGCGCGGCAGGATGGTCGCCAGATCGGCCGGCAGCGTGACGCGCAACTGGGGCGCCAGCACGGCCGGCAGGGCCAACAGGCCGATGCCGAGCACGACCGAGAGCCACGGGCGCCAGGTACTCCACTCGGCCAGGCGGCGCCACAGGGGCCAGCGCCCCATGGCCACCGGCACCACGCCCCAGCGAACGCGCCTGCCCAAAAGGCGCAGCAGCGACGGCAGGAGCGTGTGGGTGGCCAAAAGGACGCAGGCGACCGCCACGGCGCCGCCCAGGGCCAGCCCGCGCCAGTACGAGGTGCCGCCCAAAAGGAGCGTCCCTACCGCCAGAGACACCGCCAGCCCGGAGAAAAGGACGGAACGCCCGGCCGTGCGCATGGCCTCGACCGTTGCGGCGTCCGGGTCGAGCCCCCGGTCGCTCGCCTCGCGAAAGCGCGTGGTCACGAAGAGGGCGTAATCCACCCCCACCCCCAGGGCCAGGAAGGTGACGATGTCGGTCAGGTATACCGAAAGGGTGAGATGCCGCTCCAGGACGGAGAGGACGGCCAGGGCCAGTTCGGCGCCCAGGGCCGCCACCACCAGCGGCATGATCGCCTGGGCGACGGCGCCAAAGACGATGGGCAGGAGCAGCAGCAGGACCGGCAAGGCGATGCGGCTGGCGCTCTGCAGCGTCTGGCGGGAGTCCCGGCCGATCTCCCCACCGATCGCGCCCGCGCTCACCGCCTGGACATTGCCGCCGTCATGCGTGACTTCGGCCAGAAAAGGGGCGACCGCCGCCTGCAGCGTTCCACCGGGGGGTAGGAGGAGGAGTCCGCCGGCCCCCGCGTGCAGCCAGGCGGCCGGCAAGTGGCCGGCCTGCGCGAGTTGCTGGAGGCGACCTGCCGCCAGCCCGGTCAAGAGCACGGGCCCGGCGTGGGCAGGCGCCCGCAGGACCGCCAGGCGGTTGTCGGCCCAGACGGACGGGCTGCCGGACACCTGCAGGTCATTGGACGTGAGGTCCCGGGTGACCGTACGGGCAAACGGAAAGGCCACGATCGCGATCAGGGCCCAGAGCGCAACCAGACTCCACGCAACCCGCCGCCGGCCGGACGCCACCGCGCCACCCCTTCATGCCCGGAGGGCCAACTCCGCCACCGTGCCGCCGAAAGCATAACGCGTCCAATTAACGCACGGTACCGTTCCGCTGGCATCCCGGTCCAGCGGAGCGTCCGGGACAACCGCAGCAGGGACGGTAGAGGCCGGATGGGGAAATGCGCCACGGCGGCCCCCCAGCGCGGGTGGAGCGGATCGCGAGCAAGACGGGTGGCCGCGCACTTCCGTGCGCCAGCTGGGTGTGGCAAGCGGCGAACCCCTGATGACCAACGTGCAGTTCCGCAGACACCCGGGAGGACACGATGTCCCGCCTGGCCGGCAGCGTCAGATCTTCCCGTATGGCAGGTCTTCCCGTATGGTAGGAAACCAGCGGTCCCAAAGGAGTGGTGCGTCGTTGCATGCGCGTGTAGCCGCTACCGGCGAGGCGGCAGCACGGCGACGGCGCGTACCGCTCAAGTGGGAACGCGTCTTTGCCGTCACCCTCATGGTCTGGCTGGCGGAATCCCTGGTCTTTCTCTTCACGCCGACTGGACCGCTGATTTCCGACATGGCCGCCTACTGGAACACTGGTACGAGCGAGCTGCATACACATGTACTGTCGACATACTGGCCACCCCTCTACCCCCTCATCACCATCCCGTTCCACCATTTCGGGGGACCGATGGCGCTGGGCACGGCGCAAACAATCATCATGGCCCTAGCGATCCCCGGGATCGCCTGGTACCTGACCCGGTCGGCGGGGAAGGCTGCCGGAGCGATCTTTCTTGCATCGATGGCCGTGTTCCCGATCCTGCTCCTCTATGCGCGGTTCGTGCTGACCGACGACTGGCTGGTGCTGGCCCTGTTCGGGTGGGTTCTGTGCTCCGAAGCCGCCGAACGCAGTGGGAGGGACTGGCTCTTCCTAGCCAGCGGAATCTGCCTGGGGATCGGCGCCGCCATCCGCCCGGAACCGGTGGCCGTGGGTGCGCTCGCGGTTGTGTGGCTGTTGCTGCGGAGGCGCTGGCGACCCGCTCTGTACACGGCACTGCCCATCGCAGCGGAGGCCACGGGGCTGGCCGCATATACGCGTGCTGCCATCGGCGTCACGGTCAGTACACAGGGGGGCTTTTGGCAGACCCTGTGGCAAGGCAACCATCCCGGCGCCTTCGGCCTTTACCAAACGGTTGCTCCGTCCAGTGCCGCCCCTGCGGTGTTCCGGCATCTGTTCCTCACGTGGCTGGCCGCCCATCCGCTCCGCTTCGTTCTCCTCTGCCTGGCGCGCACCGTCGAGTTCTGGTTCTCCTCACCGTCATACATCCAACTGTTGGCGGTGTATGCGCACATCGTCCTCTGGGCATGGCTGCCGCTGGCCGTTCTGGTCACCGTCGCCAGCACCGTGGCCTTCTTCGTCGCCCTGCTTCGGCTGCATCATGAGCACCGCTTGGTGGAAGTGATCTGGCCGCTCATTGGGGTGTTGGGAAATTGGTGGTTTTGCATACCCTTCCTCGTTGGTGGGCGGTTCCGTGAAGACGCCGTCCCGCTGGCGCTGTATGTTGTCGCGGTGGCCTGGGCAGGTGCTCGCGTGCAACATCCCACCTCATCTGGGGCGCGTCGCACGATTGTAGTAAAAGAGAGAACTGGAAAACCGGGAGCAGTGGCTGGGTAACGAGGCGGGTAGGACGCAGCCGCCGCCCATCGGCTCTGCCGGAAGCGGCGTGCGGACAAGCGAGAGGCCGGGCGTATGCAGCGCCTAACCCCTCCTGGGATCCGATCGCAACCCGGTGCTTGCTGCGGCCGGACAAAGCCCCTACCGCGGGCTGCCGGGACCTAAAGCCAATGGCCCAGACGACGCCCCCCTTGCGGCAGCAGGCTGGGAGGCCCCCACACCCCTCCTGTACCAGGGCCTGGCATCCGCCATGCTGGCGCTTGTGGGCCGGGAGTGGGTCGACGGGCGCGTCGCGGCAGACGTGTGGTCGGCCATCCGCCACTTTGGAAGGCTGCACGGCGCGCCGGCCGGCCACGCGACCTCCACCCACGTGTCACCGCGTCGGTGGTCCGCCAGAGACCGGTCCGGCTCTGACGTCCTCCCCACGGCTAAAGCCTCATCGTTCCCCATAAGTCTTGGCGTGCCGAAGCGTGTCGCATGGTGTCGAACGGTTTGTGGAAACCCCGTTCCTCCCCGGGAGGGACTGCCAGGAGGCCCCGATGGCGTAACCCCTGTGGTGTTGCGGAAGTCGAGCGCGGATCGGACAGTCACTGGCACGGCCAGGTTCCCGGACGTGCCCGCAGGCTTGTGCGCGGCCCGGCGCGCGGGGCGGCCGGCACAGACTGGGGGGGCGCGCGCCGGCCCCGGATGCGACAACCACCTGGCCACCCCTTCCGCACTCCCCGGCCATTCCCCGCGGAGGCGGGGCCCAGATGACAGGATTCTGACAGGAATCCGGTTACGTCCGCGCGAACTCCCATCGCTTGGGACCCAGACGCTTAAAGGGGGGACGGCGAGGTGGCAGAGGAGGGCGGAGTCCTTGGCGCCGAGGAGCGGGCGTCCTTTGAGACCAACGGCTTCGTGCGCCTACGCGGGGTATTCAGCCCCGGGGAAGTCGCCGAGCTGAGCGAGGAACTGGACGAGGTGATCAGCCGGTTCGTCGTGCCAGACTCAGGATGGGCGGGCCCATGGCGCGATCGGTACCTGACCCCCGAGCAGAACGCCAAGGCGAAGCTGGCCGCGACCCATGAGTTACAGCAACTGGCGCCTGCCTGGGGGAGGGCGTTGCTGAACCGCAAGCTGACATCCGCGGTGGCGGCGCTCATCGGCCCGGAGGTTGAGTTCCACCACATGACGCTCCATGCCAAGGGCCCAGAGTTCGGCACACCGTTCCCGCTCCATCAGGACTGGCCGTTCTACGAACACCACGACGGCCGGTACATCGACGCCATCGTGCACGTCGACGCGGCGACATCCGAGAACGGTTGCCTCCGGTTCCTCAAGGGCAGTCACAAGTTGGGCCCGCTGCCCCACCGCCGGGAGGGCTCGCCCCATCTCCCGCCGGAGGAGTACGCGTTCGAGGACAGTGTGGAATGCCCGGCCGATTCCGGCGACGTGGTGCTGTTCAGCATCTACACCATCCACGGCTCGGCGCTCAATCGGACACCGAACTGGCGGCGGGTGGTGCGGATCGGCTACCGCAACCCACACAACCTCCAGGTGGACGGTCAGGCCATGGGGCGGCCGGGCCTGATGGTCCACGGGATCCGGCCCAAAATCGAGGGGGTCACGCTCGACCCCTACGGGCCAATGAAAATCGCAGCCGCGGCGAGGGGCTGACGCGCAGTGAGAAGGGCCGAAAAGTCACACGGACCGATTCGGGGCAGATGCGGCGCGGGACGGGTTGGGCTGGGGTTACGGGTCAGGAGGGCGCTGAACGAAGTGGTC
>JAJZWQ010000083.1 GCA_021846605.1 Bacillota bacterium | reverse complement strand
CAACAGCCACCACCCCACTCCGCCCTCCGGATCCACACTGGATGCGGTTACCTTCGCCGACGCGCAGCACGGCTGGGCCGCCGGTAAGGGCATCATTCTCGGGACGGATGACGGGGGCACCCAGTGGGCCGTGCAGTATTCGGGAGGCTTGGACGTCAAGCGGCTGGACTCCGCCGGTTCGCACAACGCGTGGGCCGTCGCTGCCTCTGCGCTGCTGGGTACCAGCGACGGCGGGGCGCACTGGGCGCCCCTTGGCGAACCCGCAGGCGCGGCGCTCCAGGGCGTGGACTTCGTCTCGCCGACGGTCGGTTTCGGCGTGACGTCCGCCGGCCTCGTCCAGACAGCTGATGGCGGGCGGACTTGGGCGGCGCTTCCCCCGGTAGCCCCTCCGCCCGGGGCCCCGTTGGCTGCTGACGCATCGGCCGCGCCGGCCTCTGCCGCCGTGGCCCCTTCTTTCGGGAGCGCTACTCCACCGGTGCCCTCAGCACCAATCCCCATCTCCGCCGTCTGCTTCAGCAACGCCTCCGACGGCTGGGCCGCTGCCAACCCCCAGCCACATGGCGTGCCCGAGGGCGAGGTCCTGCGCACCACGGACGGAGGCCGAACCTGGACAGTGAGCTTCGCCCCCTCTGGCGGTACCATAGAATCGGTTGCGCAGCTCGCGTGTAGCGGTTCCGCCGCCTGGGTGGAGCTCACCGGCGACTCCGGCATGATGCAGACGGCCTACAGCGTCTTCCGTACCGAGGACGACGGGGCAACATGGTCCCCCGTGCTCACGATCAACACGGCGGGGGCCGGGCCGGGGCCCGGCCCCACAAAGGGCGCGGCCGAGGGACCGGGCTTGGCACCTGGGCCGCTGGCCGTGGCCGGACCGGCGGAGGCCTACTTCTTCGGCGAGGTAAACCCAGGGGGTTGCGGACCGCCTCAGCCAGTTGGCACGACCGATGGGGGCGCCACCTGGATCACAGAGCCTGTCGTCACTGGCGGGTACACCTGCTCAGTGTTGGGGGGCTATCCCGATGCCGCCTTCGTCCCGGGCGGGCATGGCTGGCTGGTGGCGGGCATCAGTGCGAAGCAGAGCGCCATCTTCACGACATCGAACGGCGGCGGCACGTGGGCGGAACAGTATCCGACTACGGCCCTGGAGCCGCTGAAGGGCATCGACTTCATTAGCGCGACGCAGGGCTTCGGGCTGGGGACGCGGGGAGACGGCGGGGCGATTCTCGCGACCACGGACGGCGGCCGCACCTGGATCCGGGTCGGTGACCTGCCGGCAGGATCCGCGCCCGGGGACGGGTGGATCTCTTTCGCGAACGCGCGGGATGGTTGGGCGGCCGCGGGTGACGGCGCGTTGCTCTTCGAGACGACCGATGGGGGCGTCCGGTGGACGGCGGTCTCGCTGCCGAAAGGTATGAACTCCCAGGCTGGTGTGCTGCTGTCGCCGAGCGTAGGGTGCATTGGTGGGGGACATCCGCTCTGCACAACCGACGGTGGGGCAACCTGGACGACCGCCGCCGGGGGGGTAGAGAGCGCTTGGACGGCCGCAGCCGCACTACTCGGCCTCCCGCTGGCACAGGCGCTTGTAGGCCGCTACCCGACGATCAACCAACCCATCACGGGCGGTGCAACAGGCCCAGACTCGGCGTGGATGTCCGACGCCCTGGCGGTCTACACCACGACGGATGCGGGGGCCGCCTGGAGCCGCTACGAGTGGCCCGCCGGGATCGGGGGGCCCGCGGCCATCAGCTTCACCACCCCGAAGGACGGGTGGATGCTCAACGGCAACGGCGGCCTTTTCGCCACGACGGACGGCGGGGCGGTGTGGACCCAGCTCGGCGGTCCGTGAACTACCGGCGGATCAGGGCACGCATGGAGAGGCGCAGGTGGTGGGTGAGGGCCCGGAGCACGTGCCACCTGGCCCCGCCCGGGATGGAGTTGCACGGGAGTTGCACGGAGGGCTTGCGGCCAAAGTGCCGCTCAGAGGTCAGGTAGACCCTGGGCCGCCCGGGGGGGCGGAGCGGCGCAGTCCCCGGCGTTCACTCCGTGAAACGGTAGCCCACGCCCCACACGGTGGCGATCCGGTCCCCGGTCGGCCCCAGCTTGCGCCGGAGCCGCTGCACGTGCGTGTCCACCGTGCGGTCGTAGCCGTCGAAGGCGTCACCCCAGAGGCGTTCCAAGAGGAACTCCCGGCTGAAGGCGCGGCCGGGGTGCGCCGCCAAAAGGGCCAGCAGGTCGAACTCCTTCGGAGTGAGCTCCACGGGTGCGCCGTCCAGGAGGACGCGGCGTTCGTCCGGCCGGACCTCCAGCCCGCCATGCACCAGCGGTGAAGACCCCGCCGGCAGCCCACCGCCCAGGTGGCTGCGGGTGTCCATGTCGACGCGGCGCAGGATGGCCCGCACCCGGGCCAGCACCTCCCGGATGGAGAAGGGCTTGAGGATGTAGTCGTCGGCCCCGGCCTCCAGGCCGAGGACGCGGTCGACCTCCTCGCCGCGGGCGGTGAGCATGACGATCGGGACGAGGTGGCGCTCGCGCACCCGGCGGCAGAGGGCCAGGCCGTCCAGGTCGGGGAGCATCCAGTCCAGCAGGATCAGGTCAGGGGGATCGGCCAGGGCGGCGGCCAACCCGTCCGGCCCGGTGAAGGCCTGGCGCACCTGATGCCCGTCCGCCTCCAGGTGGCGGCGCAGCACCTGGCTGAGATCCGCCTCGTCCTCCACGAGCAGGATGCTGGCCATCGCTCCCCCCCTGCAGGCGATTGTACCGCGGCGGTCGACCCCCGACGGGGGCAGAACGGCCCGCCCCCGGGCGATGTCAGCGGTCGGGCCCGCCCGCCACCGCCAATTGCAGCCGGAACGTGCTCCCCTCGCCCGGCGTGCTAAAGACCGAAATGCTGCCGCCCATGGCCTGCACCAGGTCCCGCACGATCGCCAGACCAAGCCCGAAGCCGCCGGCACCGCGCGCGCGGGCGGCGTCCGTCCGGTAGAAGCGCTCGAAGATCCGATCCACGTCCTCCGGCGCGATGCCGCTGCCGGTGTCGGCGACCGAGAGGTCCAGGAAGCCGGGGGCCCCTCGGGAGAGGGTCAGGGAAACGATCCCGCCAGGGGGAGTATGGGTGACGGCGTTGCGCACCAGGTTCTCCAACACCTGTCCCAGGCGTTGGCGGTCGGCGGAGACCGGGGGCAGCCCGGCCGGCACGTCATGGACCAGCGTGACCTGCCGCCCGCGCCGGGCCAGCGGGCCCCGGGCGGCGCACACCTCGGCGATGACCTCCCCGGCGGCAACCGGCCCGAGGTCCAATCGGAGTTCGCCCGCGTCGGCCCGGGCGAGGACCAAGAGGTCGTCCACCAGGGCCCCCAGGCGCTCGCTCTCCCGGTGCGCCACGCGCAGTTGGGCACGCAGGTCATCCGGGACCAGGCCCGGCGCCCCCGCTTCGGTGTCCATGAGCAGCGACTCCAGGTGCGCGGAGATGGCCGCGACCGGGGTGCGCAACTCATGCGAGGCGTTGACGACCAGGGCCCGGCGGCTGCGGTCGGCCGCCTCGGCCCGGGACCGGTCCCTGCGGGCGGCCGCTTCCGCCTCCCGCAGGCGCTGGGCGCCGGCGCTTTCGGCCAGCAGGGCGCGGACGACCCATCCCCAGGCACTGGCCAGGACACGGGCCAGCGCCAGGCCGCCAGGCAGGGCGGCCCACGCGGCAAGGCCCGTGAAGAGCCACAACCCGCGTTCCCCCGACGACACGGGTGCGCCGGCCGGAAGGCTCCCCGCCAAGGGCAGCGCCAGGTGGATGCCGACCAGCCAGGGGGCCGGGGCGAAGATCGCCAGGAGCGGGCCGAGCGCGGCGTAGGCGGCCAGCACCGTGATCACGCCTACGGTGAGGGGCAGGGCCAGGCAGGCGAACGGCAGGGTGAGGCAGAGGTACGCCGCCGCCCGCCAGGTGTCTGCACTGCGCAGCATCCGCACCGAGCGCTCCAAGAGCGGCCCCCCCGGGCGTGCCGGCGCAGGCACCGCCAACCCCAGCAGGTGCCGCGCCAAGAACCGCTCGGCATCGGCCACGACCCACCAGGCGTAGATCCCCGCTGGCAGGAGCAACGGCAGGAACATCGGGAGCACGACCAGCGGGAAGGAGACGGCAGCGCGGGGCAGGGCCAGGAGAACGTAGAGCAGTTGGGCATAGGTCTCGCGCCGGAATGGGATCTGCAGGTACCCGGGTCTCCGCCGGGTCTGCGCCAGGTCGCCCGTCATGGTGGCCATCCCACACACCTTCTTGCCAGATGCTCTGACGGGTGGGCTGGCGGCGTGGGGAGACCCCGCCTCCCGACGCTGCCAGGCCGCGCCGCCTGGCGCCAGTGTCCCAGGGACAGTCGGCCGGCGAATAACGAAACTGTCACGAAAGTGTGTCGGCCGTGGGAGACGCTCCGGAGGGTGCGATCTGTTGGCGTGTGTCCGACGGCGAGAACGACCCGCGCGAACATCCGGCGCTGGATCTTGCGGCGGTTGTGGACGGACCGCCGCGGCAGCACGGCGGGACGGGCCAAGCCCGCCCGACGCGGGGCGCGGAGGCCTCAGGCTTCCTTGAGGAGCGGGATCATGCCCGGTTCGAAGCGGACCCGCACGTCGGCCGCCGCCAGCAACTCATGGCTGGCGCCACCGCCGAAGTGATACAGCTCGACCCACTTCCCCTGGTCCCGGACGCGCTGGGCAGCCTGGGCGAGATCCCCGTCGCCGCTGGCCAGTACGGCAACGGAATAGGCGTTGGCGTGCGCCAGTTCGACCATGTCCAAGGCCATGCGCACGTCGACGCCCTTCTGGATCTCGATGGGCCGGAAATCGAAATCGATCTGCGATAAGAACCCCTTCTGCTCCAGTTCCTCGCGCAGCTTGTGCATCCCGGGCGCCTCGCGGCGGACCAGCTTGCCCAGGCGTACGTCCACATAGTTGATGCTGCGCAGGGCGGCCAGGAACGCGTCCTGGCCCTGCTTTCTGGGATCTCCGGCGGGAACCTCGGCGGTGTAGATGTAGGCCCGGACCAGGCGGCGCCGGCCGACCAGCGAGTTCAGCAGCCCGGCGACGTCGATCCGCAGTGTCGAGGAACCGTAGAGGGCGCGTGCTCCGAAGAAGAGGTTGTCCCAGTCCACGAACACGGCGACCCGGTCTTCCAAGGGCCCTCTCTCCTCTGGCGTCAAACAAAAAACGGGAAGAAGTATATACTCCTCCCCGCCACCGCGCTCGCGCGCGGCCCTTCAAGTCCCCCTGCTCGCGCAGGGCTTTCAATACCGGAAAGTCTGGCACGCGCTGCAACCGCCGTCAACCCCCCAGCCCCTGTGCAGAACCGCCTCCCGGCCGTTCACTGCGCAAGGCGTCGCCGGATATCGGCGCCAAGGCCCCTGGCCGCGCGGAGGCGCTCCCGCAGGCCCGCGTCCAGGCGCGCGTGATGCACGAAGCGGTGCGCCTCGGCCACGCTGACGTTCGCCTTCGGCCGCTCCAGCAAGAGCAGCATGTCTCCGGCCCGCAGCGTGCCAGGGCTGAGGACGCTCAGGTAGAGGCCGCAGCGCGTGGCCTTTTGTTCCCCGCGCGTGCGCGGTCAGTTTCCTGCCTGGAGATTCTTGCTTGGCTGCTGGCGCGCCTTCGCCCAGGTGCAGAACGCACGCGCTTGCTGTCCCCCATATAGGAGGGCAGAGACCAGGAGCGTCAGGGACCCCGCCCGCAGCGTCTGATCCGAGGGCACGGCCACCCCGATAGCCTCCGCCAGGAAGCCGGCGGCCGCCAGGCCCAGCAGCCAGGCGGCCCGCCGACGCGGGAAGAGCTCCTCGGTCTTGGGCACCCGGCCCCTGCGCTTGGCGGCCAGGGCCGCATCCAGGGAGGCGATGAGTGGCAGGATCTTCTGCAGTTGCCCCAGGATCAGGAGGGACGGCCCGGCCACCAGGCCCACGACGCAGGCCGCCAGGGTGAGGTCCGGGGCGCCCGCCCGCCAGGCCAGGACGGCGGCCGCTCCCCCCAGGGCGACGGCGCCGGCCGCTGCCAGGGAGAAAGCGACCACCGGCTCGCGACGGCTCTGCCGGCCCCGCCGGACCATGCGGGCCAGGTCATACAGCCACATTGCCATCCCCAGGGCGGCACATGACACGCCCACCTGCGGCGGGACGGCAGGGGTCAGGCCGGAGACGAACAGCGCCAGCGCACCCAGCCCGGCCGCCGCCACCGCCACCGTGCCGAAGCGCGCGGGGGTACCCGGCGCGCTTGCCGCGAAGAACGGGACCAGCTGGTAGGTCGCCCCCATGATCGTGAGCAGGATCCAGCCCGCCAAGCCCGCGATGGCGTGCAACTCCCGTAGGGTGGCAAACATCGGGGCGGCGACGACCTGACCGATGGCCAAGGCCATCCACGGGCCCAGCAGGGCGTTGGCGACCAGAAAGAGGAGCCCTCCGGCCAGACCGAGCGCCGGGGGGCTGATGCGCCGCAGACCGGCCAGCGCCACCGCCATCTGCCCGCAGAAGGTCAGGAGCGCGGCGCCGGCCGCCGCACCGCCCAGCGCGATCCACCCGGGGTGTGCGCTCGCCCAGCCGGCCAGGAATACCGTGGCGCCCGCGGCGTAGACCCAGAAGACAAGCGCTCCCAACCGCGGCCCGCGCAGGGGGCGGTGCAGGACGACCGGCACGAGCTGGAGATCCGCCCCCATCATCACGGGGGTGAGCCAACCCAGCACCGCCAGATGCAGGAGGAAGACCCCGTGGGCGTGCAGCGGCCAATGGATGGCACGGGGTAGGAGCGCCACGGCCGTGGCGAGCGCGCAGAAACCGACCAGCCCCAGGGCGAAGAACGGCACGGGCAGACTGCTTGCCGGCCGCGCCTTGAAGTCCAGCGGCTCCACCGTGCCCCCCCCCCGCCCTGGGCGCAGGGTCCCCTGCCGCCCCCAACCGGCCCACCGCTGTAGCGAGCCTACTCCTTTCTCGGCGGGACCGTACTGCGCGGCCCGGCGGGCCACCCCGGGGGATAGTCCTCAAGCCGCTTGAGACACTTGGGTGGAAGGGGGGTGCGGGATGCGCCTGGCGATCGAATACCGGACCGGCTGAGGCTACCTCGGAAGGGCTGCCGGTCTGCAGCACACGTGTGGGGCACCCACCAGCGCAGGCTCGAAGCGGTGGAACTCCGGGCCGGCTCCGGCGGGGTGTGCGGGGTCGGCGCGGACGGAAAAACGCTCTTCAGCAAGCGGGCGCTGGGCCGCTTCCCGCGGGACGGTGCAGTGGAGGAGTTGGTGACCGCCCGCGTGCCGGCGAGCCAGCCGCGGGCCCCAGCGCCAACGCCGGGCCTGCCGGCTTGGGGCATAGAACGGCGGCGGGCCCCGCCTCCACGCCGCATCGGTCGCTACCGCCGGATGCTCCCGAGCGTCGACGCGTGTTGCGCCAGGGGCTTGCGCACGTGCGTGTCCCAGTACTCGGGCCTGCTCCATCCGGGACCCGGCGTTGGGCTTTTCCAGGGCCCGGTACGGGCAAGAGGGGGAAACGTCGCCGTGTCCAGGATGCGCGCCCTGGTGAAAGCCTCCGCCGCCCCCGGGATGTCCCTGCTCGAGGTCCCGGTACCCGAACTCGGACCGCGCGACGTTCTCATCGCCGTGCAGCACGCGGGGATCTGCGGGACCGACCTCCACATCTACAATTGGGACGCGTGGGCGGCTGGCCGCGTGCAGTCGGGACGCGTCATCGGCCACGAGTTCATGGGGGTCGTGGCCGATGTGGGGGGCGCGGTCACCGGGCTCAAACCGGGCGACCGGGTCTCCGGGGAGGGCCACATCGGCTGCGGCCAGTGCTATTGCTGCCGCACCGGGCAGGGCCACATCTGCGACCACGTGGACATCATCGGCATTGACGTCGACGGCTGCTTCGCCGACTACCTCCGCTTGCCGGAGCAGAACGTCTGGGCGCTGGGCCCCCATGTCAGCGACGTGGTCGGCGCCATGCACGACCCGCTGGGCAACGCGATGCACACGGCCATGGCCCAACCGCTGGCCGGACAGGTCGTGCTCATCACCGGGGCGGGGCCGGTGGGCCTGCTGATCGCCGCCATCGCCCGTTCGTCCGGGGCCCTGGACATCCTGGTCACCGACGTCAACCCCGCGCGGCTTGCCGCCGCCCGCCAGATGGGTGCGGACGCCGTCTTCGACCCGCGCGACCCCGCTACGGTTCCGGCCATCCTCGAGCGCACGCGCGGTGGCCTCGGCGTGGACGTGCTCCTGGAGGCGTCGGGCAACGCCCAAGCCATCCACACCGGCCTGCGGCTGCTACGGGCCGGCGGCAACGTGGCGCTTTTGGGCCTTCCGTCCTCCGAGGTCGGGTTCAACCTGGCCGAGGAGGTCATCTTCAAGGGCGCGACCCTGCGGGGCATCAACGGCCGCAAGATGTTCGAGACCTGGTACCAGGTGGATGCCCTCCTGCGCCACGGCCGCCTCCACCCGGAGCAGATCGTCTCGCACCACCTGCCGCTCTCGCGCTTCGACGAGGCGTTTGCCCTCCTGCGTGGCGGCGAGGCACTCAAGATCCTGCTCGAGATCGAAGGGTAGCGCCGCAACGGGGGATGGGAGCATGGGCAAAGGCGCGATCGCGGACCGCATGCGTCAGGAACTCGCCCAGATGCGCCAGGCCGGCACGTACAAGCACCTGCGCACCCTGACCGGGGCGTCGGGGCCCCACGTGGACGTCGCGGGCGTCGGGGACATCCTGCTGCTGTGCGCCAACAACTATCTGGGACTGGCCGCCCACCCGGAGGTGATCCGGGGTGGCCAGGAGGCGCTGGCCCGCTACGGGGCGGGCCCGGCCTCGGTCCGCTTCATCTGCGGCACCCTGGACATCCACCAGGAGTTGGAGGAGCGCCTGGCCCACTGGCTGGGCAAGGAAAAGGCACTGCTCTACGGCTCGTGTTGGAACGCCAACGAGGGGGTCATCCCCGCCCTCGTCGGAGAGGGGGATCTGCTGCTGTCTGACGCGCTCAACCACGCCAGCATCATCGACGCCTGCCGGCTCGTCCGGGGCGCCGAACGGCAGGTCTACCGCCACGCGGACATGGAGGACCTCGAGGCCAAACTCAGGGCCGGCGCCAGCGCGCGGGCGCGCGTGCTCGTGACCGACGGTGTCTTCAGCATGGAGGGCGACCTGGCCCCCCTGCCGGCGATCACCGACCTCGCCCGGCGGTACGACGCCCTAGTCGTCGTCGACGACTCCCATGGCCACGGCGTGCTGGGCAAGACCGGCCGCGGCACCGCCGAGCATTTTGGCATGTCGGTGGACGTGGTGACCGGCACGCTGGGCAAGGCGTTGGGGGGCGCCTCGGGGGGGTTCGTGGCCGGCCCCGCGACCCTCGTCGACTACCTGATCCAGCGCTCCCGGCCGCAGCTCTTCTCCAACGCGCTGCCGCCGGCGGTCGCCGGCTCGGCCCTGGCGGCCCTGCGCATCCTGGCGCGCGAGCCCGAGCGGGTGCAGCGCCTGCACGACAACGCCGACTTCCTGCGCCAGGGCCTGGCGGAGCTCGGCTTTTCCCCGCTCCCTGGAGCGTCGGCGATCATCCCGGTGATCGTCGGCGAGACGGCCACGGCCATCGCCTGGAGCGACCGCCTCTTCCAGGAGGGGGTCTACGTGGTGGGCTTCGGCTATCCAGTGGTACCCGAAGGGGTGGCGCGCTTGCGCCTGCAGGTCTCCGCCGCCCACACGCGGCCCGACCTGGAGCGGGCGCTTGCCGCCTTCAAGCGCCTTTCTCCGCCGCGCTGACGCCGGGGGGCGGCGCGTGGCCCCCTGGCCGCACGGACCGGTCGCCCTTCGCGGCGACTACCCGCGCCCGGGTGGCGCCCACCAGTCCCGGGTCCCGCTCAGGCTTCCGGCCCGAGCGCTTGCCGCACGGCCGCGTCCGTCTCCGTCCACAACCGGGCGGCGGCCTCTGGGTCGGCGGCCTCGCCGGCCAGGCGGGCCGGACGGTGTCCCACGAAGTATTGGCCGCTATAGCCGCCGGCCTCGGGGGAGTCGGCAAGCCACACCAGGGCCTCGGCCCCCTCTGCCGGTCGGCGGGCAAAGGGTTTGAGCAGGCCGAAGGCCGCCGCCGTCAGGCCGCCGTTGTTCTGGGCAAAGCCCGTGGCGACCAGCCCGGGATGGAAGCAGTTGGCCGTCACCCCCGTCCCCTCCAGCCTTTCGGCCAGCTCGGCGGTGAAGAGGATGTTCGCCAGCTTGGACTGGCCGTACCGGCGGAATCCCCGGTACGACGATTGGGCGTCCATGTCGCCCCAGGGGATGCGGGCCCCCTGGTGGGCGGCGGAGGAGGTCGTGACGATCCGGGCGGGGGCGCTCGCCTGGAGGCGGTCGAGCAGCAGCGTGGTCAGGAGGAACGGGGCAAGGTGGTTGACCGCCCATGTCAGCTCGATGCCGTCCGGACTCAGCTGCCGCGCCACGTAGAAGGCGCCCGCGTTGTTGACCAACACGTCGATCCGCTCGAACCGCGCCAGCACCTCCTCCGCCAGCTGCCGCACCTGCGCCAGCGACGCCAGGTCGGCCGTGAGCACCTCGACCTTGGTGCCCTGCCCGCCCGCCTTGGTGATGCGCGCGACGGCTTCGGCGCCGCGTGCGGGGTTGCGGGCCACGATCGCCAGGCGCGCGCCACGCGCGGCCAGCGCCTCCGCGGCCGCAAGACCGATCCCGCCGGTCGCCCCCGTGATGAGGACCCGCTTGCCCCGGACACCCGACCACTGCTCGCCCACGCCGGCTACCCCCTTCCGGCGGGACCGCGCCGGGACGGCACGGCGCCCGCTCCCCCGCCCCCCACTTACCCCAGGCCGATCGCCGCCAGCGCCGCCGCGGCCTCCTCCACGCCGCGGCTGGGCAGCGGCGGGCGCGGTGGGCCGACCGGCACCCCGCGCGCGGCCAGCGCCGCTTTGTATAGCCCAATGTCCGCCCCGTGGCGCAGCGCCTGCCGAACCGCGTCGATGCGCGCCTGCGCCTTGCGCGCGGCGGCCAAATCGCCCGCGCGGAAAGCGTGCAGCAGGTCGGCAAAGGGTTCGGGCACGGTGGAGGCGTTGCCAGAGACGATGCCATCCGCACCGGCCTCCAGGGCCTCCAGGGCGAGGCCGTCCCCGCCGCAGAAGACGGCGAAGCCCCCGGGGCACGCCGCGCGGCCGGCCGCCACCAGGGAGGCCAGCACCGCGCCCTCGCCCTGGGAATCCTTGAGCCCGGCCAGGTTCGGCACCCGTTGCGCCACGGCCGCGACCAGTTCGGGCGTGACCCGGTTCCGGGCGGCCTGCGGGATGTTGTACAGGAAGAACGGCACGCCGGCGGCCGCCTCCGCCACGGCGGCGAAGTGGTCGGCGAGCGCGGCCGCATCCAGGCCGTAGAACCACGGGGTGACCGCCGCGACGGCATCCGCCCCGGCTGCGGCGGCATGGCGGGCCAGCTGGCGGGCCGCGCGCGTGGTGGCGGCCCCGACGTGGGCGACGACGCGCAGGCCCAGCGGGCGGGCCACGGCCAGGGTCGCCTCCAGCAGGCGGCGGCGTTCCAGGACGGAGAGCAGCGGGCCCTCCCCGGTCGTGCCCGCCAGGAACACGCCGTCCACGCCGCGCGCGGCCAGCCAGGGCAGGTAGCGCCCCAGGGCCGCCGTATCCAGGCGCCCATCGGGTCCAAGCGGCGTCACCATCGCGGACAAAAGACCCGATGCCCGGGGAACGGGGGAAAGAACCGGCATGTGTGCGCCTCCGCGGGGGCGGATTCCCCAGTGCAGGCGTTCCTCCTTCGGGAACGCGCCGCAAGGGCGCCACAGCGCACCATTCCCGGTACAATCAGCCGGAGATGCCCCCTGGGAGGTTTACCACATGGCGGACCCGGAGCGGTTGCAGCGGACGGCCATGCCATTCGGCTCAGCCGAGGATGTCTTTGTCACCGACGCAGCCTATCCCATGTGCCACTGCGTGACCGTGGCGGCGCTGCCGACCGCGGGCGAGGAGCGGTTAGTGGCCGTGTGGTATGCGGGCACCGAGGAGTGCCACCCCGACGTCGCCCTCTTTGCCGCCACGTGGACCCTGCGCCAGGGATGGTCGACGCCGCGCCTGCTCGTGGACACCCCCGGTTGGCCCGACGGCAACGCGATCTTGGGGGTGTCCCCGGGGGGGACCCTCTGGATGCTCTTCGCCACCCTGACGGGAAACCGCTGGCAGTCTTCCCGCCTGCGGCGCACCTGGTCGGCGGATGGAGGAGAAACCTGGGCGGAACCGGAGGACCTGCCCGGCGGCCATCTGGGCTGGCTGGTGCGCAACAAGCCCATCACGCACCAGGTACGGTGGCTCTTGCCTGTCTACGACGATATCGCCTGGGAGGGGTTTGTGCTCGCGTCCGACGACGATGGCCGGACATGGTCGCCCAGCGGCCGGATGCGCGCGCCGCTGGGGTGCATCCAGCCGACGCTCCTCCCCTCTCCGGACGGCACCATCAGCGCACTTTTGCGTTGCGGCGGCGAGGGGGGCCCCCTCTGGCTGTCACGGTCGACCGATGGCGGCGCCACCTGGACACCGTGCACCCCCGCCGGACTTGAAAACCCCAACAGCGGCTGCGACGGGGTGGTCCGCGGGGACGGCTCCTGGCTTCTGGCCTGCAACGACCAAGCCATGCCGGTCGGCAGGCATGAACTGGCACTACGGGTGTCGCACGACGGTGGCGCGACCTGGCCGGCGCGCGGCCTGGTCGCCTCCGGCGCGGGCGAGTATTCCTATCCGGCCCTGATCCCCGCGGCCGACGGCGGCCTGCACCTGCTGTACACCCACGAGCGTACGAGCATCCGCCACCTGCGGATCCGGGCGGGCTGGCCCGCCTAGGGCATGCCCGGCATTCAGGCCCAGGCCGTCGGTGACGAGGTGGCGGTAGCCGTTGAAGGTGGTGCCCTCCGCATGGGAATCGCGCCGACCGCCCGGCGCGGGCGGTCGGTTGGCTGCGGCGCCGTGGAAGCAGAGTCCGTTGTGGAAGGGGCAGCTTCCAGCCCGCATGCGCGCCGTCGCCGGCTTGCCCCCCGCCAACTCCCCCCTGGGCACCCTGGCGGAGATGTCCTGGGGGGTTCCTAACTGCCAGGGATGTTGTGGCCTTTTAGGTCCTGATATGGCAGAGCGCACACATGCAACGCTCCGACTGGGCGCGACAGAACGGCATCACCTACAAGACGGCCGGGAAGTGGTGGAAGGCTGGGAAGCTTCCCGTCCCGGCCAGACAGATGCCTGCGGGAACGATCTTGGTGGGGCCAACAGAGCGGGAGGCAGCGGGCGACGCGCGGGGGTATCCTCCGCCGACCAGAAAGCAGACCCGGAGCGTCAGGGGCACGGCTGGCTGCGTTTGCCGCCGAGAACGGCATTTCGGGTCGCTCAGGTGGTTGCCGAGGTGAACATGGCCGGATCGTGGTCGAGCACCGGGACCGGCTGGCACGACTCGGGTCGTGCAGGGTAGAGCGGGCACGCGGTGCGGCCGCATCCCGCCACACCTGCCGCCCCAGGCTAGCGGCCAATCACCAGGCGCCGGTGCAGGAAGTCGTCGGTCGTGTTCGGGTGCGGGAAGGGCGCGGCCGGTGCGGGTACGCCTAGGAAGCGGCAGAGCGGCTCCCAGCCGTTCCTCTCCTCATAGCCTTTTGTTTCCGACCGCTTGCGCGGCCAGTTTCCTGCTTGGAGATTCCTGCTTCGCAGGAGCCGGTTTCGCCGGGCAGTGCTCCCAGCCAGAGCCTTCTCCTCCACA
>JAJZWQ010000082.1 GCA_021846605.1 Bacillota bacterium | reverse complement strand
GGGGGGTGGCACAAGTGGATCGCGGCCCAGTCAGTTTAGGGCGCCGGACCAAAACGGAGCGACCGGAGACCGGTCGGAGAAGACAGACAGACCCTGGCTGCGGCACGAGGCCACCCTCTACCCACCACCACCTCGACCACGCGTGGCTCATGCGCATGCTCGAAGAGCGGATCGGCGACCCGTGGATTCTCCGCCTCATCCGCAAGTGGCTGACGGCGGGAATCCTGGAAGAGGGGCACGAGACCACACCGACAGAAGGGACGCCGCAAGGCGGGCCCCTGTCCCCGCTACTCGCGAACGTGTACCTGCACTATGTGCTAGACCTCTGGTATGCCCGCAAAATCCTCCCGAAGTGCCGCGGGAGAGCACGGTTGATCCGCTTTGCGGACGACTACATCGTCCTCTTCGCGCTGGAGTCCGACGCCCGAGCCTTCGCGGAGGCGCTACCGGAGCGCCTGGCCAAGTTCGGGCTCAGCCTGGCCGAGGAGAAGACCACGCTCATCCCGTTCGGGCGAGCCCACTGGAGGAAAGGGAAGAGCCACCCGCACCACTTCGACTTTCTCGGCTTCCGGCACCACCTGGGTACGGACCGCCACGGCCGAATGGCCGTCGTGCGCGAGCCGCGCCCCAAGAGCGTGAAGAAGTTTCTGGCCGGAATCAAGGAGTGGTTGCGGGCGCACCTGCACGATCGGCCGGCAGAGCAGCAGAAGGGGCTGGCGCAGAAGCTGCGAGGCTTCTACCAGTACTTCTCTTTGTGGCACACATTGCACAAGCTCCACGTGGTCTGTCGGGAGGTTCGGCGGCTCTGGCTCTGGGCGCTCCGGCGGCGAAGCCAGCGCGGGCGACTGACGTGGGAGGCGTGGGAGCGCAAGCAGTGGTTCGCGCTGCCCCAACCCCGGCTCCTGCACAAGACCGTGTAAGGAAGAGCGCGGAAACCGGGGAGCCCGGTGCGGGAAACCCGCACGCCGGGTTCTGAGGGGGGAGGTGGCACAAGTGCCACGCCGGCTTGGTGAGGCCACCGGCGCGAAAGTGGCGGAGTACAGGGAGGCTCCACAAAGGCTAAAGCACGAGGCTACCTCCTACCTACCGACCACCCCGGGTTCCCCTGCCTGATACCGGTCGTCCTCGCCAGGGCGTGCCCAGTAGACACAAGCATCCCCACCGATGGCACACCGCCGGGTGCCCGTTTCACGCGCCACCCTATCCGCCATCCGGCGCAGACCCGTTGTGCTCCTGATCCGCTGGCCGGTACGAGCGGCGGCGAAGGGAAGGAGCGCCGTTGGCCCCGACCGACATCGTCGGGCGGAATTTGCTGGCCACCCTGGACAGATTCGGGGACCCCCAGGCGGTTCGGAACAGGTGCGCGGGTTCGAAGGGCCGCTGATTCGGGCGACCGCCCCGGCCGCCGCCCGGTTCGCCCAAGTCCGCTGCCAACTGCGCACGCCATGAAGGCCACTCCGCCCTCCCGCGTGTCGGTGGGACAGCACGTCCGCTTCCGGGCTTTTGGTCACACTCCACCCGCCTGGCCCACTCCACCGATCACTTCTCGGCCCCGGCTGCATCCCCGGAGCCGAACACGGCGCGCGCGGCCGCCTGATCGTCTTCCGTAAAGGCGCAGACGATGACCCGCTCGGGTACCGGACCACTTGCCGCGGCGTGGGCAAAGGCGGCAGCCAGCGCCCGGCAGGCGGCCCGCGCACCGAGACCGGCGATCCCGGCCCCCAGGAGCGGGAAGGCCACGCTCCGGCAGCCGGCGGCAGCGGCCAACTCCAAGGCGGTCCGCACGCCGTCGGCCAGTTCTGCCGGCGTGGCCCGGCGTCCGGTGGTCCAGTCCAGCGTCGGGACATGCAGCACCAGGCGGCACCCCAGCCTCCCGGGACCGGTGGCCACCGCCTGCCCCAGCGGGCATGGCGCCACCCGGCGCGACTCGGCCTCCAGAGCGGGGCCGGCAGCTACCGCGATGGCTCGAGCGACACCGCCCCCGTGCCGCAGTTCGGTGTTCGCCGCATTCACGATCGCCTCGGCTCCGGCGTCCAGAACGCTGCCCGCCAGCACCGCGACCTCCATCGGCCTTCCACCCCCGCTTCAGGGGGATTGGCCGGGATCCGCGGTGGCCCCTGCCCGCCAGGGGGGCAGGTCCCGGGCGCGGTGGCAGGACACCGCTTGACCGGGTGCCAAGCCGCGGAGACCGGGGCGCTCGGCGCGGCAGGTCGCCACTGCGTGGGCGCAGCGTGGCGCAAACGCGCAGCCCCCGGGCTGCGACCAGGACTCGGGGGGGCCCCCGGCCGGCGCCGGGCGTGCCAGCCCGGGAGCGCCGGAGGGCACCGCCTCCCAGAGAAGGCGGGTGTACGGGTGGGCGGGCGCTTCCCACAGGGTGGCACTGGATCCCAACTCCACCATGTGTCCCCGGTACAGCACTCCCATGCGATCACACAGCTGACGGGCTAGCCCGAGGTCGTGCCCCAGGTACAGGATGGCCAGGCCGCGCGCGCGCAGCTCGACCAGCAGCGCGCAGATCTGGGCCGCCGCCGGTGGGTCGAGCGCGGCGGTGGGTTCATCGGCGACCAGCACGGAGGGCTTGGCCGCCAGCGCCCGCGCCAGGGCCGCGCGCTGTAGTTGGCCGCCCGAGCAGGCGCGCGGCAGGCGGTCCGCGAGGTCCGGACCCAGACCGACCGCCAGCAGGAGTTCGGCGACGCGCTCGGGCCGGTGCCCTCCCGAGGGCCGCAGGCCCTCGCCGATGCTGGCGCCGATCGTCCAGCGCGGGTCGAACGATTGCAGGGGGTCCTGGAAGAGCGGCTGGATGCGGCGGTCCGGACCCCCCAGGCGGGCCCCCGCCAGGGAAACGACGCCCCCGCTGGGGCGCAGGAGGCCGCAGGCGATGCGGGCCAGGGTGGTCTTCCCGCTGCCCGACTCGCCGACGATGCCCACGGCCTCCCCGGCTGCCAGTTGAAGGGCCAGAGGGTGGAGGGCGGTGACGGCGCGGGCCCCCCGTCCGAAGGTGTGGGCGACGCCGGCGAGTTGCAGCCGCGTGTCGCTCACCGCGCGTCTCCTGGACCGTTGTCCGCGGCCAAAAAGCAGCGCACCGCATGCCCGGTGGTGTCCGGCGCGGCGGCGAACGCGGGCGGCTGGCCCTGCCGGCAGGGGCCGAAGACCTGTCCGCAGCGCGGGGCAAATAGGCAGCCGGTCGGATCGGCGTGGGGGTCCGGGGCACGTCCGCCGAGAACCCGGGGCGGGTGGACCGGCGCGCCCGGAGCGGGGGGCACCGCGGCCCAAAGGGCCTGGGTGTACGGGTGAGCCGGCCGGGAGAGCATCTGTGGCACCGGTCCCTGCTCGACCGCCGTCCCGCCGTACAGCACCACCGCCCGTTCCGCCAGTTGCGCCACCAAGCCCAGTTGGTGTGTGACCAGCAGCAGGGCGAGGCCCCGGCGGGCCCGGAGGGAGCCCAGCACCTCGGAGATCTGGTGGGCCACGGTGGCATCCAATCCAGCCGTGGGCTCGTCGGCCAGCAGGAGCGCGGGCTCGCCAGCGAGCGCCAGCGCCAGGAGCGCCCGGCGACGCATCCCACCACTGAGCATGTGGGGGTAGGCGTCGGCCGCCCACGCCGGCAGCCCCATTTCGGAGAGGGCCATGGCGGTGCGCGCGCGGGCGGCCTGGCCCGGCATGCCGCCGTGGCACCCGTACACCTCGGCGACCTGCCGCCCGACCGTCATGGTGGGGTCTAGGGCGTCGCCGGTCTCCTGGAACAGGACCCCCAGCCTCCGCCCCCGCAGGGAGCGCCAGGCGCGCGCATCCAGGCCCAACAGTTCGCGCCCGTCCAGCCGGGCGCTGCCCGCCACCATCGCGCCCGGGGGGGGCATTCCGGCCAGTGCCGCCACTAGCGACGACTTGCCCGAACCGGACTCGCCCACCACCGCGAGCGCTGCCCCCGGCTCCAGGTTGAAGGACACCCCACGCACGGCGTGCACGGAACCCCCTGGCGAGGGGTAGCGGACGGAGAGGTCGCGCACCTCCAGCAGCGGCAAGCGGCCCCCTCCCCCCGACTCGCGGAATTCGTCAAGATCAGCGGGCTCCCTCGCCCCACTATGCCCCGGACGCGGGCCGCCAGAGGTCGGCCAAGAGATAGCAGCACAGGAGGGTCAGGACGAGTGCTGCGGCGGGGAACAGCAGGGGATACGGGTCCAACATGAACGTGGGCGCCGAGAAGCTGATCAGTGCGCCCCAGGACGCCAGCGGCGGCCGGATCCCCAGGCCGATGAAGGACAGGAATGCCTCGGCGAAGATGGCCTGGGGCAGGCTGTATGCGACCCAGGCCAGGGCCGGCGTGATCACCTGGGGCAGCAGGTGGGCGAGCAGGATGCGGGGGGCGGGTACGCCCAGGGCGCGGGCCGCCAGGACGAAATCGCGGTCGCGCAGGCGCAGGATCTCACTGCGGACCAGGCGGGCCATGCCCAACCAGTTCACCAAGGCGATGGCCAGCACCAGGGAGATGGGGCCCGGCCCGCGCATCGCGAGCATCGCCATCGCCACCAGCAGGAACGGGACACCGTAGCAGATGTCGATGAGGGTCGTCATCGCCTGCCCCACGGTGCCGCCCAGCCAGCCCGCCACCCCCCCGTACACCATCCCCACACAGACATCGACGGCGATGGCGGCAAGCCCCACGGCCAGGGAGACACGCGCGCCGGCCCAGGTGCGGGCGAAGACGTCGCGTCCCAGAACGTCTGTGCCAAACGGGTGTCGCCAACTGGGGGGCAGGCTGACGTGGGCGAGGTGGACCTGCAGCGGGGACTGGCCCACCAGGAGCGGCCCGAAGGCCGCCAGGAGCGCGATGGCGGCCAGCACGGCCAGGGCCGCCCAGCGCACGCCGTCCATGGCCGGGCGCGATCCGGTGGCCACGGCCAGGCGTCGACGCGCGGTCATGGCTGCCGCCCGCCTAGGCGGACACGTGGGTCGAGCAAGGGGTACGCCAGATCGGCCAGCAGGTTGAACGCGAGCAGCAGGGCCGCGTAGAACAGGGTCAGGCCAAGCACCACCGGGTAGTCCCGATCGAGCACGCTCTGAACATACGCGCGCCCCAGGCCGGGAATCGAAAACACCTGCTCGATGGCGAAGGACCCGGTAAGGACGGCCGCCGCCATCGGGCCGATGACGGCCAACACCGGCAGGGCGGCGTTGCGCAGGACGTGGCGCCGCAGGATCAGGCCCTCCGGCAGCCCCGCCGCCCGGGCGGTGCGGATGTACGCGCCGGCCAGCACCCCCTGCGCCCGCGTCCGGATGAGCCGCGCCACCAGGGCCAGCGACACCATCCCCAGGGATAGAGCCGGCAGGACGCTCTCCCCGACCCCCCCCCACCCCGCGACGGGTAACAGTTGCCAGTGGGCCCCAACGAGCCAGTCCAGCACCAGCGCCCAGACGAAGTTGGGCACCGCGAGGCCCGTCAGCGTCAGGACCAGGGTGAGCCCGGCTGCGGCACCGCGTGGACGGACGGCAGCCAGGATCCCGAGCGCCACCCCGCCCGTCACCGACCAGCCCAGGGCCTCCAGCCCCAGGACCGCGGATACCGGAAACCCCTGGACGATCACCTGCGCCACCGTCCGTTGCGGGTCGACCAGCGACAAACCCAGGTGGCCGTGGGCCAGGTTAGCCCAGAAGCGCACGTATTGGCGCCAGAGGGGGAGGTCCAGGCCGTATCGGTTCACCAAGAGCGCGTGGGTCTGCCGGCCGATGTGCTGTGTGGAGAACGGGTCCCCCGGGATCGCGTGGAGCAGAAGGAAGGTGGCGCTGGCGACCACCCAGAGGCCGGCGACTGCCAGCGCGAGCCGCTGGGCGAGGTACCGCGAGGGGATCGCCTCCCCGCCGCCGGACCCGGCCCGGCGGCCGACCTTTTGCGGCAGGGTGTTCTGTCATCTGGTGTCGCTTCCTGCGCCGTTAGGCGCCGTGGCCGATCAAGGTAAGGTGAGGAAGGTTCACCAAGGGTGACGCCACCCTGCGGTATGGTGAGCAGTTCGTTGGGTAGAGCGCCCGCCCGGAGACAGGGCCCCCCTCGTCATCCGCTCGCCCGCTTCTGGCAAACAACCGCCTGCGCGGCCCAAGGGACGCCTGGGCCGGACGACGCTGGCACCCTGGGGGTACCCAGTTGGTACTGCCTCGAAACCACAGGGGGACTGGCGTTCCCCTGTGGCGCCAGGGTGGCCTGCTCTGCCATGGAGGTGATGCCCCATGGCCAGGGTGGGCGGCAAGCGCATGTCCACACCAAGCTTCACCCACACCCGGCGGCTCAACCTCGACGCCCACCAGCGCGGGATCTTGGATCAGCGCTTTCAGGCCGCCTTGCACCTGTACAACACGGCGCTGGCCGAGGCGTTCAAGCGCGCGGGCCAGAGCTCCCACCGAACGTCCGGCCATGTTCCTGCAGGCACGTGTGGGCCACCGCTTTTGGGCTCCACGACCTCTTCCCGTTCGTGGGACAGCTCTGCCACCGCGAGATCGGCCGGCATCCGGACGTATGCACGGCGCGGGGGATCGCCAAGGGGGCCTACGATGCACCGCGGCCGGCCGCGATTCCAGTCCCCCGGCGTGGTCTGCGCAGCCTGGGGGGCACCGAGGACTCGGGCATCCTCCTGCGTGGACTGCCCGAAGACGGCGGCAAGATCGACATGGCGCACCTGGAGGGGCGGTGGCGGGGCCTGGTGCCGCCGCTGCGCTTGCGGTACGGCCAGGCGGCAACGCCACGGAGGCCCCGCAGCGCGGAGGCAACAGGAAACGATTGGAGGCGGCCGCCGCGCGCCGGAGGGATCCCGATCCCGGGTGGAGAAGACGGCGCCCGAAGCGGCCTCATCACAGAGCGGGGCGGGATGCACATGGCAGACGTGACGCTGGCCCCGGGCACCGGAACGGGGCAGGCGGTGCCCGGGGCACTCGATCCGGATCTGATCCGTCGCGTCCAGGGGGACTTCCGCGCTGGACCGAGCAGGCGTGCGACCACGAATGCGATCCGCCAGAGCGGTATCAAGGGCGTTGCCCTCGACCAGGACGTGCAGAATGCCCTGGTCAACACCTTTTCACACGAGATCGAGACCGGACCGATTACCAACCAGGAGCGCACGGGCCGCTGCTGGATGTTCGCGGGTCTCAACACGCTGCGCGTGCCGGTCAAGGAGCATTGCGGTCTGAAGGACTTCGAACTCTCGCAGCCCTATCAGATGTTCTGGGACAAGTTTGAGCGGGCCAACTACTTCCTGGAGGCCATCCTGGAGACTCTGGATGCGCCGCTCACGGGGCGCCTGGTCTCCTGGCTCCTGGACAGCCCCCTCAACGACGGCGGCCAGTGGGACATGTTCACCAATCTGGTACGCAAGCACGGCGTTGTGCCGAAGTACGTCATGCCGGAGACGTTCCACAGCAAAGAGTCGGGGGGCATGAACCGCCTCCTGATCCTCAAGCTACGGGAGGACGCGGCCGCCCTGCGCACCGCGCATGAGCGCGATGGCCTTGGGCTTGCGGAGTTGCGCCGCCGCAAGGAGGCGATGCTCTCCGACATCTACAGCATTCTGGTGCAGTTCCTGGGCGAGCCGCCCGCCACGTTCGACTTCGAGTACCGGGACAAAGAAAACGCGTTTCACCGCGAGGCCGGCCTCACTCCGCAGGCGTTCTTCGCGCGCTACGTGGCGCTGGATCTGGACGGCTACGTGAGCGTCATCAACGCGCCGACGGCCGACAAGCCGTTTGGCCGGACGTACACCGTCAAGTACCTGGGAAACGTGTGTGGCGGCAGGAATGTGCTCTACCTGAACGTGGACATCGGCACGCTGAAGCGCCTGGCGCAGGAACAGGTCATGGAGGGTGAACCGGTCTGGTTCGGCTGTGACGTGGGGCAGATGTCGGACGCCAAGAGCGGTGTCATGGACACCTCCCTGTACGACTATGCCGAGGCCCTGGGGGTCTCGTTCCATCTGAACAAGGCGCAGCGGCTGGACTACGGGGAAAGCAAGATGACCCACGCCATGGTGCTGACGGGCGTGCATGTGGTGGACGGTGTGCCCGTCCGCTGGAAGGTGGAGAACTCCTGGGGGAAGAGCTCGGGCAAGGACGGCTACCTGGTGATGAGCGACGCGTGGTTCGAGGAGTACCTCTACCAGGTGGTCGTGCGCGCGGACCGGTTACCGGCCGAACTGCGTGCCGCGCTGGAGCAGCCGCCGATTGAACTGGAGCCCTGGGATCCCATGGGGGCCCTGGCCTAGCGAGCGGGAAAGTGGCGGGAGGAGCCACCAAAGCCCCTCCCGCCACTTGGGGCGATCAACCGATGGAGGTCCATTTCAGGGAGTAGTCCGGGCCCGTCGGATAGACGACGAAGCCATGGACATCCGGCTGTACCATCCAGTTCCGGGAAGTCCAGTACAGGGGGATTGCCGGGAGTTGGGACAGCAGCACACGGCTGGCTGCCGCTAGGTCCTGCCCGCGCTTCTGGGTCGAGAGCGTCCCCTGTGCCGCCTGCAGGGCGCTGTTGAAGCTGGGGTCGTTCCAGCCCGTGAGGTTCATGGGGGAGTTCCCCGCGAACAGGTTCAGGAACGTGGTTGGATCGTTGTAATCCGCGTTCCATCCCAGAAGCCCCAGGTCGAATTGGCCCTGTTGCAGGTCGGCGAAGAACGTGTTGGCATCCAGCGGCTCCAGGTTGACCTGTACCCCCAAGACCGCCTGCCACATCGCCTGCAGCGCCTGCCCCTGCGTCTGCTGGGCGCTGTTGTTCAGGGTCAGCAGGGTCACGGCCGGCATCTGCTTAAGACCCAGGGCGGCCAGCCCCTGGCTGAGGTCCTGCTTGGCCTGGACAGCGTTCGCAGTCGGCGGGAGCACCTTACCCACCAGGCTTGAAAACACCTTGCCTGGGGTATAGTCGATGACCGGCGGGACCAGGGCGTATGCCGGCAGCGCGTTGCCGCGTACCACGTCCTGGGCCAGTTGCTGCCGGTTCAGCGCCAGGGAGAAGGCTTGGCGGATCAGGGCGTTGGCGAAGGCCGTCTGATGCGTGTTGGTGACCACATACACCGAGGTCGCCTGGGCCGCGCTCTGGAAGCCCGTCTTCCCCTTAAAGCTGCTGATGAATCCCTGGGGGAGTGAGGGCATGGTGATGTCGATCTTGCCAGTGTCCCACAGGTTGACCTCGGTGGCTGGCTCGGTCACCTCCAACAGGGTGACCTGGTGCAGCCGGACCGCGCCGGCGTCCCAATAATCCGGGTTGCGGGTCAGGACCAGTTGCCCGCCGTGCTGCCAGCTCGCGAGCTGGAACGGGCCGTCAGAGAGCACGTCCTGCGCCGACCCGCCGTAGTGGCTGGCACCGACCTTCTGGACAAAGGCGCTGTCCACCGGGAAGTATGGCGGCAGCGCGGTCAGTTCAAGCCAATACGGAGTGGGCTGCGCCAGGTGGACCACCAGCGTGTGCGCGTTGGGGGCCTGGACGCCCACGCTCGCCAGCAGCGCGGGGATCTGGGCCACGGCCGCCTGATACCCGGAGGGGTCCTTGGTCTGATCCGGCAATTGCATTTGGAGCAGGGCCTGCGCGCCCTGGATATAGCTGAAGGCGCTGCTGTAGGCCGATGCGGTGCGAGGGTCAAGTGCCTGGCGCCACGCGGCCACGAATTGCTGCGCCGTCACCGGATCCCCGTTGCTCCATCGGGCGTTGCGGAGCGTAAAGGTATACATGAGGCCGTCGGCGCTAACCTTCCAACTGCGGGCGATACCGCCCTGGGGAACGCCGTTGGGCCCGATGCGCACAAGGCCCTCCATCGTATTGTTGAGCACGTCAAACTCGGTGGCGGTGGAGGCCTGCACCGGGTTGAGCGTCCCGGGGTCGCCCTGGATGCTGATCGTCAACTGCTGCTGCGACGCGGACGCACTCCCCTGCGCACACCCCGCTGCCACCGTCGCGACGCACGCCGCCGCGACCACCGCCATGACACAGCGTCTGCGCCTCCAGCGCCTTTGTCCCACGGGCATCCCGCCCTCCCTGGTTGTGTTGGCAAGAGTCACCAGCATGGATACGGCGCGTATCCGCGAACTCCTTTTCGAAGTGTGTCGATTGGGGGGGCGGGGCTAGCCCTGGGTGGCAAGGCTGGCCTGTGCGATCTCCCCGCCCTGAGCGATCCAGACTCCGCCTGGGCTGGCGGTCACCACGGCCGCCGTAGTGGCGGCCGGGAGGCTGGCCTGGGCGGTATGGCCGTTCGCCGGGTCATATCCGAAAAGATGGTGGACCGTCACCCACCAGAGGTGGCCGTCGGCGAAGGTTAGGGGCGTGCCGGCCACAGGCGGATGGCTGCGCCCCAGGGGTAGCGGCGTTGTTGCCTGGCCGGCCTGCATCTGGTCGATGCCGGTTGGGGCGTTGACCGGACCGATGAGGCACCAGAGGCTGGCGTCCCCCCAGGCCACGGGCCCGGGCAGGCCGCCGACGGGCAAGCTCGCCCAACGCGTGGCCGGGCCGCCGGCCACGGGTACCGCCCAGACGCGACCGTCGATCGCCACCAGGGCATTGCCCGCGGGGCCCGTGCTCACGGCGCCGTCCAGGGTGGCCGGAAGCGTGGCGCCGGGGAGGGGGATCCGCCGGCCGGTGCCGCCAAGCGGTGCAACCTCGACATAGGGCGCCGCCGAGGGGGCCACTTGGCCGCCGCCGGGCAGGTCCAGGGCCACGCTGTGGCCGGCCACGGTGCGGACCGCCAGCGTTCCCGCCCCTCCGTAGGTGTGGAAGGTGTGGGCCGTCTTCGAAAAGGCGATTTCGGTCCCGGGTGAGCCCAGCCAGACGTGATTGGGCCCCACGGTCTGCACGGTGATGGCGGCGCTGTCGGGCACAGCCCATCGCCCCAACTCGGCCGTCCCGCGGAAGTGCCAGAGTTGATCGGTGGTGCCGGCCCGCGTCAGGAGCCAGACGGATCCGTCGGCGTCCTCCTGCGCGCCGATGGCCGTACCGGTTTGCGCCGTGGCCAGGGTGGTCCAGCGCAGGGTCAGGGCGACGGGCGGCGCTGTGCCGCTGACCGACGCGACCCCGCTGGTGCCACCAGCCGGCGACGCTGAACCGGCGTTGCCGCCGGACTGGCGCTGGGAACCCGCCGCCCGTGCCGCAGGCGGATTGGGGTGGCGCTGGAGCCGCCAAACGATCGCCACGCCGCCTAGGACGATGACGCCGACGATCGCGCCGATCCTGCCCCAGTGCGGCCGGCGGCGGACCCTCTCGTCGTGCGTGCGGCGGTGGCGGCGCGGCTGCATGGCGTCCCTCCCCCGGCCGGGTGGCCGGGTTTACCATTCGACGCCAATCGTCATGGTTCCCCCCTGCTACGGCAGCCGCCGGCGGCTCACGCGCGCCTGGCGCGGCGGGCGCCTGTCAGATGCGGGGGAGGCCTGAACCCCTGCCCGGCCGGGGTTGAGAGGAGCACTCCGACCGCGCCCAGGGCCGTGGCTAGGGCCGGGACGGCGAAGGCCGCCGGTAGCCCCACGTGTGCCTGGGCCACGGCGATCATGGGGCCCCCGATCGCCTGGCCGACCCCCTGCGCGGCGAAGAAGATGCCCCCCGCAAGCCCGGGGTGGGCCGGGTCGATGTCCTGCGCATAGCCGATGCCGACGCCGTAGAGCGCGGCGATGGAGAACGAGATAAATGGAAAGGCCGCGACCACCGCGAGCACGTGCGGCACGGCCGCCAACACCGCGAAGAACACCGTCCCGCCCAGCGTTCCCAGGGTGACCAGGCGCCTGCGGGGGAAGCGGTCCGCCAGCCGGCCCATCGGCGGCATTAGGACCATTTCGCCCAATGCCATCCAGGAGAAGACGGCCCCGGCCAGGACTGGGCGCAGGCCCAAGTGGGCCAGGTACAGGGGCACCGTCTGCAGCTTGGCGGTGTTGCCGGCAATGGCAACCGTCGTGGCCAGGCCGAAGAGCAGTAGCGGCGCCCAGCGCACGGTCTTGGTCGAGGCGCGGTGGCGAGCCTCGGCTGCAGTGCCTGACTGCTCGTGGCACCGCGTCAGGGTCTGGACGGCGCTGGCCACCTGGAGGGCCGCCGCCACGAGGAAGACGGCGGCGAAGCCGCGCCCCACCAGCCACCCGCCGAGCGGCGCGCCCACCACCCAAGCGGCCGAAACCACGGCCCGCAGGGTTGCCAGCGTGAACCCGCGCGGCCGTTGGGCGTCGCCCTCGCCCAGGTGGTCGTGGACGAGGCTGAACAGGTGTGGTTGGACCTGGGCCGAGAAGAAGACTGCGGCGTCGGCCAACACCAGCGCAAACGGGGGATGCAGCGCCAGGACTGTCACCGCCGCCGCCTGGACGAAGGCGGCCAGCGCCGCCGTGCCCCTTCGGCGCCCTGCGGCATCCGACAGCCGCCCGAGCAACGGGTTCAGGACCAGCCCGCCGAGGGCGGAACAGGCGAAGTAGCCGGCGACCAGGCCTGGCCCCCCGTGGTAGGTCCGTGTGATCCAGAGGGCGAGCAGCGGGATGGTCATCCCCTGCCCAAGCCCGTGCAGGAACAGGCTTTGCGCGACCGGGCCCAGCTCCCGGTCACCCAGGACGCCGCCAATGCGACGGGCCAGGGAAGAATGCATGGGGCGGAGTGTATACCAGGAAGGGCCAGGCAGGCAGGGGCCGGGCCTGGCTCTAGCGAATCGCATAAACTGCCAAGCCTCGACCGGGGCTGTGGGGGGATCACTTGGTTGAGCATGTTGTCCTGCTGCGGCTGAAGCCGGAGATTCCTCGGGCCGATGGGGACGACCTTCTGTCGCGACTGCGGGGGCTGCCCGCGACCGTGCCGGCGATCCAGGTGCTGCAGTGTGGGTGGAACTTCAGTCCGGAGCGGGCGCATGGCTACGACCTAGTCCTGCGGGTGCGCGTCGCGGACCGGGAGCAGTTGGCCGCCTACCGGTCGCACCCGGACCACCTCCGTATCTTGGCAATCATCCAGGAACGCTGTGCCGACATCCTTGCCGTCGACTTCGAGATCTGATTTCCGGCGGGGGGGACCCCTGATCGACAGCCGGGACAGCTTGGATGGCTGGTCGCTCCGCCATACGCCGAAGGGGCCGGAGCCGTATTGGGGCCGCAGCCGGCGCGGTGGGGCCGGAGCGCTTTTGGGGATCGTGGCCGTCGTGGTGCTCGTCCTGCTCATTGTCCTCTGCGCCGTACCAGTTGTGCAGTTGTCGCGGCTGGCCCATCCGGCCCGCCGGGTACCGACGACCACCCCGGCGGCTGTGGGGCTCGGTTTTGCCACCGCGGCCTTCGACAACGCGTCCAACACCGCCACACTTAGCGGCTGGTGGATCCCGGCGCCGGGGGGCACAGGCGCCACGGCGATCCTGGTCGCCGCCCGCGGCCAAAACCGCCTGTTGGGGGGGCTGGGATTACCCCTGGCCCAGTACCTGCAGGGGCAGGGCTGGAACGTCCTGATGTTTGACCTCCAGGGCGTGGGCCAATCCCAGCCCGGGGTGGCGCTGGCGGGACCGCAGCAAGTCGACGATGTCCTGGGTGCCGTGCGCTACGCCCGGTACCGCATTGCCCAGGCCGCTCCCATCGTCCTGCTCGGCTATGGGTCGGGTGGGGCTGTCGCCCTGATGGCGGCGGAGCAAAGCAGCGAGATCGCGGGCGTCTTGGCAGACAGCCCCTTCTCGTCCCTGAATACCTACCTGCGCCAAAACCTATCGACGTGGACGCACCTGCCCCCCCGTCCGTTCCAGGGGCTTCTGCTGCGCGCCTGGCCGATCGTCACCGGC
>JAJZWQ010000002.1 GCA_021846605.1 Bacillota bacterium | reverse complement strand
AGCTTCGGCCAGATGGCGGACGCGCAAGAACTCGCGTGCGATGCGGCCACGGTGGGGCGGATCGCAGAGGGGACGGCGAGCGAGTACGGGCGTACGCTGATCCGCGTCCTGGAGTTGACAAGGGTACACGACCCTCGGATGCCGAGCGTTGCGGGGATGATGCGCAAGGGATCTCTCAACAGGAGGAGAATCCAGATGGTGAACTGGTTTCAGAGCCCTTCGGCTAGGCGGTCAGGCGTTGGGGGTGCGGCAATCGTTGCCGCGACCCTTTTGACCGTGTCCTTGACACTATCGCAGACGAGGACATCTGCCACCGCCGTTGTGGCGAAAAAGGATTTGTCCGCACCCTCTCCGCACAGTTCAACATCTCAGACTCCGTCGTCCGTTTCCAGCACCTCGGCGACGGCTGGCACGACCCCGACTTCGCCGACACAGAAAACTTCCCCAAGCACTGGCAGTTCTAGTTCTGGAAGCACCTCCGGTGGAAAACACGCAGTAACATCCACTGGCGCCACGCCGTCGACGGTGGGGTCAGCACAATCTTACACACCACCGTCAAACGTGGCACCTACGCACGTGCAGGCGCAGTGGTCGCTCGGGGGGCCCTCAGCCGAGTGGAATGGCTATCCCATCGCCGTTGGGATGGGGGATCCAGTCAATGCGAGGGTCGCTAGCCCGGTAACATTGGAGTTGCAGGTCGACCAAGCGGCCGCCTACTCTTCCCGGGTGACATTGACCCAACCGATGACGTTTCAGGTCAGTATCTGCATGGGTGTTCCTGTTCACCAAGCCAACGGAACCACCGGGTACACCTATGGCGGCCGGGTTGTCTGGCGAGGCATTCTGCCCCCTTTGCACACGGTGCAGGGTGGAGCGCATTTGCAGTTTCAGTGGAGTGGCCAGGATGCGAGCGGAAAGCAGGTTCCGGCCGGTACTTACTTTGCTGAGCTGCGCTCGCCCCTTCCCGCCGTTCAATATGCTATTACGGGTGGCAAATCCGGTACGGAAACTCTGGCCTACACGCCCAGGACCATGACGGGGCAACACTATGACGAGGGAATCACGCTCACCTCATAAATACCGGCGGTGCACCGTCATGCGCTCGATGCATTCGCGCGCCCCCGTCCATCTCTGTGTGGTGTGGAGATGCGCGCCTTCTTGCTCGCTTTCTCGGTTGGTAGCCCAGGCGATTCTTGCGGTGCTGGCACGTCTAAGGTATTCTTGACCCTATCGGGGTGTGGGTTGCAGAGTCGGGAAACGTCCCTGTCGTTGTTGGACGCGAGTCAAGACCCAGCCCGCCTACGGTTCACGGCGGCCCACGAAGCAGGCCATATTGTCTCGGGCCATCTGGAGATGGAAGGCGCACCGGAGAATGGAGGGTTCTCCATGCGCTCACCGGGAGCGCGAGGCGATCGGAAACGTCATGTCCATCGCCGGCATTGCCCACAACCTAGCGGCACTCTTGGCGAGTGCGCCACCGCGGAACACAGGAGATCGACCTGTGACAGGCGTCCTGTTGGCTACCATCGCCGAATCGTCCGGTACCGGTGCGGCAGGCTCAGAGGTTGTCCGCCACCACCTTCGTCGGTCCGCCCGCATCGCTGATACCGACCTGGTTGCCGTGGGTGATGTTGCCAGTCAGTATATAGTTGTCACACCCCGCGTTCACCAGGATGCCGTTCGCCTGGCTCACCCCGAATCCCGAATAGGCGCCGGCGCGGCTGTTGCGCACGGCAAACCAGCTGCAGTTGCCGGTGAAGGCGATCCCGCTCGAACCGCTGGAACCGCGGTTGTTGCCAGACGCGCCCGACGCGTCGACAAAGACGTTAGCAGCGGGGCCGACCACCAAGAGGCCGTTGCCTTTGTTGTTGAAGAAGCGGTGGCCGACGAACTGCACGCCGTCGGTCGGTCCGCTGATGTAACAGCCGTCGAACGTCTGCGCCGTGGACGACCAGCAGTTCTCGAAGTTGATGCCACGCACTGTCGCCCCGGAAGCCGGGTTGATCATCATGCAGCGATAGCCGCACGTGTCCCAGGCGCAGTCGGTAAAAAAGCACCAAGTGACGTTCGAGCCCGAGGGTGGATCGATCAACAGACCGTTCTGCGCGTGGATCATATCACATTGGTGGCACCAGACGGCGCCCGACCCCTGGATGCGCAACCCCGCCAGTGGCTCGGCCGACGGGGTCGCGGTGTTGTTGATGACCAGATTGGAGATGTATTGATCGTTGCCAGATGTGTTGATCCAGACACCGACGCCGCCCGACGTGAAATTGACCCAGTAACCGCCGTCGATGTAGTTCAGAACACAGGTGCCGTCGATCAGGACGCCGACATACATGTTGGTCATGTTGACATCCCGGACGTGGATCTCTCTGGCCGTCGCCATATGTACCGCGGCGCCCCCAGCCCGCTGGGCGGGCGCCGCGATGGTGAGGTCGCGCACCGCACCGCCCGCCAGGTTGCTGAAGCGGACCACGTCGCCGTTGGAATAACCGCTGGCCACCTTGATGGTGGTCGCCCCCGTCCCGGCGCCCTGGAGCGTCACCCCCGAGGCGGCGATGCCGAGTTGGGCGCTGACCACGTACGCCCCCTGCGGTAGGTAGACGACACCCCCGCCCGCCTTCTGCGCCGCGGCGATTGCCTGCTGGATCGCCACCGTGTCGTCGTGCTGGCCGTCCCCCACCGCACCGTAGGCACGCACATCGAAGGCCCCGCCGGTAGGCGGGACGGTGGCCGCCGTGGCATGCGCCGCGCGCACCGGACCACATCCAGCCAAGGCCCATCCGGCGGCTCCCAGCGCCGCCGCAGCCACCCCGGCCCGCAGCGCGCCACGCCGCCGCAGCGCGTCGGGTTCCTCCTCCGCCAGCACCTCCGGCGCGCGTTCCGCGTCGTCATCCACGTCGACAGGCCCCCTACTGTGAGCGTTGCGGCGTACCGCAAGGCGCTCCCCTGCCGCGGCAGGCGTGGAGCGCGGCCAGGGCGGTCCACCAAGCCACTCGCATGGTTGCCGCCTCGTCCCCCGAACCCGGCGCAACGTTGCCGCTGGGCCCTGCCAGTTGGCGGCAGGGCGACGCGCACACCATCGTCCGTGCCTGATTCGCCATCCACCACCCGCACTCCCGCACGCTGGCCGCGCCCGTGAGGGGGGTGCTGCTTTCGTGGGCGCCTGGTCCATGCATAGCCGTCTTGGCCCGTGCACGGGACAGGTTCCAGCCTGCATATGCCTCGGACGGAGGGGGGGAGCCCGACATGCCGCGCACGGCGCGCCATGCCGTCGAGCCCTGGCGTTCGATTCAGGTCGTTCCGGCGAGTACGCCCCAGGAAGCCGCGGAAGCGATGCGGCGCGCGGTGCATCTCCTCGCAGAGCCGTTCCGCCGATGGGCGGCGGAGCGACAGGACATGAGGCGACAGCCGGCGCATCCTCCAACGGAGGTGTCCCCGCCCTGATCGCAGCCATCTACGTTCGGGTGTCCACGGACGAGCAGGCGGAGCACGGATACAGTCTTGGGCATCAGAGGGAGCAGTGTCGTCAACGGGCGATGGACCTGGGTGCGTCCGAGGTCCGCGAGTACGCCGACGAAGGGGTCTCAGGCGCGATCCTGGACCGTCCCGGGCTTTCGGCTCTCCGGGTTGCGGTCAAGGCAGCCGCGGTCGGTCTCATCGTCGTTTATGACCCAGATCGTCTTGCGCGGAAGCTGGCCTACCAACTCCTCGTGACGGACGAGATCGAAGCCGCTGGCGCGCGGTTGGAGTTCGTCAACTTCGAGTGGCGCAACACGCCTGAAGGGCAACTCTTCTACGCGCTACGGGGCGCTGTAGCCCAGTACGAGAAGGAGAAGATCCGCGAACGGACCATGGCCGGGCGGCGTCAGAAGGCCAAGTCGGGCAAGATGCCGTCCGGGTTCGCCGCCTACGGGTACACATACGACACCGAGCGGCAGACGCTCGTGGTGAATCCCGCGGAGGCCGACGTCGTGCGGCGCATCTTTCAGTTATTGGTCAACGAAGGCATGGGGATCAACGGGATCGCGCACAGACTGACGCAGGAGGGCGTGCCCACGCGCAGGGGGGCCCCCGCGTGGCACAGGGTTGTCGTGCGGCAGATCGTCCAGAATCCCGTCTATACGGGCACGTTCTATGCCAACCGCCTGGACTGCGAAGGCATGGGGTTGAACCGGCACCTGGCCTCAGGCCAGCGGCACGCCATGCGCGTGCGGGCACGCGAGGAATGGATCCCCGTACCGGTACCGGCCATTCTGGACCAGGCGCTCTGGGGCAGGGCGCAGGAGATTCTGGCCCAGGCACAGCGACTGA
The DNA here is from genome assembly GCA_021846605.1 of Bacillota bacterium. The sequence goes on along the minus strand of JAJZWQ010000002.1, from coordinate 48,362 downwards.
TGCATACCCATCCCCGGTCGGATTATCTCCTTTCGGGCCTGGTCACCTGCGCCGTCTGCGCGGTGCCGATGGCTGGGACCAGGAGAAGCACCTGGGGCATGAAGGTACGTGGCTATACATGCCGCCGCTCCTGGGCGGGTGCCAAGACGACCGGCTGCGGGCGGTTCGTCCATGCTGAGCCCCTGGAGGAGGCGATTTGGACCAGGGTGGCGGGTTGGATCGCCGATCCGGAATTGCTTGTCAGCGCAGTGACGGGCGAGTCCAACGATCTGGAGGAACAGTTGCGGGATGAGATCCGCCAGGTCGAGCATGGACTGCGGACCGCGGAGCAGGGCAAGCGCAACATCCTGTCCGTGCTGGAGCGGCACCTGGCCGGGCCCGACGAGTGCCTGGACGCCCTGGAGCGCATCCGGCAACGGATCGAAGAGCTGTCGGCGAGGCGGCGTGAGTTGGAAGTCAGCGTCGCCCAGCCTCGGGCGGACGATGTCGACCGGATACGGGCGTGGGCGGGGGAATGGTTGGCTGGCGGCGCGCTCGCCCAGTTGCCGTTTGAACGGCGTCGCCTCCTGGTGCGCCAACTCGTCGTAGGGGTCGCGGTCCACGAGGCGACGCTGGTCGTGCGCGCCAGGATTCCAGGCCCTCCCGCGCGTAGTGGGGATGAGGAGCGAGATCCTCATGCACCTCCGCGTGATGCGTAAGACCCGCAACGAGGTGTTCCTGGGGGACTCGGTGAGCCGGGACGGGGAGGGCAACGAGATCACCCTGCTGGACATCCTCCCCGACGAGTCCGAACGCGTGGAGGATCGGGTGGCCCGCAGTCAACAGGCCCAACGGCTGGCGGCGCTCATCCTCTCGCGCCTGGGGCGGCGCGAACGCGAGGTGCTCCAACTGCGCTACGGGTTCTGGGGCGCCGAGCGCCGGACGCAGCGCGAGATCGCCAAGGAGTTGGGGATCTCCCGTTCATACGTGAGCCGCATCGAGAAGAAGGCCATGCGGAAGATCAGCCGCGAACTGCAGAAGGAGCGCGATCCCTGATGGGACCCAAGGCGCGGCACGCGGGCCGGTGCTTTCCCAAGAGCAGTCCGTGCGGCCCCCCGCAATGCTAGAATCCCTGCGGAAGGAGGCCGAGCAATGGCCGCAGGGCTGCTGGTGCCCGACGCCATGATGCCCGATGTCACCGCCATCACCCCGGAGCGCTTGCGGGCGCGCGGGTTGACCGCCCTGATCATCGATCTGGACAACACGCTCACGCGCTGGAACGACGCGAACTGCGAGGCACCGGTGGCCGCATGGGTCCGGCGCCTGCAGGACGAGGGGTTCGCCCTCTGCATCGTCTCCAACAACGGTCCGGAACGTGTGCGCGCGTTCTGCCGCGGGCTCAACGCCGATGTACCCTGGATCGCGCACGCCGGCAAGCCCGGGCGGGCGGCGTACCTTCGCGCCGTGGCCCTGCTGGGCCGTGACCGGTCCGAGGTCGGGGTGGTCGGGGATCAGGTGTTCACCGATGTCCTCGGCGGTAAGCGCGCCGGCCTGTGGACCATCCTGGTGCGGCCACGCGGCCGGCGCGAGTTCATGGCGACCCGTATGGTGCGCCTGGTGGAGCGCGTCTGGCTCCAACGTCTGTCCGGCCGGGGTGGCGTATCGCCGCTGTGAGCGCGCAGGGCGAAGCCTGCAGCCCTCCGGTGTCGCTGCTGGCCGTCCTCGGCCACCCGGTGGCGCATTCCCTGTCTCCCGTGATGCACGAGGCGGCGCTGGCGGCCGCCGCCCGCCCCGGGCGGTATATCGCCTGCCCGGTGGCGCCCGAGCGCCTGGAAGCCGCGCTGGCGGGCCTGGCGGCACTGGGCTTCACCGGCTGCAACGTGACTGTCGGTCTTAAGGAGCGCGCCTGCGCCCTGGCAACCCGCCGCAGCCCGGCGGCGGCGGCCACCGGCGCGGCGAACACGTTGCGTTTCGACGCCGACGGCGGCATCAGCGCCGACACCACCGACGGCGCAGGGCTGTTGGCCTCCCTGCGCACCGAGGCCGGATGGCTCCCCACGGGCCAGCGGGTCGTGCTCCTGGGCGCGGGTGGCGCGGCCCGCGGGATCGCGCACGCCATGGCCGCGTCGGGGGCCCGCGTGTCCGTGCACAACCGGACGCCCGAACGCGCGCGGCGGTTGGCTGCGGACCTGGGCCCCCGGGTGGCGGCGCTGGATATCTCTGACCTGGACGCGGTGCTGCCCGAAGCGGGGCTGGTCGTCAACTGCACCACCGTGGGGATGGGCGGGCAGGGCATGCCGTTGGCCGACGCGTCGCTTGGGCGGCTCGCACCGCACGCGCTGGTCTGCGACATCGTATATGCGCCCGAGGACACCCCGTTCCTGGTGTGCGCGCGCTCTCTGGGGCTGCGCACGTTGGGTGGGTTGGGCATGCTCGCCTGGCAGGCGGCCCTGGCCTGGGGCCTGTGGTTCGGTGCCGACGGGCCGGTAGATGTGATGCTGGGCGCCGCCCGGTCCGAACTGGCCCACCGGCGGGGTTGATGGCGCGGCGCGCTCAGCCCGCCGGATCACACGCCGGCACGGCGCCATCCCCTGCCAGCGCACTGTCGGCCGCCGCCGGAACCGGAAGGATCTGCTGCCGCGCGGGAGAAGCATCGGACAGGCGTGTTGCGCCATCCGGAGGTGCAGAGTGCTCGACCTGGATTCCCTGTTGGGCGCGGCCGCCGAGCAGGGCGTTTCGGACATCCTCCTCGCGGTGGAGGTGCCGCCGGTCCACCGGATCGGTGGAGAACTGGTACGGTATGACGACGCGCCCCTGAGCGTCGCTGATTGTGAGGGCGCCCTCCGCCATCTGGCAACGCCAGCGCAACTGGAGCACCTCGAGCACTGGGGAGAGGTCGATTTCTCGTACAGCCTCCGCGGCGTGGGACGGTTTCGCGTCGCGGCCTTCCGACAGCGGGGCAGCATCTCCCTGGCGATCCGCCCGATTTCGTCGACGATTCCGGATGTGGCGGCGCTCAACGCTCCGGATGGGGTCGGGGCGTTGGCGCTCCGGGAGAGCGGACTCGTGCTGGTGGCGGGCCGGACGGGCAGCGGCAAGTCCACCACCGTGGCCGCCATGGTGGACTGCATCAATCGCGAACGCGCAGCCCACGTGATCACGCTGGAAGATCCGGTCGAGTACCTGCACCGCCACCGGCGCAGCATCATCAACCAACGTGAGATCGGCGTGGACAGCATGGACTTTCCGCGTGCGCTCCGCGCCGCGCTGCGCCAGAATCCAGACGTGATCGTCGTCGGCGACCTCCATGATGCCGACACCGCGCAGACCGCTCTGGCGGCCGCCGGCACCGGCCAGTTGGTCATTGCGGTCGTGCGCCAGCCTGACTCCGCGTCCGCGCTGGAGTACATCGTGGGGCTGTTTCGCAGCGAGCAGCAGGCCCAGATCTCGTGGCAACTGGCCAGCGTGTTGGAGGGTGCCGTGGCGCAGGTCCTGCTGGCGCGCACCGGCGGGGGCCGGATTGCGGTCTTCGAGGTGTTGATCGGCACCCCCGCGGTGCGCACCCTGGTACGGGACGGCAAGCGCGCTCAGGTGACCGCCCTGTTGCGCGCCGGCGCGCGGCACGGGATGCGCAGCCTGGACCAGTCCTGGAGAGAGTTGGTGGAGCGGGGCCTGGTGGAGGACACCGACATACCGCCCTTTTCCACCGTCAACGTCGGCGTCGGCGGCTAGCCCGAAACACGCGCGGCGTGCGCCGCAGGGGGGCGATTCCGGATCCTGCGCTACCTTACAGCCGGCGAAAGTCACGGGCCCATGCTGCTGGCCATTCTGGAGGGCATGCCGGCGGGCGTGTCCGTGCGTCTGGAGCGGGTGGACGCCCTGCTCCGCCGCCGCCAGGAGGGTCCCGGTCGCGGTGGGCGGCAGAAGATCGAGAAGGACCGGGTCGAGGTGGTGGCGGGCATCCGGGGCGGGGTCACCATCGGGAGCCCGATCGGGATGGTGGTGGCCAACCGCGACTGGGAGAACTGGCGCGGCGTCCTGGGCCCGCGTCCCGAAGACATCGATCCCGAACGGGCCGCGGCCAAGGCCCTGCACCGCCCCCGGCCGGGACATGCCGACTTGGCCGGGGCGCTGAAGTACGGGCGGGACGATCTGCGGGACGTGCTGGAGCGGGCCAGCGCCCGAGAGACCGCCGCGCGCGTGGCGGTGGGCGCCATCGCGGGGGAACTCTTGGCGGCGATCGGCATCCGGGTACAGGGGCACGTGGTGGCCCTGGGACCGGCGGAGGCGCCACCGCCGCCCGACGGCTGGGACGCCGCGCAACTCGCCGCGGCCGTGGAGGCGTCGGATTGCCGGTGCTGGAGTCCGGAGGCCACGGCGGCCATGCATGAGGCGATCGTCGCCGCCACCATGGCCAAGGACACACTCGGCGGGCTGATCGAAGTGGTGGCCTGGGGGGTCCCGGTTGGACTGGGGTCCCATGCGGCTTCGGACCGACGCCTGGACGGGCGGCTTGCCGGCGCGCTGATGAGCATCCAGGCCATGAAGGCGGTCGAGGTGGGCATTGGCCGGCAGGCGGCGAAGTTGCGTGGGTCGCAGGTGCACGACGAGATCCTGCCGGGTGCGGGGGACGGTGCGGCCGCCTCCGCCTACGTCCGCCCCACCAACCGGGCGGGCGGCATCGAGGGTGGCATCAGTAACGGTGAGGCGATCGTCGTGCGGGTGGCCATGAAGCCCATCCCCACGCTGTTGCGCCCCCTTCGCAGCGTGGATATGCGGACCGGCGAGGTGATCGCCGCGGGCTACGAGCGTTCGGACATCACGTCGGTACCGGCGGCGTCCGTGGTGGCAGAGGCCGTCGTGGCCTTTGTGCTCGCGCAGGAGTTGCTGGAAAAGTGCGGCGGAGACAGCCTGGAGGAAGTGCAGGACCACCTGCAGGCGTACCGGCGGCGGGTGATGGCCCGCTGACGGAGCGCGAGTTGCGGTCCAGGGCGCTGGCGGCCCTGGGGGCGCGCAATCTGGTGCTGGTGGGGTTCATGGGGACCGGGAAGAGCACGCTCGGCCGAGCCGTCGCGCGGGTGCTCGGCCGGCCCTTCCGCGATACGGACGCCCTGGTGGTGGCGCGCGTCGGGTCGCCCATCCGCGAGATCTTCGCCCGGGAGGGCGAGGTGGGGTTCCGGCGCCACGAGGCGGCGGTGGTGGCGCAGGCCGCCAGCGCGACGGGGTATGTCCTGGCGACGGGCGGGGGTGCCCTGGCCAATCCGGACAATCTGCACGCGTTGCGCGCCAACGGTCTGCTGATCGCGCTCCACGCGCGGCCCGAGGTGATCCTGGCGCGCGTGGGAGGGCGGCGGGCGGGCGCGCATCGCCCGTTGCTCGATACGCCGGATCCGCTGGCGCGCATCTCAGAACTGCTGAAGGCCCGGGCCCCGCTGTATGCGGAGGCCGACCTGGAACTGAACACCAGCGAACTGGGGCAGCGGGGTGCGACACGGGCACTGCTGGAACTCGTGGGTGTCCAGGGGCGGCGCTGGGGACAGGGGTGAGGACGTGCGCACCGTTCGGGTCAACCTCGGGCCCCGCTCTTACGACATCCGCATCGGGGTGGACACGCTCGGCGGCCTGGGGCCGGCAGTGGCCAGGCTCGGTCCCGGACGGCGGGCCCTGGTCGTCGCGGACGGGAACGTGGGGGACAGCCACGCCCCCCTCGTCGCCTCCAGCCTGCACGCGGCGGGCTTCGACACCCGCCTGGTGCTCGTGCCTCCGGGCGAGGCCAGCAAGAGCCTGGCGGGGGCGGCACGGCTCTATGACGCCTGCCTGGAGGCGGGTCTGGACCGCCGGTCCTGGGTGGTGGCCCTGGGCGGCGGGGTGACCGGCGACCTGGCGGGCTTCGTGGCGGCCACGTTTATGCGGGGGCTGCCCTGGGTGCAGGTGCCGACCACGCTCCTGGCCCAGATCGACTCCTCGGTCGGGGGCAAGGTCGGTGTCGACCATCCCCGCGGCAAGAACCTGATCGGCGCCTTTCACCAACCCCGGCTGGTCTGGTGCGACGTGCAGACCCTGGACACGCTGCCGGCGCCCGATCTGGTGGCCGGGTTGGCGGAGGCCATCAAGTGCGGCATCTTGGCGGACGCCCGCTATTATGGGTTCATCCGCCGCCAGCGTGGGCAGCTGCTGGGGCGGGACGGGGCCGCGCTCTCGCGGCTGGTGGCGGGCTCCTGCCGCATCAAGGCCGCCGTGGTGGCGGCCGATGAGCGCGAGGAGACGGGCGCCCGCATGGTGCTGAACCTGGGACACACCCTGGCCCACGCCATGGAAGCCGTCGCCGGGTACGGGGTGCTGCGCCACGGCGAGGCGGTGTCTGTGGGGCTTTTGGCCGCGGGCGCCCTGGCCCTGCGGCGCGGCATCTGGGGGAAGCGGTGGCAGGCGGGGCTTGAGCAATTGCTGGCCGGAGTCGGGTTGCCGACACGCATCCCCGGCCTGGCGGCCCAGGATCTGATCGCGGCGATGCGTCTGGATAAGAAGCAGTTCGACGGTCGGATCCACTGGATCCTCCCCGTGCGCCCGGGGGAGGTCACGGTGGCCCCCGACGTCGGCGCCGGCGAGGTGGAGAACGTCCTCGTGGCGCTGGGCGCCGAGCGCTGATCTGAGCCGTTCCGCCCGACGCGCGCGTCGCGGGCCGGGAACCCACGGCGGGCATCGGGCGTCCAGACCTTTGAAAGCCCCGGCCGCGGACGGGGCGAACGATTCCAGAGGAGCGGGTGGGGAGGCGTCGAGGCGGCGGCGCGGTCCGGGGCACGAGGCCGGGCCGTCCAGGGGAGGGCGGCGACATGCGCGGGAGCGGCGGTGGAGGGGCGGCGGCGCGCAGCACACTGGGACTGGTCGTGGTCCTGGGGCTGGTGGGGACGGTGGCGCGCCCGACGAGCCCTGGGGCGGCACCGCAGGCGGCGGTGACCGTCGCGCGTACCTCCTCCTCCTCGCGGCCCCAGGCCTCTGCGGCCGCCTCATCCGCCTCATCCGCCACGTCTACCGCGGCGGTTGGAGCTTCCGCAACGGGTGCCGGTGCCTCCTCGGGGAGCGCCTCTACGGCCACCGCGTCGACGGCCCCGCATGCGCCGTCGGTGGGGCATCTCGTGCCGGAGTGGGGCGCGTCCGGGTACAAGAACGAGGTCATCGTGCTCATGTATCATGAATTCCTGACGACGCCGATCCCCGGCGACGACATCACCCCCGCCGACTTCGCCGCGCAGTTGGCGCTCTTTCACCAGGACGGCTACCACGTGATCACGCTCTCCCGCTTCATCGCCTTCGTCAACGGTCAGGCCACGGTGCCTCCCAACGCGCTGCTGCTCACCTTCGACAACGGCTACCTCAGCCAATACACCGACGCCTTCCCGCTCCTCAAGAAGTACGGGTATCCGGCCACGCTCTTCCTTATCGGCAGTTGGCTGACGCCGGGCTACGCGCCCGCCGGCCTCCAGACCCTGACCAGCGCTGACGTCAAGACCATGGTGGCCTCCGGCCTGATCAGCATCGGCACGCAGGGATGGAACGTCCACACCGGCGTGGCGGTCGGGCCGAACACCTCGGAGGCGGCGGACATCGGCCGCGCCTACAACCCGGCGACGGGGAAGCAGGAGTCGCTGGCCAGCTATGATCAGGCGGTCGCGGCGGACCTCCTGCACGCCCAGCGCGCCCTGACCCCATACGCGCACGCGCCTCTGCAGGCCTTCGCCTACCCGTTTGGGGACTACCGCCCACGGCTCATCCGCCTTCTGCACTCGGCCGGGTTCCATTACCTGTTCGCCGCCAAGCTGGGGTGGGGCAACCTGCAGGGCCAGTCCGCGGACGTCCTCTACCGGCTGAACGTCGGGGCGGAGGGGACCACACCGCTGGGCGCCCTCAGCGCGATCCGCACCGTGGCCCGCGACACCGCCGGCGACCCCGCCTGGCAGCCCCCGCCCAGCATGATCGAGGTCTGGCACGGCTAGATCTCGGCCCGCGGCGGTCGTCGCCGAGGCTTTCGCCCGGGAGAGGCCGGCGCGGGCCCCCACGTCTCAGGCACCCAGGGAGGCGACCGGCTCGCCGCAGGTGGAAAGACCCCGGTAGCCGGCGAGGACGGCCAACTGGTCCTGCAGGGCGGAGGACGCCAGCACGCGGGCCAGGCCACGGGCCTCGGGGGTGGCGAGCACCTTCCGAGGGATGATCAGCAGCGAGCGTTCCGCGGCGAGCGCGACGAAGTCCAGCCGGTAGGCCAGGGCGGCGGGCTGCGTCGTCACGCCGACATCGCCCAGGCCGGCGGCGATTGCCGCCGCGACGAGCATGTGCCCGCGGACGGCCGTATCGAAGCCGGTGATGTCCCCGGGGCCCAATCGCCACCGCCGCAACTCGGACTCGACCAGCGAGCGTGCCTCCGAACCCGGTTCGCGATTGATGAAACGGAGATGGCGCTCCGCCACGTCGGATACATCGACCACCGCGAGACCCGGCCGGAAGGCCAGACCCTCGTCCCAGATGGAGAAGCCGATCACTTCGGCGGCGGGCCCGTCCGCAAACCGGCCCGCCAGCCCCAAGGCCCGTTCGCAGCCGTCGGCCGATATCCGGCTGACAGCTTCCTCCGCCACGTGCACACCGGCGACATGCACCAAGCCGGCGGCGGCCAGTCTGGCCGCCTCGCGGCTGCTGCAGGGCCACCAGGCCAGGCCAAGGGGCTGTTCCAGCATGGACAAGGGCCCGGCGAGCAACGGCAGGGCTGGATCACATCCGGCCACCACCAGGGTTGGGCGAAGCGGCCCGGCCGGCTGGATGACGCGGGAGTCGCCCTGCGGCGCGGGCGCGTCGACCAACACGCCGCCAGCCGGGGAGAAGCCGGCCCGGAAGGTCCGATCGCCCGCCAGGGGAAGGGCCACAGTCCGCTCGCCGACCTGGGCCAGATCGACGCGTTGCTGCCCGGGCCCTTCCGGCTCGGTGAGGAGGGTGGCCGCCAGAGCGGGGCGGCGCCTGGGGGGTCCAAACAGATCCTCTACCCGCTGACCCAAGGCCTGCGCGAGGGCCAGCGCCACCCGCAGGGACGGGTCCCAGCGCCCGGCCTCCACGCCCGCCACCGCTTGGCGGCTCACGCCCGCCGCCTGCGCCAACTCCTGTTGGGAGAGGCCCAGGCCGATCCGGGCCAGGCGTACGCGCGTGCCGTCGCGCCGGGTGGCCTCCTCGGTCACCCGCGCCGACGGCCCAGCGACCGGAACATTGGCATCCGCCGCGCTGCGCCGGGGACCGTCCCCTGGGCCGTTGCCGCCACCGTGCATGGTCTTCCCTCCTCGTCGTATCCGGCGATCCCGCCCCGGCGCGCGTAGCGCCTACGCCGTGTCTGGCGGCCGGGCGCCGTCCACCGCGGCCCGAGCGAAGAGCGGCGGGTCGAGTAGCGTGAGCACGACGTCGGTCCCCGACCCGGCGGGAAGTTCGGAACTCCGAAAGCTGAGCCGGGGGCGTGGCGCCACGCCGGAGCCCCCTCCCCGGCCAGGCGCTGCGGCTGCGGGCATGCTTGGCGCGATCTCGACGTCCACCTCCCAGCCCGTACCGGACGGCCGGCCGGCCACGACGCGGCCCTCCACCACCGGGCCACGTTCCGGACGGGCGCCGAAGCACACGCGCTCGGGATGCACGGCGGCCAGCAGTGGACGGCCGAGGACGATGACGGGAATCAAGCCGCGGTAGCCGAGCAACTCCGCCACGCGCGGGGTGGCCGGGTGACGGACGACCTCGCTCGGTGTCCCCAGTTGCAGCACTCGACCCTGGTCGAGTACGCCTAGGCGGTCGGCGAAGGCCTGGGCCTGGGTGAGTTCATGGGCCACGAGGACCGCCGGAACTTCCCGTGCCGCGACCTGATCGCGAACCAGTTGGGTCAACTCGCGTTGCAGGGGCGCGTCCAGTCCCGTGTATGGCTCGTCGAGCAACAGCACCCGGTGGCGGGAGATGAGCGCCCGGCCCAGGGCCACCCGCTGGGCCTGCCCTCCGGAGATGCGACGCGGCGAATCGGACAGCAAGCCCCCGAGGTGCAGGCTCTGGACGAGCCGAGCCAGTTCGCCGTCGTCGTGGCGCCCGACGGCGTACGTCAGGTTCTGCAGGACGGTGAGGTGCGGGAAGAGTCCGGGGTCCTGGCGCAGCAGTGCCACCTCCCGCGCCCAGAGCGGAAGCCGGTGGGCGCGCTCCGCCCGCCCCGCGAGCGTCAGTTCCCGCCCCCCAAGGAGGATCCGTCCCTCGGCCACGGCCAGCAGCCCGGCGACGGCCTCCAGGATGGTGGTCTTGCCGGAGCCCGACGGGCCGAACAGCGCCAGCCGCTCGCCGTCCGTGACCGTGAAGGTGGCGGCGACATCGAACATGCGGCGGGCCACCCGGAGGTCAACCTCGAGCATGCCGGCTCCACCCGTATACGAGGATCGGCACCGGCAGGGCCACGACCAGCAGCAGGAGGGCGAAGGGCAGGGCGGAGGCCAGCCCGACCTCGTTAAGCGTCGTCCAGATCTGCATCGGCAGGCCGTAGGGATGATAGGCGACGATGATGACGGCGCCGAAGGCCCCGATGGCGCGCGCCCAGCCGATCGCCAGCGCGCTGGCCAACCCGGGGCCGGCCAGCGGCAGGGTGATCCGCCGCAAGGTCCGCAGCGGTCGATCACCCAGCAGGGCGGCCTGCTGCTCGAGGCGGGGGTCCACCGCGGCAAAGGCCGCCTGGGCCCCGAGCACGTAGTAGGGGGCGGCCTCGTAGACCTCCGCGATGACCAGGGCGGCAAAGGTGTTCGTCGCCGACAGGTGCAGATCAGACAGCCCCCGACCGATCACGGTGAGCGGCCCGACCAGGAAGACCAGCAGCAGCCCCACCACCAGAGGCGGCATCAGGAGCATGACGAGCAGGCCGGTCTCCCAGACTCTGGGCCAAGGTAGGCGCTCCCTGGCCAGCAGGTAGCCGAGCGGGGTCCCCACGGCGACCAGCACCGCGAGCGCCACCGCCGCGGACTCCACCGACACGGCGAGCGGAGCCCACGCCCCGTTGGCGCGCAACGCCGCGGAGACCGCAGACGCCGACAGGTGGGTGAGCAGTGCCCACAGAGGGCCGAGAAGCGCCACCCAAACGACGCCTGCCGCCGCCAACGAGAGGATGGTCTGCGCCCGGGCGAGCGGCAGGCCGCTGGGGAACGGGGCGGCACTGCCTCTGCTAGGAAGCGTGGAGATCCCCGAGCACCCCCTTTGGCACCGCGCTACGGCTCCCGAAGACCGTCGGCTGGAGCAGCGTGTACCCGGCGGCCTGCATGGCCCGCCGGCCAGCCGGGGAAAGGGTGTAGGCGACAAAGCTGTCGGCCGCCTGGGCGTCCTGTCCTCCGACCGTCGTGATGTCCAGGACCAGCGGGACGCCGTGGACGACGTGGCCGCTGCCGAGGTCGAGGCTGGCGGCCGCGTACTCCGACGCCAGTGCCGGATCACCGAAGTTCATCTCGGCGGGCAGCGTGATGTATGGCAGGTGCAGCTGGATGGCCTGGGACAGAAAGGCACTGGCCGCGTAAAGCTGCCCGGCCTGCAGGCGCGACTCCAGCGTCGTCTCCGCGAAGACCTGCGACGGGTTGTCTGGCGAGCCGAGCACCTTGGTGACCGTCTCCGCCGGGAGGTGGAACTGGGACTGGGCGAGCTCCACCATCTCGTAGAACGCCTGGCCCTGCGGGTCTGTCTGCGGATTCGTGCGCCCGAGGAGGAACCCGGGCTGCTCCATCAGGCTGAAGAGAGCGGCGAGCGGCTTTTGGCCCTTGGCGATCGCGGCGAGTTCGCTGGCATAGGGCGTCTTGGGATTATAGGCGACGACGATGGGACTGCTGGCGAACTGCACGTACCATCTCGTCAACTTGGGCATCAGCGGTTGGATCGGGCCCGCCCCCACGCTCTCAAAGACGTTGGGGGCGATCTCTCCGGCGACGATCTCGTTCGAGAGCCCAAAGGAGCCACCGCCGCGCCCTTCATAGGAAAAGCCCGTCGCCCTCGCAAAGGTGGGGCCGATGGTCTTGTTGTTGAGTAACTGGAGGGACCCTGCGTAGGCGACATTGGCCGTTCCGGCGTGTCCGGACGGCGCGGCGCCGCCGAAGGTTGAGCCGCTCGGGATCGACCCACAGCCCACCACCGTACCGGCCAGGATGGCGGTGCAGGCCAGCGCGATCAGGCGTCCACCTCTTCCGTACACGGCCACCCTCATTCTTGGCACCATTCCAGGTGCGAGAGTACAACTTGCGCTAGGCAAGTATAACGAGCGCCACGGTGGGCGGCAAGCACGGCCATCCCGCGTGGGCGGAGACGCCCATTCCCCGCCGCCCGGGCAGTGGTGCCCGCCTCCCAGCGCCACGCCGGCACCCGGCCCGAGCCTGGCTCCTCCCGCTTCCAGGCGTATCTGGACGTCTTCCCCTTCCGCTCCAACTGTTCGGGCCGCAACAGGGACCAGGGGCGACGCGGACGCGTCGTTCGCTCCCATCCCCTACCTGGCGGTGCAGGCCGCGGGGCCACCGCCAGGCGGCAGACCCGGACCCAGCAGGAATGCCCATACGGGCCCGGAAAGGGTTACTGCTCCCAGACGCGGTGTTTGTGGAGGTGGTGCTCGGTGATGGTGCGGCGCCTCGGAATCCCGCTGGCCGCCAGCCTCGTTCTCCTTGCGGCGGCGGCCCCGTCCTTCGCGGCAAGTGGCACAGTCTCTGTGCAGTTGCCGTACAACCGGCAGGTGTACGCCAACAGCGCCCCGACGGAGCCTTCGACGTGCAAGCAGTATGACTCCAACCCGACGGCCGACAAGTGTGTGCCTTATTTTGATATGCCCGGGGATGCGTTGCCAGCCAGTCAGGCGCCCGCCAGCCCGGTGTCGGCCAAGGCCACGGATGGCAAGACCGTCTCGTTCACGGTGGCCGCCCCGACGGGCCAGGACGCGCTCTCCCTGGAGAACGGGGCGAGCCAGAGCTTCAAGGTGACCGCGGGCCAATATACCGAGTTGGACATCCTGGCCGGTGCCGGCAACGGACCCTCGCCCCTGAGCTTCACGTTCAGCTATTCGGATGGCTCCACCAGCACGGCCACGACCTCCGTGCCCGACTGGTACAAGAACACACCCTCCTTCGCCGTGAAGTTCACCGGGCGCTGGGTGCCCGGAAGCACTTCGCTCCAGAGCGGCAATCTCGGGGTGTACGCGCTCTCCGTGCCGGTGGATGGCAGCAAGATCCTCACCAGCGTGAAGGTGTCCAACACGGCCACCACCGGCGACGACGTGGCCGACATTCTCGGGGCAACGTTGGAGGGCACGGCCTCCCTGCCCAAGACCGGTGGCAGTCCCTTCGTTCCGCTTGCCGGGGTGCTCGCGTTGGGTGCCGGTGCCTTCCTCTTGGTGGATCGGCGTCGCCGGCCCGGCGGGGAACAGGGGACCGCCGCCGGATAAGGCGGGACGGAGGATGCGGGCCACCGCGTTTCCCCGCGCACGGTTCGAGGTGAACCGGCGCTCGGTCGGTATCTGCGCCCACGCTGACTCGCCGCGTGCGGCGAGCCAGCGTGGGCGCTGCCGCCATCGACACCCGGCGGCCGCCCGCCATCGCCAAGAAGCCAGCTCGATGCCGGCATGGGTGGGAGAGCACGCCCAACGCCCCCAGTCCGTTGTCCAGCCCCATCCCGGAGCCGAAGGCGGGGTTCTCCGGGAACCCGTCTTGGCCGGCCAGCGTGGTGGGGTGCGTTCCCGTCCGCTTTAGGAGAGCCCAAGGACCCGAGCCTGGGCTCTCCAGCAGATCGACGCCGTCCTCCAGAGCGGACCCCATCCGCTCGCCGAGACGCTCTCCCACCTCCGTCCCCGTCGCGCGGAGGGCCGCCACTACGTCACCGAGAACGCCCACCGCCTGCGCTATCCCGAGTTCATGGCCGCCCAACTCCCCATCGGCTCCGGCGGAATCGAGGCCGGGGTCCGCATCGTCAACAACGAGCGACTGAAGAACTGCTGCATCACCCGCCATCGCCGCCCCTACGTCTGGCACGGCCGACTGGCCGTTACGGCGTTGCTCGCCCACGTCCGTGTGTGGGCCAAAACGACCCCGGCATCGGCAATCGACTGGGTGCGCGCCTGGACCCTGCGTTGGCGGCCCTCCGGCCAGAAAGAAGGTGGTATTCGCTCCCCGCCCGGGCCCCGCAACACCGCACGTCTGTTCTCTTGCCAATGCTCCGCTTGGCCGGCTGCTGCTCGGTACCCTCTCTGTCTCCTCGCCCAGGCAGGCCACCTGGATGGCCCGCAAAAACTACGCACGCAGCGACTTTCTCAAAAGGCGCATAAGTCCACTGTCCCCGAGAGCCATGGAAAGGCTGCGGTGCTCATGCCCAGAAAACCCCGGCTTTAGCCGTGGGGAGGTTCAGGCTGAATGATAGACTGACGTTGGCGACGGCGCCAAACGCTTGGAGACCACGTAGCGCCTTCTCCCCTTGGACCACGGAGGACCCTGCTGCCCGCTCCGGGCACCAGGGCAAGCGGGGCTTCGGGTGCCAATGCGAACAAGGAAAGGTGTGCCAGCATGGCGGCGCGGAGTTTGGCGCCAGCGAAGTGGATCTGGTTTCCGTCTGTCCGCACCTTACCCAACACCTTTGTGCTCTTCCGCAAGGAGATCCACATCAGCGGTGGCGTCGTTTCAGCCTGTGGTTGGATGACGGCGGACAGCCGCTATCGCTTCACCATCAACGGCGAGCGTGTGCAGTGGGGTCCCGCGCCGTGTGATCCGCGAACCCTGGATGTGGATCCCGTCGATATTAAGGCCTACCTGCGCCCAGGCACCAACGTGCTGGGGGCTGAGGTGCTGTTCTACGGCACCGGTGATGGAACTTGGCCCACCGGACAGCCGGGGTTTATCTGTCGGATAGACATCCTGGATGACGTGGGTCCCTGGACGGTCGCCAGCGATGCGTCGTGGGCATGCGTGGTCGACCGTGCGCACCGCCCTGGTCAGCACAAACGATGTTTTTGGCGTGCCCTGCAGGAGGAGTTTGACGCCCGGATCCACCCCTGGGGTTGGGATGCGCCTGGCTATTCCCTTGATTCCGCGTGGGTGCCCGCATTGGAGTTTCCCTGCGCGCCAGATCGCCCGCCCATCACTGGCGCTTACCCCGATCACTTTGGCCTGGGCCGGATCGCGCGTGATGCAAGCGCCTTGATGGAGCGCGATATTCCACTCGTGCGCGAGGAGGATACGCCGGTGCTCCGGTTGGCGGATGCGGGCCGCGTGCGCTGGCTGCGTGATCCGGACGACTGGTTTCAGTTCCGGATGCCGGGATGCATGGACGTTACACCGGACGCCGCGGCGGCGCGCCCGGTGCCCGGTGGGTGGGTGCTGGACGCATCAGAGGGAGAGGGCGTTTATGCAACCTTCGAGTTCGAGGAGCAGGTGGTGGGGTGGCCGTACTTCACGATCCAAGCCCCTGCTGGAACGGTTGTGGAACTCATCTGTCAGGAGTCGCACGATCTGTCCCAGACGCATTGGCTCGACTCCCATCTCTTTGCTTGGTCGCGGTTTACGTGCACCGGAGGGGTCGACCGCTTCGAGCCCTTCGATTACGAGTCGCTGCGCTGGCTCCAGCTACACGTCAACAACACCTCCGGGCCGGTGATCGTGCAGCGAGTCGGGATACGCCGACGTCGCTTTGATTGGCCGAACTGGCCGGAGGTGGACTGTGCTGAACCGGCATTGGCTCGGCTCTTCTCGGCGACCGTGAACACCGTGGTCAACGCCGCAGTGGAATCGATCGCCGACGGAGGGGGGCGCGAGCGGCAGCAGTACAGCGGTGACGGGAGCCACCAGTTGACGGTGATCCGCGGCCTTTTTGGGGAGACCCGTCTGCCGGGGCGGTTCCTGCGGACGTTCAGTCAGGGATTGACACCGGAGGGATACTTCCTGGATTGCTGGCCGGCGGTCGACCGAGTTGTGCGAGTGGGACAAAGGCAGTTCGGAGCGACTGCCTGGGGTCCGCTGCTGGACCACAGCGTCGGCTTTGTATTCGACTGCTGGCACCACTACTGGGAAACCGGCGACCGAACGGCGCTCGAAGATCCGTTTCCTCGCCTCATCAAGTTCGGCCGCTACCTGGCCGGCCTCGTGGATCAGCATGGCTTACTGCCGGTGACGGACCTGGGCGTGCCAACCGTTTGGATGGACCACAATGCCTATACGATGCAAAGACACAAGCAATGCGCGTTCAATCTGTACGCGGCAGCGATGCTCACGCACGCGTTGGCACCGATCTGCCGCCTGTTCGAGGCGGAAGGGCTGAGTGCACAGTTCGTTCGCTTGGGGGAGCGCATGCTCGCGGGAACGGTGGCGCGTTTCTGGGACACCGAGGCTGACCTGTTTGTAGCGAATCTCCCCTGGAGGAGCGAGGAGAAGAGCAAGCGCCTGTGTGACCGCTCGCTGGCCAATGCGATCCTGTTCGATCAGTGTCCAGATCAGCGCAGGCGCGCCGCAGCGGCCGCCTTGGAAAGCTGCCCGCCCGAGATGGGACTGTCCTATCCGTGCAATGCGTTGTGGAGGTATCACGCTCTTGCCCGCGCGCGTCGCATTGCCCCAGTCCTGTCGGACCTCCGCCAACGCTGGGCGACCATGCCCTCGGTCGTGTTGAACAACACGATCCAGGAAGACTGGACAGCACCTCCCGACACCCCCTCCGATTGGAGCCATTGCGCGGTGGCGCCGCTCCGTGTCGCCCTGATGGACCTTGCGGGTATTCGGCCCAGCGCGCCGGGGTTCTCCGCGTGGACCGCGATGCCTCAGATGGGCGACCTCCCGGATCTGCGTGTCACGGTGCGGACCGTCCGAGGACCGATCGAGGTCCGCTCTCAAGTTGACGGGAACGGGCACCGTGTGGAGATCACGCCGCGGCTGGATGTTGACGGTGTGCTGATGCTGGCGCCGGGATCCGTCGCTGATCTCGATCCCACGGAAGCGGTGGGCCGTGATGCTGAGGGGTTGGAATGTTTTGCGCTGCATGCCGGATCCGTCAACAGATTCTGGTTGGCTCCAGAGTTCGACGCATTTGGCTTCTGACGCGTCTCACCCGTTGTGCACGCCGGAGGTCCGCAGGTGGATCGAACCACTAGATGTGGCACCAATCGCGACGATGACGTACTGCAGGTGGTGTGGTGATCCGGCAGACCGCATGCGGGATGCACAATCTGCCAGCATGTGGATGATCCTTGGGGCTCAACGGTTTCCGGGCGGCGGCGAACCAATGAGCCGAAGTCTGTGGCTCAGGGATCCTGATCCACCACTTGGGCCGGGGTGCGGCGTTGGGGGGAGGGCGGCGCATTGCTGCCGGCCGGAGAAGACGGGATCGCTGTGAGGACGAGCCGAAGAATGGCGCCGACTGATGGCTGGCCGACCCTGCCAGGGACCGAAGGCAGGTGGCGGCGCGGGGGTGGCGGCAGCGAACGCCCGGGAAGAGGGGAACGGTAGCGCAATGCCGAGCGCCGGACAGACACACCAGCCTGGCGTGCGCACGCCTCTGGAACGCTTTCTGCAACATGCTGAGCTGGAGCCAGCGGCACGGCGACTTACCTCCCTGGGCCAGCAGTGGGCCCGGGACCGTGGCGCCGACTGGTCCACAGTGCTCAACGACGGTCCGGTCCCAGCATCCGGCCCCTCGTGGCCCTTCCGATGGGTGGTCGTCGTCCGCATGCTGGAGTCCGCGGCGGGTCTGGGCACGCCGCTGGCGGACTTCGATGCGTTGCCGCTGGAGTTGCAGTCGTTCTTGGCATTGGCCGTCCCCGCCGCACTGCACCCCACGCCCGCGGTGGAACCGCATATGCCCACTGCGGTGCGGGTCCTCGCCGACGCCGAACGCTTGGCAGAGGAACTCGTGACGGCGGAGGGGCCCTGGCGGCGCCCCGAGCCGATCCCCGCCCCGGCGCCCCCATCCAGTCCGCTGGACGACACCACCGCTCTGCTGCGCGCCGCGCTGCAACCGTCCTCCCAGCCCACGCAGATCCCCGGGCTGGACGCCCTCCGGACCGCCCTGACCAGGGGGCCGGTCTCCGTTCGGGACGCTCGGCAACTGGCCGCCGCCCACGGCGTTCTGCTGGGGACCCTCCTGGATGCGCTTGAGCGCGCGAGCCTCCGCGATACAGGCAGACCCGCCACGCGTGTCGAATCCGGCGTCATCTACCCCGCGCACCCCGCAGATGCTGGCGCGGCCATAGGGAGGACCCCCGCGGATGCCTGACGTCGCCATTGCCCAGGCCCAGGGCGTGCTGCAAAGCCTTCAGGTCGGCGTGGTGCCCCACGAAGGGCTGCAACACCTGGCCGTGGGTCGCGTGGCCGAGGTGCGCCAGTCCCTGCGAGAGTTGGAGGTCCTGAGCCGGGGCGGCGGGGTCTTCCGAGTGATCGTCGGCGAGTACGGTGCGGGCAAGACCTTCTTCCTGCGGCTGGTCCGGCAGGTGGCGTTGAGCCAGGGCTACGTCGTGGCCGATGCCGATCTGGGACCCGAACTGCGGTTGCGCGGCGACGGGCGCGGCCTGGCCACCTACCGCCACCTGATGGCCAACCTCGCTTCAGACAGCTGTCCGGACGGGGGCGCCTTGACCGTGGTGCTTGACCGTTGGTGCGACGGGGTGCGGAACGCCGCGGCGACGCGCCTGGGGTTGCCGGGGGCAGATGCCCTGGTCCGCACTCCGGAGGCCGCCCGGGCGCTGGACCTCGAACTCCGCGCCCGCCTCGACGCGCTGCGCACCTTGCCGGCGGGCTTCGGCTGGGCCAGCACGCTGCGCCGCTACCTGGAGGCGGCCGTCTCCGGAGACGACGAGGGGACGGCCGCCGCGCTGCGGTGGGTGCGCGGGGAATACCGCACGCGGTCCGAGGTGCGGGCGACGCTCGGACTTGCCGACGTCTCTCCGATCTCCGACGGGGACTGGCACACCCACCTGCGCCTCCTCGCCCTCACGGTGGTGCAGGCCGGCCATCAGGGCCTGTTGGTCCTCTTGGACGAGTGCGGGCACCTGGTCAGCATCCCGCAGCCGGATGCGCGCTCGTCCAACTACGAGGTCCTGCTCGGCCTGCTCAACGATGCGCTGCAGGGGCGGTCCCACCACCTGGGGCTCTACGTGGCCGGGCCGCCCGAGATGCTGCGGGACACCAGGCGCGGGCTGTTCAGCTACCCGGCGCTGACCACCCGCCTGAAGCCCAACCCGTACGCGGACCAGGCGCACCGGGACCTCGCCCAGCCGGTGCTGGAACTGCCACCCCTGAGCGCGGAAGAACTCGTCGCCCTCTTCCTCAAGGTGCGCGCCCTGCACGCGGGGCTCTACGGGGCGAGCCGCGTGAATGACGATCTCGTGGGCCGCTTTGTGCAGGGGTTGCTGGCGCGTCCGGGGGCCTCTCGCTTCCTCACCCCGCGCGAGGCACTGCGCTCCTTCGTCCAGGCGCTCAACCTCCTGCAACAGCACCCGGAGTTGACGCCGGAAACGGTATTGGACCGGGCCACGGAGGACATTGCGGCCGGACGCTTCGTGCCGCTGGCGCCGTGAGCTATGAGCTGCTGTCTGACGCGATGCAGAAGGCCGTCTTCGACATGGGATGGCCGTTCCTGTGGCCGGTGCAGGAGGAGGCCATCGCCGCCATCGCCTCTGGCACCGGCCACGTGCTGGTCATGGGAGACACCGCGTCGGGAAAGACGGAGGCCGCGTTCCTGCCCATCCTCTCGCGACCCGTTCCCGGCCCGGGGTTCTCAGTACTGTACGTTTCCCCCCTGCGGTCGCTGCTGAACGACCAGGCGGAGCGGCTGCGGCGATTGGGGGGCTATGCCGGCGTTCCGGTGCACCTCTGGCACGGCGATGTGGAGCGGGGGGCCAAGCGCCGCAGTCAGAGCCAGGCCGCCGGGGTGCTCCTGACCACGCCGGAGTCGCTGGAGGCCATGTGCGTGCATCGGGCGCTGTACCTGCCGGTGCTCTTCGGGAACGTGCGGTTCGTCGTGCTGGACGAGTTGCACGCGTTCGTGGGCACGGGGCGCGGTGTGCAGTTGGCCTCCCTCCTGCGGCGCCTGGGCCGGTACAGCGCGCAGACGCCGCGCCGGATCGGGCTGTCGGCCACGATTGGCGATCCGGATCGCGCCCGTGCCTTCCTGGGGGATCCGTGCACGGTCTGCGCGGGGCAGGGTCCGCGCAAGCGGACGCTGCTCCACCTACGGTACGACCCGGACGGCGATGTCGCCGGCGACATGCTTGCCCTGACCCGGGGCCGGAAGGCGCTGGTCTTCTGCAACGCGCGCGCGCGGGTGGAGGCGCTCACGCAGGAACTGAGCCGGCGCGCTGACGGGACGGCGGCATATCTGCCACACCACGGTTCGTTGGACCGCCGCGAGCGGGCGGCGGCCGAAGAGGGACTGCGCGCCCAAGGGGCCGGGGCCATCATCTGCACCTCCACCCTGGAGTTGGGCATCGATGTCGGGACGGTCGACATGGTCGTCCAGGTGGACTGCACCCACTCGGTGGTCGCCCTCCGCCAACGCCTGGGACGCAGCGGGCGTTCTCCCGGCCACGACCGGGTCGGGCAACTGTACGTCAGCGGTGAAGCCGGCCTGGTCCAGAGCGTGGCGGTCGTGGAACTGCTGCGCGCCGGCTGGGTCGAGGCCTCGCCTGACCCGGGCCCGGCATTCGACGTCCGCTGGCAGCAAACGTTGTCGGAGGCCATCGAGCGCGGTGGTCTCGATCCGGAAGACGTGGCGGATGTGCCGCCCGACCTCCTGGCCCACATGCTGGAACACGACCATCTGGTGCGGCGCGGCGACCGTCTGGTCGCCGGCGTCCGCGGCGACGCGCTGGCGCGCCGGCGGGACTTCTTGGCCGTCTTCCAGAGCGAGGACGCCTACCTGGTCGTCGCCGGTCCCAGGCACCTGGGCCAACTGCCGCCGCTGCCGATCTACCGGGAGGGCGCGCCGATCATCTTCGCGGGCCGGCTGTGGACCATCGCGGAAGTGGACCACGCCCGACGGCGGTTTGAGGTCGTGCCGGCTACCGCTGGCCACCCACCGGTGTTTACCGCGCAGGGACTGCATGTCCATCCCGTCGTGCGGGCGTCGATGGTCGATGTGCTCCTGGCCGATACGCACTATCCCTACCTCGACCCCTGCGGCCAGGCGGTGCTGGATGGCCTGCGACGGAGCTTTTTGGGCCTGGGCCTGACGGCCTGGGCCCGGCCGGCGGTGGTCGTCCCCGGGGGATCCGTCCTGCATGCCTTCGCTGGCGACACCGTGGCCAACACCCTGGCGCTGCTCCTGCAGCGCGAGAGCGGGCTGCGGTGGACGGCGACCGCATGGGGGGGGGTCGAAGCGGTCGAGGCCTGGCCCCGCCTGCCCCAGGTGCTGGATGAACTCGGGCGGTGCCCGCCGCCGCCCGCCGAACTGCGGGCGGCACTGCTGGCGTTGGTCCCCGACCAAGCGCTGGTCGTGCCCAAATTCGCTCAGCACCTGCCCCCCGCCTACCGCCGGGACCTGCACGCGGCGGCAGAGCTCGATGTGCCCGGGGCGTTGGCCCTGTTGCGCTCGCGCCTGGGTCCGGCCGGGGGTGGCGGTGGGCTAGCGGGCTAGCGCAGTGACGCCGGCCGAGCGCGCCACTGGCGCGCGGCCGCCGCCACCATCCGATCAGGTGGGGCGGAACGCCCAGGAGTTTGTCGGCACGTCCCGAACCAACGCGCACGGCGGGAGGGATTTGGATTGTTCGAACGGTTCGATGTGGAGGTCGCCGCGCGTGCCAAGCGCGCCGCGGCGCTGTCCGCACAGGCGGCGCGCTTGGCCAAGCGGCTGCAACGCGCGGCAGAAGGCGTCGATGTCCACGATCTGCGGCAGCGCACCCAGGAGGCGGTCAGCCGTGCGGCGGAGGCGGCGGCCGCGCTCGCCGAGCTGGAGCCGGCGGTGCGTGATCCAGACGTGCTGGCGGCCGATGGAGACACGGCGGTCGAGTACGCGGAGGCTCTCGCCAAGGCCTGCGCCGCCCAGGGGGTCCCGCTGGAGGGCAGTTACCCCGATTACCGCGTGTTCCCGTTCGACGTGCGGATCCGGCTGGCCGAACACCGGGCGCTCTTGGGTCGACGCTCGATCTGGTCGCTCTCACCGGACGCCGTGGCCCGGACCGCCAAACGCGAGCGCGATCGTCTCTACGGGGCGAGTTTTGCCGCGGATCGCTTCGGAACCAGCTTGGCGAAGGCGTACGACATCCGTGTGGGCGATCGCGGCGGGTCGCCGCCGGTACGCCTGCTGGACATCTTGGATCTGTTTCAATTGGGCACGTTTGGGCGCAACAGCTATACGCGCGACGAGTTCGCCTTCGACATCTACCGCTTCCGGCAGACGGACATGAAGATCGGAGCGCGCCGCCTACAGTTCTGCGATCTGCGCAACGCCGGCTCGGGGCTGTCCATCCCGACGACACGCGGCACCCAGGACAAGCTCGTCGCCATCCGACTTCTTTCGACGGAGGCGAGCGCGGCCGATGGCTGAGATCGCGCCAGGGCGGGGCCAACCCCAGCCCGCACACAGCGTGCACGTCGACCCGGCCGACCAGATGGCGTTTCTGGACCGGCACCTGCTCGAACCGGAGCAGGGGTTTGTGTGTGAAGGCGGAGCCAAGTTGAAGCTCCTGCTGGGTGCCACGGGCGCAGGCAAGACCCATTTCCTCGCCGCCGCCATGGAGCAGGGGAGGGCGCGGGGATTCCTGACGGTGGGGATCGATGCCAGCCGCGTGTCGCTGGCGGGGTTCGACCACCTGTACAGAGCCATCGCGGCGAACCTGGATCTGGAGGACATGGCTCGCCGCTTCGTCCTCAGCACGTTGCGTGCTGCGGGGTACCACGACCTGGTGCTGCAAGCCGGTCACACCTTGGCCGGTTGGTGCGAGGCCACGAGCCACGAAGCCGGCCCGCTGCGGGTGCGGCTGCAGGAGGAGTTGCACCGGGAACTGGAGCGCAACGCCGATCTGGATGTCGGCTACGCGATCGGTCTGGCCCGTTGGTGCGAACAGGTGGCGTGGGGACAGCCCCCGGAGGATCCCATGGCCGAGGGCCTGACCGAGCAGTGGTTACGGGGGGAGAAGGTCGGTCAGCGGGACTGCAATCGCCTGCGCCTCCGTCGTTGTCTGGACCGCTTTAGCGCCCGCCTCTGGTTGCGCTCGCTGGTACACTTCGTCCGTCAGTCCGGGTTCCCCGGCCTGGTTGTGACGGTGGACAACCTGGGGGTTCTCCTGGAGAGGCCCCGCCCCACCCCGCACCTCTCTGCACCCGAGCAGGGCGTCCCGCCCGCCCCGTCTCCTCCACCCCATTACACACCGCAGAAGATCGCAGACTTCTACGAAATGCTGCGTACCCTCGTCGACGAGATGGGCCTGTTACCCGGCTTCCTGCTGTTGCTGGCGGCCCCCCCCGAACTCCTGACGGACGAGCGCCACGGCATCCCCTCCTACGTGGCGCTCGCCGAGCGCCTGCGCACGGAAGTGGACACGGTCGAACTCAACCGTTTCGCGGACACCATCGTGCTGGAGCGCCTCTGGGCGACCGATCCCGGTGCCGGGCGGCAGTTGGCTGAGCGGGTGGCGGAAAGTGTGCTGCCGGGGCCCGATGCCGGCCTGCGGGAGCGTGCAGTGGCCGCGGCCATGGCGCAGTGGCAGGTTCGGGACGTGGACGTCTCCGCGGTCCGGCGCAGTGTGCTGGCGGTGCTCCGAGCCGCCGAAGGGGGCGCGGAGTCAGAACCCCACGGCTGAAGCCGGGGGCTTGCAGCTACCGGATCGTGCTGCGATAGGCCGTCTGACGATGCGGCCCGCCAGTCCCACGTATAGCGGGGCTGGCCAGGGAGGTGACGCTTATGTCCGAAACTGTTTCCGGCAAGCCGGTGCCTTGGGACAACGCCGATCTCCCGTATGTTCCGCGAACGTTTTACGCGCCGACGGATTCCTCGGCGCAACGCCATACGTTCTGTTTTCAAGGCGCGTCTCCATTTTGCCACAAGGGAGGGAACGCGCGGCCCAGCCCACGGCTGAAGCCGGGGGTATCAGACGGCCGCGCGGAGATGTGATGACGCGACAGGCCGATGCCCGCCTGCGGCTGGAACACCTCCGCAGCGGCGTGCCTCTACCCCCCAGCGTTGCTCCGTGGGTGTTCGGTCGGGCCGGGGTCCTGACGCAACTCGCCGGTCTGCTGGACACGGTGGAGACCAGAGGTAGCCGCGCGTACGCGTTGGCGGCCAACTACGGAGACGGCAAGACCCACACCCTGCGGGCGCTGTGGCCCCTGGCCACCGAGCGCAACTTCGTAGTCTCGACGATCGCCCTGACACGGGAGACGCCGATGGACCGCCTAGACCGTGTCTATCCCAAACTCATCGCCGACACCTACCTCCCCGGGGCCGCGCAGCCCGGTATCGCCCGGCTCGTCCTGGGATTGGCGACCGACAGCCCCGAGGCGCGCCAGCTCCTGGAATGGGCGCGCACGGATCTCCATCCGAAGCTGTATGCCGTCCTGCACAACCTGCTCGAGGGGCAGAGCACGGAGGCGACGGAGGCGCTGCTGGGGGATCTGGAGCGCATGGACCTCGGGGTCGCTGATCTCAAGCGCATTCACCGCGCGAACTTCCACGCGCCGTTGAAGGCCCCGCGCTTTTCCCCCCAGCGGGACGTGCGCGATTACCTCCGGCTCGTGGACTACCTGATCCGCCTGCGCGGATACGCGGGATGGGTCATCCTCTTCGACGAGGTGGAACTGGTGGGCCGGCTCGGTCGGGCGGGCCGGGCCAAGTCCTACGCCAACGTTGGTCGCCTGGCCCACGACGGCATGGGCGCCGGCCACGTCCTGAGCGTCTTTGCGGTGGCGAGTAACTTTTATACGGACGTCCTGCTTCGCCGCAAGGACGATCCGCTGGCGACGGAGTGGCTGTCGGTCCGAGGCGACGCCGAAGCGGCGGAGGCGTGCCAGCGCGGCATCGCCCTGCTGCAGGAGGCGCATCTCCTCCAGCCCCTCAGCGCCGCCAACTGGCAGCAGTTCCTCCAAGACCTCATCGATGCCCACGAGACCGCCTACGACTGGTCTGCCGGGCTCAGCGCCGACGCGTTCTGGAGCGCGATCCGCGCCATCACGACGGAGACGGACACCAAGGTGCGGGTGCGCCTCCGACTGGCCATGCAGTGGCTCGACCTCCTGTATCAGTATGGCCACCCACCGACGGTCCGGACCGTGAACGGCACTGGCGAAGTGGATCTCAGCGAGGACCCAACGGCGGTAGCAGCGGCGGCCGAGGCCACCCTGGTGGTGCATCATCCGCCCGCGGCGGCAGGCTCCGAGGAGGAGGGGTGACCGCCCCTCCCCGGGGACCTACCAGGGCAGCGCTGGGGGCACCGGCACCCCGCGCAACCCCCTGCGGATGGGCTTGGGCCCGCACCAGTGGGGTGCGCGGGGACGCCTCAGCGCGCTGGCGGATATCCCACGCCCAGCATCGCGTTGATCTCGGCCCCCAGCAGCAGGGTCCAACTTAGGAAATACAGGTAGAGCAGTAGGAGGATCACGGCGCCGACGCTGCCATACAGAACATTGTACGAATTGAAGTGCGTCAGATACTGGGAGAACCCGAAGGAGATCACCAGCCAGGCACAGATGGCCGTCGCGCCCCCGGGGGAGACCCAGCGCAGGTGCTGCGGGCGGTCTGGCGCCACCGCGTAGAGCACGGCCAGCATCACCCCGGCCACGGCCAGCAGGATGGCCCAGCGGACGGCCACCAGCACCGCGGCCCGCAGACCGGCGGGCCCGGCCGCGGCCGCCACCAGGTACTGTCCCCCCGCGGCGACGACCATCGCCACCACCAGCAGTACCCCCAGGGTCAGGGCGAGCACCCCGGAGAGGACGATGGTCTGCCACGTCCGGCGGCGGAGGGGGCGGGGGAACTCGTAGGCGTGGTTGAAGGCGTCCATCAGGCGCCGGAACGCGCCGGACATGCCCCACACGTACCCCAGCGCGCCCGCGTAGGCCAGCGTGGGATGCACCTTTTCGGTGCCGGCCGTCCGGCGCAGCAGGGCGATCACCTCCGGAGACACCACATGGGAGAGTGGTGTCACCAGGGCCGGGCGCACGGTCGGGGGGACCAGGGCGGCGATGGCCAGGATCAGGGGGAACAGGGCGAACAGCAGGTTGTAGGTGAGGGCGGCCGCGTAGGCGCCGATGTCGTCGCGCAGCACGCGGTGATAGAGCGCCATGGCGAAGCCCCACAGGCGGCGCACGACCGCACCTCCCTCCGGCGGCAGTTTACGCACGGGGGGCGATCACCAGCCGTCCGGCCGGAGAAGGCCCGTTCCGACCATCGCGCGCGCGGCGGGCGGTGTCAACCGGGACGGGTGTCTTTCAGGAGGAGGCCAGCGCGGCCAGGGTCTGCCGGTCGATCTTGCCGTTGGCGGTCAGCGGCAGGGACGGCACCAGTTGGAGGCGCCGCGGTAGGGCGTAGGGGGGCAGGGTCTGGCCCAGGGCGTCCCGCAGGGCCTGGGCGCGCGCGAAGTCCATGCCCTCCGGCGCGGGGTCACGCTCGACGACGAACCCCACCAGGTACTGGACGGCGCCGCCGCGCGCGACCGGGACCACCGCGGCGTCGGCGACGCCGGGCAGACGGCGCAGGTGCGCCTCGATTTCGTCCAGTTCGAGCCGGAACCCGTGGACCTTCACCTGGCGGTCCAGCCGTCCGTCGCAATAGAGCAGGCCCCCGGCCAGGTGCCCCGCGTCGCCGGTGCGGTACGCCAGGCCGCCCCCGGGCAGCGGCACGAACCGCAGCCGCGCGGCCGGGTCGGCGGCGACGTACCCCGGGCTGACCTGGGGGCCCGCGATCACGATCTCTCCCGATTCGCCCTCCGGGACGGCCGCGAGGTCCTCGCCGGCGACCCACACCTCCATGCCCGGCGCGGGCCGGCCCACCGGCAGCGCGGGGGACGCGGCCAGGTCCGGCGTGATGTGGACCGACGTCACGGCCACCGTCGTCTCCGTCGGTCCGTACGTGTTCCACACCTCGGCCCGGGGGAAGCGGGCCTGGAGCTGTTGGGCCACCGCCGGCGGTAGGGTCTCGCCGCAGAACAGAAAGCGCCGCAGGCGGGGGAGCAGCGCCTGGCGGAAGGTCGGTGCGGCCAGGCAGAAGCGGGCGAACGAGGGCGTGGACACCCAGACGGTGAGGTCGGCGGCGGCCAGGGCGGAGAACAGGCGTCGCGGGTCCTCGACCATGTCCCGCGTGACGCTGTGCAGGGTACCGCCCGTGGACAGGGCCAGGTAGAGGTCCATGACCGAGAGGTCGAAGGAGAAGGGGGCCTGGTTGAGGACCACCTCGTCGCCGGCCCGGCAGCGCTGCTGGCCGACCAGCCACTCCACGAAGTGCCCCACCGCCCGCCAGGCGATGGGGACGCCCTTGGGGTCGCCCGTGCTGCCCGAGGTGAAGATGATGTAGGCCAGCAGGCCCTCGTCGTCCGCGGGCGCCGGGGGCGGGGCCGCCTCCGGGATGTGTTCCGCCGCCGGTCCCGCTTCCAGCAGGGGCAGTCCGAGACCGGCCACCTCGGGCGGGAGCGGACCCGCCGTGACGACCGCGGCGGCCCGGGAGAGTTCGGCGATGCGGCGGACGCGGGCCGGCGGCAGGACGGTGTCGCAGGGGACGTAAGGTCTCCCGGCGCGACCACAGGCCAGAAAGGCGATGGGTAGCGCCGGCTCCTTGTGTCCATAGACCAGCACCGGCCCGGTGGGTTGACGCTCCACCCAGGCCGCCAGGCGGCCGGCGCGCTCCCACAGTTCGCGGTAGGTCACGGCGGCGTCCGGGGAGCGGTGCGCGACCCGGTCGGGGAAGCGCGCCGCCGACCCGGCGATGGCCGAGAGCAGTCCGGCCGTCACCGGTCGGCGGTGTCCAGCCGGCGCAGCACGTCCTCCACGAGCAGGCGCGGGGTGGCCCAGGCGTCCCGGTCGAATTCGGCGGGGGAGATCTCGACGCCCAGTTCGTCTGAGAACGCGGCCATGAGGTTGACGGTGGCCAGGGAGTCCAGGATGCCGGTCTGGTAGAGTCGGAGTTCGGGATCCTTCAGGACCTGGTCGGTCTCCGCGACCTGGCGGAGGATCGCCAGCACCTGCTGGGACCGGTCGGTGGCCGGCATTGGAGCCCACCCTTCACGGCACCTGTGCCGGTGGGTATTCGCCGGGCGCGCGCGGGAACCCTGGCGACGTGGCCCGCCGTACCCGGGTCGGCGGAAATCATGGTAGGCTCAGCCGGGGACGGCTGGGACCATGCCCCGAGCGTGAGGTGGCGCATGCCGCTCTTGTTGCGCACTCCCCTGTACGACCGGCACGTGGCGCTGGGCGCGCGCATGGTGCCGTTCGGCGGTTGGGAGATGCCCGTCCAGTACGCCGGCATCCTCGCCGAACACCAAGCCGTGCGGCGGGCGGCTGGCCTGTTCGACGTCAGCCACATGGGGGAGGTCGCCATCCGGGGGGAAGCCGCCGGTCAGGCGGTGGACCTCCTGTGTGCCAACGATCCGCGCCACATGGTCCGCGGCCAGGCGCTGTACACCCCCCTCTGCCTGGAGGACGGCGGCACGCGCGACGACGCCATCCTGTATTGCATCGACCCCGGCCGGGACTACCTCCTGGTGGTGAACGCGGCCAACCTCGGGGAGGACCTGGCCTGGATGCGCGCCGCGCTGACGGGCGTGGCCGGCGTCGAGATCCGCGACGAGACGGCGGAAACGGGGCTGCTGGCCGTGCAGGGACCGGCCGCCGCCGACGTGCTGGCCGCGGTCGCCGAACGGCCCGAAACGCTGGCCGGGCTGGCCCCCTTCCGCTGGGCGGAGGGGCGGGTGGCCGGGTGGCCCTGCCGGGTGGCCCGCACCGGATACACCGGGGAGGACGGCTTCGAACTCGTGGTGCCCGCCGGGTCCGTCGGGTCCGTCTGGGCCGCCCTGCTGGCCGCCGGCCGGCCCTGGGGCCTGCAACCGTGTGGCCTGGGGGCGCGGGATACGCTGCGGATGGAGGCCGGTCTCCCGCTCTACGGGCACGAACTCTCCCCGGAGATCAACCCCCTGGAGGCGAACCTGGGCCGGTTCGTGCGCCTGGAGGGGCGCGCCTTCGTCGGGGCCGAGGCGCTGCGGCGCATCCAGGCCGAGGGACCCGGGCGGCGCCTCCTCGGTCTGTTGCCCGAGCGTCCGGCGATCGCGCGCGCCGGGGCCCAGGTCCTTGATCCCGACGGGGCCCCGGTGGGGACGGTGACCAGCGGCACGTTCAGCCCCACTCTGGGCCGGGGCGCGGCGATCGTGCTCTGCGCCATCGACCGGGCCCGGGCCGGGGGGGCCGCGCGGGTGGACATCCGAGGCCGGGTGGTCCCTGCCGAGTGGGTGCGCTTGCCCTTGTACCGACGGGGGAGGGGTGCGGGTGGTTGAGGGCTATCCGGAGGATCTGGCATACACCGCTGAGCACGAGTGGTTCCGGGCGGCGGACGGCGCCGTGGGGATCACGGCGCACGCGCAACACGCCCTGGGGGACGTCGTCTACGTCGAATTGCCGGCCGTCGGCGCCAAGGTCGAGGCGGGCCGGCCGTTCGGGACGGTGGAGTCGGTCAAGAGCGTGTCCGACCTCTACGCCCCGGTCAGCGGCACGGTCACGGAGGTGAACGCGCGCTTGGAGGCCGCGCCTGAACTGGTCAACAGCGATCCCTACGGCGAGGGCTGGATGGTCCGCATTGCGCCGCACCCGCCCCTACCGCCGTTGCTCTCGGCGGCCGAGTACCGTAGCCTGGTCGGCGACGGTGCCGAGGGGGCTTGAACGTGGGGGGCGCGTACCTGCCGCACACCCCCCAGGAGACCGCGGCGATGCTCGCGGCCCTGGGCCGGGATTCCCTGGAGGACCTGTTCTCCGCGATCCCCCCCGCGTTACGGCTGGACGCCCCCCCGGACCTGGGGCCGGGCCTGGACGAGCCGGCGCTGACGGTGCTGTGCGCGGAGATGGCCGCCGCCAATACCGGGGGGACTCTGGTGTGCTTTGCGGGCGGCGGGTACTACGACCGCTACCTGCCGGCCGCCCAGCGGGCGCTCCTGAGCCGCGGGGAGTTCCTGACCGCCTACACCCCGTACCAACCCGAGGTCAGCCAGGGGACGCTCCAGGCGACCTTCGAGTTCCAGAGCCTCATCGCCGAGTTGACCGGTCTGCCCGTGGCGACCGCGGGGCTCTATGACGGCAGCACGGCCCTGGCCGAGGCCGCGCTGATGGCGCGGGCCGCGACGGGGCGCAACACGGTCCTGCTGGACCCCGGCGTGCACCCCGAGTGGCGGCGGGTGCTGGAGACCTACGCGGCGGGCCAGAGGGTCCGCGTGGCCACGCTGGGGGACCCGGTCGACGACCCGGTCGCCTGCGTCGTGTGGCAGCAGCCCGATTACCGGGGACGGGTCGCCGATCTGGGCGCGTGCCTCGCCGCGCGGCCGAAGGGCGCCCTGGCCGTGGTGGCCGCCGACCCCGCGACCCTGGGGGTGCTGGAGGCTCCCGGCCACCTCGGCGCGGACATCGTGGTCGGCGAGGGCCAGGGCATCGGGCTGCCCCTGTCGTACGGCGGCCCGTACCTGGGCCTGATGGCCGCCCGCACCGAACTGTTGCGGCGGCTGCCGGGCCGCATCTGCGGCCTCACCCGGGATGGCGCCGGCCGTCGGGCCTTCGTGCTCACCCTGCAGGCGCGGGAGCAGCACATCCGCCGGGCGAAGGCCACGTCGAACGTGTGCACCAACCAGGCCCTGTGCGGGCTGGCGGTGACGATCTACCTCAGTCTGCTGGGGCCGGACGGCCTCCGCCAACTGGGGGAGGTCTGCCTGGCGCGGGCCCACTACCTGGCGGGGCGCCTGTGCCGGATCCCGGGGTTGGCCCTGGCGCACCCCGAGTCCCCGTTCTTCGCCGAATTCGCGCTGGCGGTCCCCGACGCCCCCACGCACGTCCGCGCGCTGGCGGAGCGCGGCTACCTGGTGGGGCCGGTGCTGGACGCGCACACGCTGCTGGTGGCGGTCAGCGAGCGGCGCGAGCGCGCCGACCTGGACGGGCTGGTCGCGGCCTGGGAGGGGGTGAGCGCCGGTGGCGACCGCTGAGACCGAACCCCTCCTGAACGAGCTGTCCTCACCCGGGCGCCCCGGCTTCCGCCTGCCGGCCCCGGGGGTGCCCTCGGCCGTGCGGCCCGAGGCCTGCCTGCCGGCCGCCGCCCTGCGCCGCCGCCCCCCCGCGCTGCCCGAACTCTCCGAACTCCAGGTGGTGCGCCACTTCACGCGCCTGAGCCGGCTCAACTTCTCCATCGACACCAACCCCTACCCGCTGGGGTCCTGCACCATGAAGTACAACCCGAAGGTGGACGACGAGATCGCCGCCCTGCCCGGCTTTGCCGGCCTCCACCCCGCGACGCCGGACGCCCTGGCCCAGGGGGCCCTGCGCCTTCTGGGAGGGCTGGAGGCGGCGCTGTGCGCGATCACGGGCATGGCGGCCTTCAGCCTGCAGCCCGCGGCCGGCGCCCACGGGGAACTGGCCGGTATGCTCGTCTGCGCGCGCTACCACGCGGCCCGCGGCGACCACGACCGGCGGCTGGTGGTCGTGCCCGACTCGGCGCACGGGACCAACCCCGCCTCGGCCGCCATGGCGGGCTTCGAGGTGCTGGAGATCGGCGGCGACGCCCGGGGCGGCGTGAACCTGGACGAACTGCGGCGGGTCGCCGACGGGCGGCTGGCCGCGCTGATGCTGACCAATCCCAACACGCTCGGGCTGTTCGAGGAGAACATCGCCGAGATCGCGGACATCGTGCACGGGGCCGGGGGCCTGCTCTATTACGACGGGGCCAACCTCAACGCCATCGCCGGCCGCGCCCGCCCGGCCGACATGGGCTTTGACATCTGTCACCTCAACCTGCACAAGACCTTCGCCACGCCCCACGGGATGGGCGGTCCGGGCGCGGGGCCGGTGGGGGTGTCCGCCGCGCTGGAACCGCTGCTGCCGGGCCCGCGCCTGCGGCGGCGCGACGATCCCGGAGAGGCCGGCCCGCGCTGGGCCTGGGAGGAGTCCGGAGCGCAGAGCATCGGCCGCGTGCGCGCCCTGTACGGGAACTTCGGGGTGCTGGTGCGCGCCTACGCCTACATCCTGAGCAACGGGGGCGCGGGGCTGCGCGCCGTGGCCGCCCACGCCGTACTGAACGCCAACTACCTGCTGGAACGGTTGCGGCCGGTCCTGCCCCCGCGTTACGACCGGCCCTGCATGCATGAGTTCGTCGCCGACGGGCGCGCGCTGGCCGGCGCCGGCCTGCGCGCCCTGGACCTCTGCAAGGGCCTCCTGGACCGGGGGGTGCACGCCCCCACCATGTATTTCCCGCTGATCGTGCCGGAGGCGCTGATGTTCGAGCCCACCGAGACCGAGACGCCGGCGGTGCTGGACGCCCTGGCGGCGGCCGTACGGGACGTGGTGGCCGAGGGGGCCACCGCCCGCCAGGCCCCGCTGCGCACGCCGGTGGGGCGGGTGGACGAGACCCTGGCGGCCCGGCGTCCCGTGCTCGGCTGGCACCAGATCCCCGAAGAAACGGCGGAACGGCCGGGGGGGTGAGTCCCCCCGGCCGCCCGCGCACGGCCTGTGCTCAGCCCAGACCCAAGGCGCCGAGGACCGGGCCGACGCCCCCCAGCGGTGAGCGGCCGGAGCCGCAGACCGCCGTCGGTGGCGCCAGGGACAGATCGCTCGGCAGGTACTGCCGCCAGTTCGATGTGCCGTGCAGCGCCGCGATGGCGCGGGCCCAACTCGGCGTGTATTGCTGGCTGCGCGTCAGGTAGACCCGGGAGACGGAGGCCAGCGGGCACCCCGGGGTCCAAAGGCGCGTCGGGGAACTCCGGGTCACCCGCATGCTCCGCCAGAGCGTGCTGGCCGTGGTCGGCTGCGTCCCCGCGACGAACCAGTCGGTCTGGATCCAACTGGCCGGGGTCAGGGCGCTGGGTTTGGCCACGGTCCAGGGCTGGGCCTTGGCGTCGACCTGCGCCTGCACCACGCCCGGCGGGCGGGTGAAGTGGACCGGCTTGACGCCCGCCAGCGCCCCGATCAGCGTCTGCTGGGCGATGGGCCCCGCGTACGTCCCCCCATACAGGGCGGTGTTGGCCTGCGGGGAGTCCTCGCCCAGCCAGACCGCGACGGTGTACACCGGGGTGTATTCCACGAACCAGGCGTCTTTGTTCTGATCGGTGGTCCCCGTCTTGCCCGCGCTGGGCCAGCCGGGAATGTTGTCCTGGACGGCGCCGTCGTACCCGGTGCTCCAGTTGGCGTTCCAGCCGGCGGCCGGCTGGGGGTTGGTCACGGTCTCCAGCATCTTGGTCATGACGTAGGCGATCTGGGGGCTGACCACCTGCTGGAGCTGGGGGCCGGTCTGCGCGATCACCTGCCCGTTGGCGGCGACCACCTTGGTGATCAGGTAGGGGGTGACGCGCTTGCCGCCGTTGGCGATGGCCGAGTACGCCGTGGCCATGTTCAGCGGGGAGCAGCACGCGGTGTCGCGGATGCCACCGATCGCCACCGCCAGGTTGTTATCCGAGGGGGACAGCGGCAGCCCCATGCGGATGGCGTTCTGCACCCCGGCCTGCACCCCGATGTGGTTCAGCACCTGGATGGCGACGGTGTTCACCGAGCGCCGCAGGGCCTCGGTCAGGGTGGTCAGGCCGTAGTAGGGCGGATTGTCGTCGGTGGGGGCATAGGTCTGCCCGCTGGCGCCCGGGTAGGTGTGGACCGTGTCGTCGACCACGGTGCCCGCCGTCAGGCCGTGCTCCAGGGCCGGGATGTAGTCCACCAGGGGCTTGATGGTGGACCCCGGCTGCCGGCGGATGCCGATGGCGCGGTTCAGGCCAAGCGCGACCGTGTGCTTCCACCCGCCCACCAGCGCCAGCACGGCCCCGGTGTACTGGTTCATGACCACCTCGCCCACCTGCACGTTGGGGTAGCGGGAGATGGTCGGCTGCCTGCGGGCCTGGACGGCCGCGTCCGCCGCGTTCTGCACCTTCACGTTCAGCGTCGTGTAGATGCGCAGCCCCCCGGACATGACCTCCTGGGGCGGCAGGTTGTAAGGGGGCGCCTCCAGGGTCTGGATGACGGCGTCCACGAACCACGGATCGGAGTAGTTGGCGCCCGTCATGGTCTGCGGGGTCCCTGGGCGCAATTGGAGGCCGGCCGCGTTGGCGGCCGCCTCCTGGGCCGGCGTGATGTAGTGCTGTTCGGCCATGGCGGCCAGCACCTCGCCCCGGCGCGCGCGCGCCGCGTTGGGGTGCACCAGGGGGTCATAGCCCGACGGGGCCTGGGGTAGACCGGCCAAGAGCGCCATCTGAGGCAGGCTGAGCTTGGCCAGGTCGGGCTGGTCGAAGTAGGTGACGGCCGCGGCCTCGACGCCCACGGCGTGGGAGCCCAGGAAGGTGTCGTTCAGGTACATGTCCATGATCTGGGCCTTGCCGTAGTAGCGCGTCATCTCGACGGCCAGGATGGCCTCCTTGAGCTTGCGGACCAGGCTGATGTTGCGGCTCAGGTACAGGGTGCGCGCCAACTGCTGCGTGATGGTGCTGCCGCCCTCCAGGCCCCCGCCGCTGATGTCCACCACGGCCGCGCGGGCGATCCCCCGGAAGCTGACGCCGATGTTGGTGCGAAAGCTCCGGTCCTCGGTGGCGATGAAGGCGTTCTGCAGCATGGGCGGGATCTGGCTGATCGGCACCGGCTGCGTGTTGTCCTGGCCCGGGGTGGCCGTGACGGGCTGGCCCTGGCTGTCGTAGATCACCGACGACGACCCCAGTGGGTTGGCCGGCTGGGACAGGGACGGCAGGGTCGAGACCGCGCGGAAGCTGATCACGGCCACCGGGACGAGCACGGCGGCGACGACCACCCCCGCCGCGCCGAGCGCGACCTTGCGCCACGGCCGTGCCGCGGCGGATCTGGCCGGTTGAGGTTGGTGGCGGTGCGCACGGCGTTCCATCGCTCATCGGGCCCCCGTTGTGCACCACCCGCCCCACGGGCGGCCGGTGCGCGTTTTTTGCCCGGACCCGGTGCGCCCCGCACCCCGGGCCCAGGGTCTGCCGCGTCGGGCGGAATCGGTCAAAAGGGAGAGGCGCGGTGTCGGCGGGCGAAAGGGTTCTTCGCGGAATTCCCGAATGCCGGGAAATTCACTCCGCAACGCAGCGCCCTGGAGGTGGCCATGGACTGGCACGACCCGCTCTCCGTACTGCCTCTGGTCGTTCTGCCCCTGGCCCTCTTCAGCCAAATCCGCACCCGGCGCCTCAACATCGTCTCCCTGCTCCTGTCTCCCGTCATTTATTTCTTCTTGGGGGCGCTGGCAGAAACGCGCGCGCTTGCCGTCGGACTGGGTCCGGGCGTGCCGCTGGCGCTGTTCGGCACCGCGCTCGCCCTGGGCATGGGGCAGGGGGCCGTGGCGCGGGTGTTTTACGAGCCGAAGGTCAAAGACTACCGCCAGCGGGGCGGCCTGTGGCCGCTGGCCTTCTGGGGTGGCGCCCTGGCCCTGCGAGAGGCGGCCGTGCATTTCGCGGTCGTCGGCCTCACCGCGGCCCAGGCCAAGGCCGCGACGCCGATCACGATCGATGCCGCGCTGGCCGGGTTGTTGAGCGGCCGGGCGCTCGTGCTCGTCTATCGCTATCCCCACCTGTGGGCGGCGAGCATCCAGCAACTGTGGGGCGACGGCGTGAGCGATCCGCAGACCATCGAGGGCCACAGGGCCAAACCCTGATCTCGCCACGGCGGGGACCGCCGGCCGGCAGACGACGCGCGCGCGCATGCCGTACACTGTGCCTGTCCTCAGATGGCGCGCGCTGCCGCCTTGGTGGACGCCGCCCGCCGGGAGGGAACAGCCGCGTGAACGCCACCGCCGAGGTCGAGTTCCTGAGCCGTGGTGCCGAGCGGGTGATCAGCCCCGAAGACCTGGAGCGCAAGCTGGCGGAGGCGTCTGCGGCGAGGCGTCCGCTCCGGGTCAAACTGGGGCTGGATCCGTCGGCCCCGGACATCCACCTGGGCCACACCGTCGTCCTGCGCAAGGCGCGCGACTTCCAAGACATGGGCCATACGGTGCACATCATCATCGGAGACTTCACGGGCCGCATCGGCGACCCGTCGGGCAAGAGCGAGGCGCGGCGACAGCTGAACGCCGACGTGGTGGGCCAGAACGCGGCCACCTACGTCCAGCAGGTGGAGCGCATCCTCGACCCGCGGCGCACGCGCGTGCACTTCAACGCGGAGTGGCTCGCGCCCCTGGACTTCACGCGGGTGCTGGAGTTGGCCGCCAAGACGACCGTGGCCCGGCTCCTGGAGCGCGACGACTTCGCCACGCGCATGCGCGAGGAACGGCCGATCCACCTGCACGAGTTCTTCTACGCGCTGATGCAGGGGTACGACTCGGTGGCCATCGAGGCGGACGTCGAACTGGGCGGTACGGACCAGACGTTCAACCTGATGATGGCGCGCGAGATCCAGCGG
The DNA here is from genome assembly GCA_021846605.1 of Bacillota bacterium. Next base: position 11,865 of record JAJZWQ010000002.1, on the reverse strand, counting down.
GGGTATGGACAGCCGCCGGAGGTGGCGCTGACCATGCCGCTGTTGGTCGGGCTGGACGGGGTTCAGAAGATGAGCAAATCTTTGGGAAACTACGTGGGGATCACCGAGCGGCCCCGGGACATGTTCGGCAAGCTGATGTCCCTTCCGGATCGCTGTATCGGCAGCTACCTGCTGACGTGCACGCGGGTGCCGGCCGGCGAGGTGGCCGAGATGGAGCGCGGGATGGCCGCCGGGACGCTCAATCCGCGGGATGCCAAGATCCGCCTGGCCCGCGCGGTGACGGCCCTGTATCATGGCCCGGACGCGGGGGCGGCCGAGGAGGCCGAGTTCCTGCGCGTGTTTTCCCATGGCGCCCTGCCCGCCGACATGCCCGAGCGCGGTCTCCCGGCGGGCTGGACGGGCACGGTGGTGGATCTCCTGATGGCGCTGGCCCTCGCCCCGTCGCGGAGTGAGGCGCGCCGACTGGTGCAGGGAGGCGCCGTGGAGGTCGACGGGGTACGTCTGGCCGAACCGGCGGCGGCCGTGACGGCCGGCGACGGGGCCGTGGTCCGCGCCGGCAAGCGGAACTTCTGCCGCGTACGGCGACCCGACAGCGCAACTTGAGCGGGGGTGCGGGTGTGGCCGAGCAGACGGGGATCGAATCGCTGGAGGCGCGGGCCCAGCGCGAACGCGACTATCTGGAGGGCGCGCAGCGCAAGGCGTTCATCTGCAGCCTCTCCGGTGGGGTGGATTCGGCGACGACGGCCGCGGTGGCCCAGCGGGCGGCGCCGGGCCGGGCGTTGGGGCTGCTCCTGCCGTGCAGCAGTGCCGAAGAACTCCGGGGCGAGCGGGCCAAGGACATCGTGGACGGGCAGCGGGCGGCGGACCACCTGGGCATGCCCACGGTGTGCATCAACCTCTCCGAACTCTGGCGCGCCGCCAGCGAGGCGCTACGCGCCCATGCGCGCCAGTTGGCCGCAGCGGGCGGCGTGGCGCTGGACGAGAAGCAACTGGACTGGGCCGTGACCAACCTCAAGCCGACGTTGCGCATGATGGCCGCGGGCTTCTTCGCCGACGCCTTCGGCGGGTTGACGATGGGCACGGACAACGCGATCGAGAACTTCCTGGGGTATTTCAGTGTGCGCGGGGACGGCATCGCCGACCGTCAGCCCCTGCGCGACTGCACCAAGGGTGAGGTGCGGGAACTCGCGCGAGACGCGGGCCTCCCGGCCGACCTGGTGGAGCGTGTGCCGACGGCGGGGCTCTGGCCGGGCCAGACCGACGAGGGGGAACTGGGATTCAGTTACGACCAGGCCGACGCCTTCTTCAGTTGGCTCGTGGCGCGGCACGGCGAACAGCCCGTCTTCGAGGACACGCTGACGGTGCGCGCCGACGCTGTGGATGCTCTCTTGGGGGCCTCGGACCTGCCCGTGCCGCGGGAGGCCGCCGCGCGGATGATCGCCACCAACCGCCGCACCAGCTTCAAGCGCACCCCCCACGACCTGGCGCAGGTGCTGGCGCGACGGGGGTTGCGACCGGCCTGAGGCGGTTGGGGCGCGCGGGGCCTCTGCCCTGGTCCCGTGGCCCATGGTACACTGAAGGCCGCGCCCTCGGGCGCCGCAGGGGGGAACGGGGTGTCCGGGCACTCGAAGTGGCACAATCGCATCCACCGCAAGTCCCGCCAGGATGCCAAGCGCGGGGCGGTGTACAGCAAGCTGGGTCGGGAGATCCTGATCGCCGCGCGCGAGGGCGGGGGCGACCCGGTCGCCAACAACCGCCTGCGCATCGCCATCGACCGCGCGCGCGAGGCGGGCCTGCCGGCCGATAACGTCCGGCGCGCCATCGAGCGCGGCACCGGGAACGGCGACGACGCGCGCTACGAAGAGATCACCTACGAGGGCTACGGTCCGGCCGGGGTGGCCATCCTGGTCGAGGTGCAGACCGACAACCGCAACCGGACGGCCGGCGACCTGCGCCACATCTTTGCCCGCAACGGCGGGAACATGGGGGAGTCCGGCTGCGTGGCATGGATGTTCGACAAGAGGGGCCTTCTGATCATCGACCGCGCGCAGGGCGACCTCACCGAGGAGCGCGCGCTGGAGGTGGCCCTGGAGGCTGGCGCCGAGGACATGCGCGCCGAGGACGACGCGTTCACGCTGCTGACGGCGCCGACCGACTTTGATGCGGTCCGCCAGGCGTTGGTCACGCGGAACGTGGCCGTCGCCGAGGCGGAATTGACCATGGAGCCACGGACCACCGTCGAGGTCGACGGCAAGGACGCCGAACTCGTGGGCCGCCTCCTGGAACTCCTGGAGGACCATGACGACGTCAGCAACGTATACAGTAACGCCACCTTCCCCGACGATCTGGAGGACGCCGCGGACAACTGAGTCACGCGGCGGTCGGCATGCCCGCCCACGCGGCGGGCATGCTATGCCCCGTGCGCGCCCAGGCGCACCGGGGGGGACGGTCGATGGCCCGCCGCCTGCTCGCGCTCCTGCTGCCACTGTGCGCCGTCCTGCTCTTGGGCGCCGCCCCCAAACGGGGCGCGGTCGAGCCTGCGGCCCCCGCCACCCTGACGGGCGGTGCCCAGGTGCGCTTCATCCTCGAGTACCCCGCGTGTGATATCCGCCTGAGCGGTCAGGGGCCGCTTCCGGTGGGTCTGATCGGCCTGGACCGGCGCCAGGTGGCGGCGCTACTCGGGCACGAGGTGATCTCCGACTTCAGCCCCGACCTGCTCGTGTTGGAGCGGCAGCTCCCCGGGTGTCCGGTGGACAAGGTGACGCTCGCCGTGCGTCAGGGGATGGTGGTGGTGCTGGCCGGTCCCCGCGGGGCGGTCAACGGTCCGGCGCAGGAGACCGGCATCGCCGTGCGCTCGCTCTCCCGGGAGAACGCCCATCGTGTGGAACAGGGATGGACGGTCTCTTCGGCCGATCTGGAGTCCACGCTCCGCACGCTGCGCCAGAGTTGAGCGCCCGCCCTCGGCCCCGGCCCGCCGCGCCCGCCCACCCCCGCAGTCCGCATCGACTTGGCGGCCCCGGCCCCCCTTGGCGCTCCCCGGCGGCGCGCGCGCTGAGGGGGCGGCTGCCCACCCAGCGTCGGGCAGCGTGGCCAGTACGTGGCAAGGAGGCGCCGATGCCTGCGTCGAAGTGCGGGCGGTCCCCTCGACCGGGGGGCCGAGCGCGGGGGTGGCGGGGTGCGCGTCCTGGGGCTGGATCCGGGGATTGCGATTTTCGGCTACGGTGTGGCCGAACGCGAGCGCGCAGAGATGCGCGCGCGCATGCGGACCATGGGCGTGTGGCGCCCGCGCGGCGATGACCCGGCGCGCCTCCGCGAACTGCACGCGCACCTGCAGGCGCTGATCACTGAGTTTCGTCCGGACCGGGCGGCCGTCGAGCGGGTGTTCCACACGCGCAACGTGAGCACGGCCGCCTCGGTGGGACAGGCGCGGGGGGTGGCCCTGTTGGCCTGTGCGCAGGCGGGGGTGCCGGTGAACGAATACACGCCTACGGAGATGAAGCTCGCCGTGGCCGGGTACGGTGGCGCGGACAAGCGGCAGGTGCAGACCATGGTCGCCCTGCAACTCGGTCTGGAGGCGATCCCCCGCCCCGACGATGCTGCCGACGCCCTGGGGCTGTGCCTGTGCTGTCTCTGGGGACAGGCCCTGGAGGAGCGCGTGCCACTGTCGCCGGGCCGCGGGGGGCGTGGACATTGATCTCCTTCCTGCGCGGGCGGCTGGCGGCGCGCGGAGCGGGCTGGGTGGAGTTGGACGTGGGCGGGGTCGGCTTCCGCCTCCTGGTTTCCGGGCATGCCCTCCGTGCACTGCCCGCTCCCGGCGGCGAGGTGACCCTGCCCACGATGCTGGTGGTGCGCGAGGACGCCTTTCTACTCTTCGGCTTTCGCGACGATGACGAGCGGGCCGCCTTCGAATCCCTCATCGCGGTGGCCGGCATCGGGCCCCGGACGGCCCTGGCCGTCCTGTCCCAATTCCATCCGCAGGAACTGGCGCAGGCCCTGGCCAACGAAGACGTGACGGCACTGACGCGTGTCCCTGGGGTGGGCAGGAAGACCGCCCAGCGTCTGGTACTGGAACTCCGGGGACAGTTGGCGACCGACGGGGCCGCCCAATTGGCGTCGGCCCCGTCAGGGGCGGCGGCAGAGGCCCAGGCCGCGCTGATGGCCCTGGGATACGGGGCGTCTGAAGCCGCCTCCGCCGTGGCCGCCGCGGCCGACCCGGCGGCGGACTCCGCGGGACTCGTGCGCTTGGCCCTGCGGCAGTTGGGCGGGCGGTAGCGGCATGCAGGGGAGGGTTGCGGCCGTGGAGGAACGCCTGGTGGGGGGAGAGGCCGCATCGGAGGACGAGCAGGGGCTGGACGCCGCCCTGCGGCCCGGCACCCTCGCCCAGTTCGTGGGCCAACCCCGCGTGCGCGCCCATCTGGAGATCGCCATCGCCGCGACGCGAGCCCGCAAAGAGTCCCTGGACCACGTGCTGCTGTGCGGCCCCCCCGGCTTGGGCAAGACGACGCTCGCCCATATCCTGGCGCGGGAACTGGGCGTGGCGATTCATGTGACCTCCGGCCCGGCGATCGAGAAGGCCGGGGACCTGGCCGCGATCCTGACCAATCTGGGACCGGGGGACATCCTCTTCATCGATGAGATCCACCGACTGAGCCACCAGGTGGAAGAGGTCCTGTATCCGGCGATGGAGGACTTCGCGATCGACATCGTGCTGGGCAAGGGGCCGAGCGCGCGCACCCTGCGCCTGGACCTGCCCCATTTCACCCTGGTGGCCGCCACCACGCGCGCCGGGGCGCTGACCAGCCCCCTGCGCGACCGTTTTGGGATCGTCGAGCGGTTGGAGTACTACAGCGAGGCGGAACTGCGGCAGATCGCCGAACGAACCGCCCGGGTGCTCGCGGTGCCGTTGGACCCCGAGGGCGCCGCCGAGGTCGCCCGGCGGGGTCGTGGGACGGCGCGCGTCGCCAACCGGTTGCTGCGTCGGCTCCGGGACTTCGCCCAGGTGCGTGCCGCAGGCGCCATCGACGGGCGCGTGGCCGCGGAGGGCTGCGACTTCCTCCAGGTGGATGCCTGCGGGCTGGATGCGAACGACCGACGCCTCTTGGCGCTGATGGCCGAGCATTACGGCGGCGGCCCGGTCGGCCTGAACACGCTGGCGGCCGCCTCCGGTGAGGAGCAGGAAACGATCGAGGACGTGATCGAACCGTACCTGCTCCAGTTGGGGATGCTGCAGCGGACCCCGCGCGGCCGCCTGCTCACCCCCAAGGCCTATCACCACCTCGGTCTGCCCCTGCCGGCGGGGGCCGCGCCGGCATCTCCGGTGCAGAAGAGCCTACTGGACGCCTGACGCCGCGGTGGAGGTACCCACATTCGGCTGTGGATCCGTGTCTGGCCCCCATATCGCGGGGTTGGGGCGACGAACGTTGACGATGGGCGGAGGTGGCCCGGTGCCGCGCCCGGAACGGGCCGGAGCGCCCGGCGCCCCACAGGTGGCCGACAGCGTGTTGGCCGCCCAGGGCGGTGACCAGGAGGCCAGGGAGAGGCTGATTGCCCAGCACACCCCACTGGTGTTGCGGGTGGGCGCGCGCGTGTGCGGCCACTATCTGCAGGCGGGGCGGGATGACGAGGTCAGCGTCGGGCTGATGGCGGTCAACGAGGCCGTCGACCGGTATCGGCCCGACTGCGGAGCATCGTTCCCCGCATTCGCGGAGGTGGTGGTGCGGCGGCGGTTGATCGACCACCTTCGGCGCCAGTCCGCTCGGAAGGAGTTGCCGTTCAGCTACTTCGACCAGGCGGACGACGAAGGTGGACAATGGAGTCCAGTGGAGTTGGCGCGGGCACAGGAGGTTGACCGTGAGCGGCGGGATGCGGTGGACCGGCGGAGCGAGGTGGAGGAGTTTCAACGCCTGCTGGCGCCGTACGGCATCACGCTCCGCGACCTCGTCCGGCAGAGCCCGCAGCACCAGGATGCGCGGCAGCGGGCGGTGTCGGTGGCGCGGGCGGTCGCGGGGCACCCCCAGTGGATGGGATACCTGCGCCAGCACCACGCGCTGCCGCTCCGCGAGATGGAACGCGTGGCGGAGTTGGGCGTGAGCCGCAAGACGCTGGAGCGGCAGCGGAAGTTCATCATCGCGGTGGCCGTGATCCTCATGGAAGGGCTCCACACGCTGCGCAGCTTCGTTCCGGATGCCTGACGGCCCGCAGGGGTGGGAAAGAGATGGCGGCGGGTCCCGCGGATCGGGGGGGGAGTCGGCCGGGGATCGTCCTGGAGGTACGGCGTGGCCATGCGGTCGTGCTGTCCGACGGTCGGTTCGTCCGGCTGCCCTCCGCCGCCGGGTGGGAGGTCGGCGAGGAGGTCTGGGTGCCCCCGCCGCACGCCTCGGCGTGGCGGGCGCGCACCTGGACGGCGGTGGCCGCGGGCACCGCCGTCGCCGTCACCGCCGGCACCCTGTTGTGGTCCAGCCTGGCGGCGGCCCAGACCGTGGCGGTCGTTTCCGTGGACCTCAACCCCAGCGTGCAGTTCGGCGTCAACGCGGGCGGCCGGGTGACGTCCGCGACCGCGGAGACCACCGACGGGAATCGTCTGCTGCAGGGCGTGCACTGGCAGGGCCAGCCGGTGCAACAGGCGATCACCACCGTGGTCCGCCGCGCGGTCGCGGACGGCTACGTCGCCAGCAGCACGGGCGGCAGCCCGGTGACGAGCGGCGCGGCGAAGAACACCACCGGGAGCAGCAGCAGGGGCAACGGCAGCGGGAGCCAGAGTGGCACGGGCAGGAGCGGCGCCGCGAGCCAGACGAGCAGTGGCGCGCGCAGCAACACGAGCAGCCGTACGAGTAGCGGCACGAGCAGCCGTACGAGCGGCAACACCAGCGGCGGCACCGGCAGCGATACGGGCAATCGCACCGGCACCGGCGGAACCGGGCCAACCGCTTCCCCGACCCTTCCGGCCAGCCTCGTGGTCGCCGCGGTGCCCCAAGGGCAATCGTTGCTCTCCAAGGGGTTGCAAGAGGACCTGCAATCCGTCGGGTCTCAGGTGCAGAAAATCCTGGACGGCCAGCAGGTGTTCGTATACCAGTTCCCGGGAGATGCGGGCGGTGGCGCCAAGGATGACCACGTCAGCATCGGCACCTACGGTGGGTCGCAGCCGACCGCGAAGACGGGCGGGAAGTCGGGGAGGTCCACCCCGTCGAGCGAGGGTGCCGGCGAGTCCACGACCCAGTCCGGGGCGCGGGGCCCCACCATCCCGCTGGCGGACATCCCCGTGCTCCAAGAGATCTGCCTGACACAGAGTTCCAAGACCTGCCGGGAGGCCACCCAGGAGGCCCAGCATGGGGCGACGCCGCAGACCCTTGAGCAGCAACTTTCCCCACGGGCGCGTGGCGAGTCTGACAAGCACAAGAGCCATGGGAAGGGTCAGCAGTCCACCAGCCAAACCGCCAAAGCGGGAGACGGTCTGGGGGTTGCGGGACTGACCAACCCCGCGGGCATGGGCGGCGTGGCCACGGGCCGGGCGGGCCTGGTGGTGCCCACCGGACCCTTCAGCGGCCAGAAGGGGCCGGCGCCCTCCACCAGCGGAGCGGACACGTCGCAAAATCACGCCAGCAACGAACAGTCGGCAACTGCGGGAACGAACACGCCACCCGTGACGGTAACGGTGTATGGGCCGTCCAGCACGCAGACGGCCGACCCTGCTTCGGGACAACTCGCGCATACGCGCCAGGGTCAGGGGAACGGCTCTGGGCAAGCGGGAGGTGCTTCCGTGTCCGGATCCCCCTTGCCCCAGCAGGGCCAGGGGCGGGTGTTGCAGGACCAGCGCACTCAGACGTCGTCTCCGTCAGGATCCCCGGAGCAGCAGGCAGGGTCCCATGGCCAGGCCCAGCAGTCATCGCATCCGGTGCATAGCCAGGGACGAGGCTCTCAGCAGGGTCAGCGCCAGGGACAGGAGCCTTCCGACCAGGGTGCGGGCTGGTTCCAGCAGTTTGCGCAATTGCTCCACCTCTACGGCGGTGGCGCTTCGACGGCGCAGCCGTCTGAGGGCCACGCCCCGCGGGGGGAGTCCGGCAACCGGCTCGCGGGCGGAACCCCCGCCCGGAACTCCTGATGAAAGGTCTTTCGGTAAGAACCCGGCGCGGTGCGGCTCGGGCGGTGGAGCGCCAGCGACGCCGGCCCACGCGCGCCGTGGCCGACCACGGGAGCGCAAGCGTGCGCCTGGGCGGCTGCAGGTGACTGGGTGTTGCGGGGCGACGCCTGCGCGGCGCTGCCCGAGCGCCGCGCAGGGCCGGCCCTGCTAGATCTCCTGCGCCTGCGCCAAAAGCGCGGCGGCTGCTGCTGCCGCCCCGGGACCACCCCGCACGGGCAGGGTGTCGATGTATTCCACGGCCCAGTCGCCGGTATACGCTGCCTGCCGCAACTCGGACGCCACCAAGGCGAAGTCGATGGAACCCCGCCCGGGCCACATCTGGATCTCATCCCAGCCGCCCAGGCCCGCGTCGCGGAGGTGCACGTGCGCCACGAAGGGGATGGTGTCCCGCCACCCGCGTTGCTGGGCGGGTCCCGCCCAATAATGGCTGGGATCGAGTGTCAGCCGCAGACCCGGCAACTCCAGACACAGGGCGACCGCAGCGGCGGGCCGCTCGGTGACGGCGCCGATGTGCGTCTCCACGGCCAGCGTGACGCCGCGGGCCCGGGCCTCCTCCAGGAGCGGCCGCAGGGTGGCCACGGCCGCGGCGGCTCCGTCGGCGGCGGGGCCGGCCGGCAGGGTCACGACCCCCACGCCCAGCGCGGCTGCCAGGTCGAAGAGGGCGCAGGCCCGCCGGTGCCGCTCCGCCGGGTCTGCCGTTCCGAGGCCGGCATTGATGGCCACCGGGCGGAGTCCCGCGTCGACCAGGCCCCGGCGCACGCCTGCCATCTCGATCTCGAAATCCGTGACCAGCCGGGACGGGGCGACGTGCGCCCAGCCCTCCAGTGCCGCCAGTTCCACCGTGCCGAAGCCGAGGTGCGCGAGGCCCAGCAATGCATCCCCCAGCAGCCTGCGGCTGAAAATGAGCGTCGATCCGGCGGGCGTCACGCCGACTCCCCCCTATCCGTCGTGCTCCCGCGCGCTGTCACAGACGCACTCGGGACCCGAAACGGTGTGCCTGGACGATCGCTTGGTCGATCACCAACGCGGCGACGCCGTCCCGCCCGTCGCTCGGTATCGGCTGCCCCGCCAGTAGGGCCTCCACGAAGGCGGTCAGAGACGCCCGGAACGCATCGCTGAGCGAAAAGGCGGGACCGTCCTGGGCCGACGCGCCCAGGCGAGCCTGCGCGCCGGGGTCCGGGGGCCACGCCTCGACCTGCCGCGGGCGGACGTCGCGGGCCGGCAGGCCGCGCACGGCCCGGCGGCCGAGTGTCCCCACCACCTCGACATCGAGCAACGTGTCGTCCAGGGACCGCAGGCGGCTGGCGGCCAGCGAGACGGTGACTCCCCCGCGCGTCCGCAGCAGCGCCGCCGCAGACACCGATGGCACATAGAGGAACTCCTCCGGGGTGTGCCAGGGGAAGTCGCGACGGTGGGGATCGTCGTCGACCCAGGCGGCGACCTCGGCCACGTCGCCGAACAGGAAGCGCAGCAGGTCCAGCGCGTGGTGGTAGCAGAAGGCGTGGGCCGAGATCTGGGCCAGCACGACCTGCCCGAGCGCCCCGGCGTCGATCTCCGCCCGCAGGGCGCGGAAGGTGGGCATGTGGCGGTAGTTGTAGTCGACGCCGAGGGTCCGCCCGGCCGCTGCGGCGGTCTGCACCAGATGGCGGGCCTCGGACACGGTCGCCGCCAGCGGCTTTTCGCAGAGCACGTGGCACCCCGCCGCCAGGGCCGCCAACGCGGGGGCGCCGTGGTCGTACTCGGCGCTGCAGACCGAGACGAGGTCCGGCTGGCCGGCCTCCAGTAGTGCGGCCACATCCCCGTAGGGGAGCGTCCCCACGGCGTCGGCCAGGCGCGCGGCGCGCTCGGGCAACACATCGCAGACACCGACCACTTCGACCCGCCCAACCATGGTGGCGTAGGCGCGAGCATGTTCGCCGCCCGCCCCGCCGCACCCCACCACCGCCACCCGCAGTGCCATCTGATGTTCCTCCCGACCGTGATGCCCCGGCCGCCGGCCTCGCCACGCCGGACCGGGTGTACGCGACCGACTTCGCACCCGCGCGCTGCGCCCCTACCGCGGGCGGGTGGCCGACCGGGCCGAACCGGCGCGCCATCCGGGCGGCGGGACGCGAACGGTCCGATGAACGTCCGCGGCCGGGGGAATGCGGGATGAACGCCGCGTTCCGGTTCGCCGGTGGGGGGCCCGCGCTCGCCGCGGACCCCCTTGCGGTAGACTTCCGCAAGGTATCCCTGGACGGGGGCTATGCGGACGTGCGCACAGCGGACTTTTCGTACGACCTGCCGCCGGAACTCATCGCGCAGGCGCCGCTCGTGGATCGGAGCGCCGCGCGCCTGCTGGTGCTGCGCCGCGGCGACGGGACCGTGCGGCACCACACGGTCCGGGACCTGCCGGACCTGCTGGACCCCGGGGACCTGCTGGTCGTCAACGACACCCGGGTGCTCCCCGCGCGACTCTTCGGAAGACGTCCTTCGGGTGGTCGGACCGAGTTCCTACTGCTGAATCGACTGCAACCCGAAGCGGGCGGCGACCCCGCGCTGTGGGTCGCTCTGGCCCGTCCGGCCCGCAGGCTGCCTGCCGGCACCCGGGTGGCGCTGCTCCCACGCGGCGCGGACCAGGCCCCCCTGGTCGGGCCGGGGGCCGAGGTGGTACGGTCCCTGGGCGAGGGACGCGTGGAACTACGCCTGGAGGTGTCCACGGGGGAGGAGTTGACGGCCCTGCTCGGCCTCTACGGGCAGGTGCCCCTTCCCCCTTATATCCACACCCCGCTGGCAGACGCCGAGCGGTACCAGACTGTGTATGCACGGCGCGAGGGTGCGGTGGCGGCCCCGACGGCCGGACTGCACTTCACCCCCGAACTCTTGGCGGCGCTGGAGCGGCGGAGCATCGGGCGGGTTTCGGTGACCCTGCACGTCGGCCTGGGCACCTTCCGCCCGGTGACGGCGGACGACCCCAGTGACCATCCCATGCACGCGGAGTGGTTCGAACTGACGCCGAAGACCGTGGCGGCGATCCAGGCGGCGCGGGCGCGCGGCCGACGCGTCGTCGCCGTGGGCACCACCGTGGTGCGGGTCCTGGAGAGCCAGTCGGCGGACGACGGCACGCTGCGCGCGGGCAGTGGCTGGACGGAGCTCTACGTGCTGCCCGGGTGGCGTTTCCGTGCGGTCGACGCGCTCTGGACCAACTTCCACCTGCCCCGGAGCACCCTGCTCATGCTGGTGTCGGCATTCGCCGGGCGGGATGCGGTGCTGGGCGCCTACCGTGCGGCGGTCGCCGAGCGCTACCGCTTCTTCAGCTTCGGCGACGCGATGCTCATCCTGTGAAGAGGGGCGGATCGCCGGCGGAGCGCGCGGGAGGAGGTGGAGCATGACCAGAGACGCGGCGCAAGCCCCCGGCTTCAGGGTATCTGATATAATGCAACGCATGGAGCGCAAGGCATACAAGTACCGCTTCTACCCAACCGCGGATCAGGCGCGCGAATTGGCGCGGACCTTCGGCTGCGTGCGGTACGTGTACAACTGGGCGCTCGCCTTGCGCACCGAGGCATGGTTTGATCGGCACGAGCGTATCGACTACACCGAGACGGATCGGCTCCTGGTGCGGATGAAGAAAGAGCGTGCGCCATGAAGTCGACCACGCGGAGTAGGTGAGATTCCTACCGCCGAAGGACTAGCCATCCACGGCGAAGCGAGTCTTGCGTGGCCACTCGTGAGGGTGGTTGCGAAGC
>JAJZWQ010000081.1 GCA_021846605.1 Bacillota bacterium | reverse complement strand
GCTGTTGGCCAGTTGTATCTACGTCCAGCAATAGGTGTGGTATACTGAATGCATGACGTTGAGCGTGTGGGCGAAGGGGCAAGGCATCAGCTACCAACAAAAGGCTATGAGGAGAGGAACGGTCCACATGCCGCCGTTACAGCACGCGGATCAAGTCGCTCCACGAACTTCCCCGGCGCTCGCCGCCCCAGCGAACGCCCGCAAGTTGGAAGGCCCTGGTCCGAAACCTTCTCGACCTGAAACACATCGCCATCGCCAAGACCCTGTTGGCCAACGTACCCTGCGCAGTCTTCCGCCCCTCCGCTAGTGCTGCTGCTGTACAGCACCCCACCCACCGCAGAGTCTCGTCCAAGGCGTTATAGACCTGCCGTCCGGCCGCCGACTCGCCGCCAGTCGCTTGCCCAGCACCAGTCCCAGGCGCAAGGGCATCTGTCAAACGAAAGAACCTGTGTGCGCATCCGTTCTTCGGGTTCTCGCTGTACTGCTTGACAACCGCGAGCGGCGCACCCCAGACCCTCGGGACGAAATGGCTGTTGGTCCCCAGCGTCGGCAGGCGCCTGCGCAATTCTCCTGCCGGACCCCGTGCGAAGAGCGGCCCTGCAGTCGCCGCATCGGCCGATGAATACCGACCCGGGGGTCCACCACCAGCAGATGCACGTGGTCGAAACCTCCCGTTCGAGCACGCCGGCCTCTCGCACACGCGCAGTCTCGCGGATGATCTCCCTGCATCTCGGGTCCACCCCGTCTACCAGCACTTTCGGCGGGTATTTCGGGGCACCGCACCATCGTCTCTGCGGTCAGTCAGGCGCGGATGGACGGTGCGGCGCGCGCCGCCAGGCGACGTACGAGTACACCACGGCCGCCAGGGCCGCGCCGCCCACGCCCACCAGCATGGCCACGATCCGCCACGACCCGGGAAGCAGAACGCCCGCCGCGCAGACCAGCCCGCCAAGCACGAAGAGCGGCGCGGCGAAGCGGTGCGTGCGGCGCCACACCTCCGGGTCGGATAGGGTCCAGGGTGTGCGGATGCCCACAAAGTAGTTGGAGCGCACGCGGCCCAAGGAGTTCCCCAAGAAGACGATCAGGGCGGCCACCGCGAGCGGCAGCACCAGCGCCACATGGACTGGATGGCCCAGGGGCCCGGTGAGCGTGAGCGCCTCGACCAGGGCCATCAACAGGACCAGCCCGAGGCGGATCCCGCGGTACAGGCTGGCGAAGGCCGCGTAGTTCCGTTGGCGCGGGTCGATGGTGGGCAGGAAGAGCAGCAGGAGCCAGATGCCGAGGGCGATGACGGGCGGCGTCAGGACCGCCACCAGTGGCGAGGACCAGCCGTTTGCCTGGCCGGCGGCGTTCCAGTGGGTGGGCACACGGGTCGGCAGGTGCGGGACGGCGAGCAGTCCACCCACGACCATGCCCACGATGATGACCATGGCGGCCCCGTCCCGTCGCCACTCCCGTCCGACCTGATATGTGTCATCGTTCATAATCTCCGCGCGGCCGTCTGATAGCACCGGCTTCAGCCGTGGGCTGGACCGCGCGCCCCCTCCCCTGTGGTAGATTGTGGCCTTGAAACTCGAACGTATGGCGTTGCGTCGAGGAATCCGTCGGCGCGTAGCACGTTCGCGGAACAGGCGGGGGATCGGCGTTGTCCAAAAGCACCGGTTTGCCGGTAACGGTTTCGAACACCAGCGCCACCTTCCTTGCCAGCCTCGCTATACGTGGGACTGGCGGGCCGCCGTCCACCGGCCTATCGGATCCTATAGCTGCAAGCCCCCGGCTTTAGCCGTGGGGTGGTTGACCGCGTTCCACTCCCTCGGCGGCGGGGGCCTGCGGGGTTCGGCCACTCACCTCGAAGATCCAGCGGAGCGCCTCTTCAAAGACCGTCGTCTCCAGGGAGTAGATGATCTGCTGGCCGCGACGGGTGTCCCGGACCAGGCCCGCCTGGCGCAGGACGGCCAGGTGGTGGCTGATGCTGGGCTTGGTCATGTCGAAGGCAGCCGCAATGTCTCCAGCCGGCAGGTCACCCGCGCTGAGCATGCGCAGGATCTGTCGGCGGGTGGGGTCTCCCAGCGCGCGGAACACGTCCGAGAGCAGCGATAGCCCTCCGCAGGCGGCCAAAGTCTTGAAACCAGTCTACCATGCCCCCACGGCGCGGCGAGACGGGCTGACCCTTGACCCCGCCCTGGCGGCGGCCGTAGACTGGGCACGCGTCAAGGCGAGGGCCGGGCGCGGCGCATCCCGCCCGCAGAGAGCCGGTTCGGTGGCTGAAAGACCGGCGGCGGGGCCCGCGAAGACAGCCCTCAAGACGTGGTCGCCAGGAGCGGCCCGTGGCCGGCGTTAACGGCAGATCCCCGGTCAAACGGGGTCGAGGCCCCGTCGCCGTCGGCGGGGCGCATCTGGGTGGAACCGCGAGAACGTCTCGCCCCGGGAGGGGTGCGGCGTTTTTTTGTGTGTCCGGGCCGGCGGAAAGGCGCGGAGCGGGGGGCATGGGGGAGATGGCGCAGTCTGCGCGGACGGCATGGTGCGGCGAGTTGCGGGCCGAGGACGCTGGCCGGGAGGTCACGGTCTGCGGCTGGGTGGACTCCACCCGGGACCATGGCGGTCTGCTGTTCATCGACCTGCGTGATCGGACGGGGGTGCTCCAGGTCGTGGTCGACCCGCGGCGCGCGGCCGAGATCTGGGAACGCGCCAAGGACTGGCGGGGGGAGTGGACCGTGCGGATACGCGGGCGCATCTGCCGCCGGGCTGCGGAGAACGTCAACTCCAAACTGGGGACGGGCGAGATCGAACTGGAGCCGTCGGCCGCGGACGTCTTTTCCCGAGCGCAGCCGCTGCCCTTCCAGCCCGACGATGAGGGCGTCGACGAACTGGTGCGCCTGCGCTACCGCTACCTGGACCTGCGCCGCCCAGCCCTGCAGGCCAACCTGCGGCAACGCCACGCCATCACGCGCGCGGTGCGCGCGCACCTGGACGCCGCGGGCTTCGTGGAGGTCGAGACCCCGACCCTGACCCGCAGCACCCCCGAGGGTGCCCGGGACTACCTGGTCCCCGCGCGCACCGCCCCCGGGCAGTTCTATGCCCTGCCGCAGTCCCCGCAACTGTATAAGCAACTGCTGATGGTCGGTGGGCTGGAGCGGTACTACCAGATCGCCCGCTGCTGGCGCGACGAGGACCTGCGAGCCGACCGCCAGCCGGAGTTCACCCAGATCGACATCGAGATGTCTTTTGTGGGCGCCGAGGACGTGATGGCCCTGGCGGAGGGGGTGGTGCGCCAGGCCTTCGCCCAGGCGGGTGCCGTGGAGTTGCCCGCCGTGCCGCGGCTCACATGGGCCGAGGCCCTGGCGCGCTACGGCAGCGACCGCCCCGACCTCCGGGTGCCCCTGGAGATCGTGGACCTGAGCGCGGCGTTTGCCCACACCGGGTTCAAGGGCTTTGCCGGGGCGCTCTCCGCTGGGGGCGTGCTGCGGGCGCTGCGCGTCCCCCAGGGGGCGACGCTGAGCCGCCGGGAGCTGGACACCCTGCAGCAGACGGCGCGCGACGCGGGCGCCGGGGGCCTGGCCTGGTTCCTGCTGGGGGGGGACGGAGAGTTGCGGGTCGACGGGCTGGCCGTCCGCTCGCCCGTGGCCAAGTTCCTCTCCGCCGAGGAACTGGCGGCCCTGGTGCGCGGCTGCGCGGGGCAGCCCGGCGATGCCGTGTTCGTGGTCGCCGACCGCCCGGATCTGGCCGCGGCCGTGCTGGGCCAGTTGCGCCTGTGGGCCGGCGAGCGCCTGTCCCTGTCCACGGGGGCGGCGTGGGCGCCGCTATGGGTGACCGAGTTCCCGCTGCTGGAGTGGGACCCCGAGGCCCGGCGCCACGTCGCCGTCCACCATCCGTTCACCGCCCCCATGCCCGAGGACCTGCCCCTGCTCGTCCAGGAACCCGGCCGGGTACGGGCCCAGGCCTACGACCTCGTGCTCAACGGCACGGAGTTGGGCGGCGGCAGCATCCGCAACCACGACGTCGAGGTCCAGCGCCAACTGTTCGCGGCGCTCAGCCTGGAGCCCGCCGAGGTCCAGGAGAAGTTCGGGTTCCTTTTGGAAGCGCTCTCCTTCGGCGCGCCGCCGCACGGCGGCATCGCCTTCGGGCTGGACCGCCTGGCGATGATGCTGGCCGGCGCCCGCTCGATCCGCGACGTCATCGCCTTTCCCAAGACGGCCCGCGCCGCCGAGCCCATGACGGGCGCGCCCGCGCCGGTGGCGCCCCGCCAGTTGCGCGACCTGCACCTGCGCGCGGACGCCGCCCCGGTCGGTGGCAGCGGCGGGAATTCCTGACGGCGCGCGGCGGGTTCCGGCCGCCGGCGAGGCTGGTATGATCGGCAGGGGGAACGCCCCCAGGGAGGCGTGTGTGGGATGCAGGCGGACCGGCCGGTGGCGTTGCGGCGGCTGCAATACGCGGGCGGGGAGGTCGGCTACTTCCCGTTGGCCGATCTGGAGCGGCAGGGCGGGGTGCGTCTGGCGCGCCTGCCGTACTCGATCCGCGTCCTGCTGGAGAATGCGGTGCGCGCGGCCGCGCTGGGGCGGGGGAGCGCGGCCTGGGAGGCGCTGGCCGCGTGGCGTCCCGGCCAGGCCCGCGCCGACATGGAGTTCTGGCCGGCCCGGGTGCTCTTGCAGGATCTCACCGGCGTGCCGCTGGTGGTCGACCTGGCCGCGATGCGCGCCGAGGTCGCCCAGCGCGGCGGGAACCCGCACCGCGTCGACCCGGTGGTGCCCGTCGACCTGGTGATCGACCACAGCGTCCAGGTGGACGCCTTCGGTACGCCCTCGGCCTTCGCCACCAACGTGGAACGGGAGTACGCGCGCAACGCCGAGCGCTACCTGTTGCTGCGCTGGGCGCAGGGCGCCTTTGGGGGCCTGCGCGTGGTGCCCCCGGGGACGGGCATCGTGCACCAGGTCAACCTGGAGTACCTGGCAACGGTGGTGGCCACCGGGCGCACGCCGGACGGGCAGGTCCTGGCCTTCCCGGACACCCTGGTGGGCACCGACTCCCACACCACGATGGTCAACGGGCTCGGCGTGCTGGGCTGGGGCGTCGGCGGCATCGAGGCCGAGGCCGTCATGCTGGGAGACGCCTACGCCATGACCGTGCCCGAGGTGGTCGGGCTACGCTTGGATGGG
The DNA here is from genome assembly GCA_021846605.1 of Bacillota bacterium. Next base: position 8,820 of record JAJZWQ010000081.1, on the reverse strand, counting down.
GAGCTTCCCGCGGGCTGTACGGCGACGGACCTGGTGCTGCGCGTGACCCAGATCCTGCGCGCCCACGGCGTCGTCGGCAAGTTTGTGGAGTTCCACGGTCCGGGCCTGGCCCGCCTGCCGCTCGCCGACCGCGCCACCATCAGCAACATGGCGCCAGAGTACGGGGCGACGGCGGGGTTCTTCCCGGTGGACGCCCAGACCCTGGAGTACATGGCGCTGACCGGTCGCACACCTGAGCAACTGGACCTGGTGGAGCGGTACTGCCGCGCGCAATCGCTCTTCGGGGAGGCGGGTGACCCGGAGCCCGAGTACAGCACCGACCTGCGATTCGATCTCGGCACCGTGGAACCGAGCCTGGCCGGGCCGCGGCGCCCACAGGACCGCCTGTCGCTGGGACAGGTGCGGCAGAGCCTGCCGGCGCGAAGCGGCGGCGGGGCGGTGGCCGTGGCCGAACGCCCCGCCGTGGCGGACGGCGCGGTGGCCATCGCCGCCATCACCAGTTGCACCAACACCTCGAACCCCGGGGTGATGCTGGCCGCCGGCCTGCTGGCCCAGCGGGCGGTCGCGCGCGGCCTGCGCGTGGCGCCGTACGTCAAGACGAGCCTGGCCCCCGGCTCGCGCGTGGTCACCGACTACCTGGAGAAGGCCGGACTTCTGCGTCCGCTGGAGCAGCTGGGCTTTGCGGTGGTCGGGTACGGTTGCACGACCTGCATCGGCAACAGCGGGCCCCTGACAGCGGAGGCCGACCGGGCGGCCCGGGAGGATGGGGCCGTGCTGGCCGCCGTCCTCAGCGGCAACCGCAACTTCCAGGGACGGATCAACGCGCTGGTCCGGGCCAACTACCTGGCCTCGCCGCCCCTGGTGGTGGCCTATGCCCTGGCCGGCACGGTGGACATCGACTTGGAGCAGGACCCGCTGGGCGAGGACGCCGACGGCAGTCCGGTGTACCTGCGGGACATCTGGCCAGCGCCGGCCGATGTGCGGAACGCGGTGTCGCGGGCGGTGCGTCCCGAGCTCTTCCGGCAGCGCTACGCGGAGGTCTTTGCCGGGGACGAACGCTGGCGGGCGCTGCCCGTGCCGGGCGGGGACATGTATGGCTGGGACCCCGACTCGACCTATATCCGCCGCCCGCCGTTCTTCAGCGCGCCGGAGGGGGGCGCGCGTCCGTTCGATGGGGCGCGCGTGCTCTGTCTGCTGGGGGACACGGTGACCACCGACGACATCTCGCCCGCCGGGGAGATCCCGTCGACCAGCGACGCGGCGGGATGGCTCGAGGGGCAGGGAGTGAGCGCGCGGGAGTTCAACACCTACGGGTCGCGCCGCGGCAACCACGAGATCATGATGCGTGGGACCTTCGGCAATGTGCGCCTGCGCAACGGTCTGGTGCCGGGTGCGGAGGGCTCCTGCACCCTGCTGCTTCCCGAGGGGGAGCGCACGAGCATCTACCGGGCCGCGATGGTCTATGCCCAGCGAGGCGTGCCCCTGATCGTGCTGGCCGGCAAGGAGTACGGCAGCGGTAGCTCCCGCGACTGGGCCGCCAAGGGCACCTCCCTGTTGGGCGTGCGCGCCGTGCTGGCCCGCAGCTTCGAGCGCATCCATCGCGGCAACCTCATCGGCATGGGCGTTCTCCCGCTGCAGTTCGAGGAGGGCACGTCTCCGGCAACGCTCGGGCTCACCGGACGGGAGTCCTTCTCCGTCCACTGGGACGGCGCTCTGGCCCCACGCCAGGCCGTGCTGGTCCGCGCCCGGAGCGACGACGGGCGTGACGTGAGCTTCCGCACGGTGGCCCGGCTGGACACGGCCCGCGAGGTGGAGTGCCTCCGGCAGGGCGGGATCCTGCCCGGCACACTGGGCCGGCTGCTGTCGTCGGCGGGGGCCTCGGTGGGCTGAGACCACGCCGCGGCGCGACCGGGTGTGGGCGGCCAGCGCTGGGGCCCATTCCCGGTCGCGCATGGCCCGCGCGCCTTGCGGTCCACCACGTCCGGGTGCTATTCTGAGGTCGTTGCTCCTGCTGTGTGCGAGACGGTGCCGGGGTTGTTGAACCTACGCCAACAACCCGGGAGCCGGACTCCGCGGGCCAGCGTGCAGGCCGGGCCTTCGGGCCGGAAGCCCACAACGCCCGCGGGAGGCGCCCACCTGCCAATGGCAGGTTTCTACACCCGGTATCTACGGCATGGTGGGGGCCCAGAGCCCGGGGGAAACCCCGGGTTTTGCGCCGTTTGGGGGCCAGTCGCCAAAGGGGGGGACCGCCGTGGACCCCACGGAGCCGCGCAGCCTCAGCCTCTTCGGAGAGCCTGGCCCTGGCCCCGAACCGCCGGGGCCGGCGGCGGACGCGCCGCTGGCGGCGCGCATGCGCCCGCACCGCCTGGAGGACATCGTCGGGCTGGAGGCGGTGATCGGCCCGGGCACGCCGCTGCGCCGGGCGGTGGAGGCCGGCCGGCTCCCGTCGCTGGTGCTGTGGGGTCCGCCGGGCAGCGGCAAGACGACCCTGGCCCGCGCCCTGGCCGCGGCGGCCGGGGCCGAGTTGGCGGCGCTGTCTGCCGTGGAGAGCGGTGTGGCGGAGTTGCGCGGGGTCTTGGCCCGCGCCCGCCGCACGCGCGGCATCCGCACGGTGCTGTTCGTCGACGAACTCCACCGCTGGAGCAAGGCGCAGCAGGACGCCGTCCTGCCACACGTGGAGGCTGGCCTGGTCACCATGATCGGCGCCACGACCGAGAACCCCAGTTTCGAGGTGAACGCCGCCCTGCTGTCCCGCTGCCGCGTGGTCCGGCTGCCCCGGCTGCTGGACGCCGACGTGGCCCGGATCCTGTGCCAAGCCCTGGAGGACCGCGCCCAGGGCCTGGGGGAGTGGGGGCTCGCACTGGACCCCGAGGCCCTGGCGCACCTCCTGGAGGTGGCCGGCGGAGACGCGCGCGTGGCCATGAACGTCCTGGAGGCGGCCGCCGTCGCCGCACGGGCCGACGGCGCCGAGCGGAGGGTGATCGGGCCGGAACTTCTGCGCGCGGTGCTCCGCAGCGGGGTATTGCGGCATGACCGCCGCGGCGATCAACACTACGACATCATTTCGGCCATGATCAAGTCCGTGCGCGGCTCGGACCCGGACGCCGCGCTCTTCTGGCTGGCCCGCCTCGTGGAGGCGGGGGAGGACGTGGTCTTCATCGCGCGCCGTCTGGTCATCCTGGCCGCCGAGGACATCGGGCTGGCTGACCCCCACGCCCTGCCCTTGGCGGTGGCCGCCTGGCAGGCCGCGCAACTGGTCGGGCTGCCCGAGGCCCGCCTGCCGCTGGCCGAGGCGGCCATCTACCTCTCCCTGGCCCCCAAGAGCAACTCGGCCCTCACCGGATACGACAACGCGGCGGCGGCGGTGGCCGGGCACCCGGCGGTGGAGGTGCCGCTCCACCTGCGCAACGCCGTCACGGGGCTGATGCGCGCCCAGGGCTACGGGGCGGGATACCAGTACGCGCACGACCACCCTGACGGGGTGGCGCCTCAGGCGCACCTCCCCGCCGAACTGTCTGGCCAGCGGTTCTACCACCCCGGCACGCGCGGGCCGGAGGCGCAGATGGCGCGGCGACTGGAGGAACTGCGCGCCCGCCAGGGAGCGGGGGCGGACGCGGACTAAACGAACGGGCCGCACCCCCCGATACCCGAACTGGGGGTGAGGCGCCTTGCAGCTGGGTGGGTCCCAGTCGGAGGGAGGCTCCAGCGAAAACGCGGGGAGCGGGCGCTGGCTGCTCACCTACGCGGACATGATCACGCTGCTGCTGGTGTTCTTCATCGTCCTCTACTCGATCAGCAAGACCAACATCTCCAAGTACCGGGCCGTCGCCCTCTCCCTGCAGCACGCGCTGGGCGGCACCTCGCTGCCGGCGGGGCTGCCCAACGCCGCCAGCAACTCGCTCATCACGCGGAAGGTGACGCCCACGGCGAGCCCGGCTATCACCGGCCAGGGCAGCGGCGGCGCCGTCCAGCAACAGTTGGCGCAGATGTCCACGCAGTTGCAGGAACTCCTCAAGGGGCAGGTGGCCGTGCAGACCCTCGTGCAAGTGGGGGCCGGCGGCCTGCAGATCAGCTTCGAGGGCGGCCAGGGCTACTTCGCGTCGGCCAGTGCCCAGTTGGAGCCCGGCTTCGAACAGACGCTGCGCCTGATCGCACCCGTCCTCAAGGAATCCACCAACGAGATCGAGGTCATCGGCTACACCAACGACCTGCCGCTGATCAGCAAGAAGTACCCGACCGCCTGGGAGCTTTCGGCGGCCCGCGCGGACCACGTGCTGCGCTACCTGACCGAGTTCTGCGGGGTTCCGCCCCACCAGATCAACGGCGAGTTCATGGGGCAGTGGCACCCCGTGTATCCCAACGACAGCGCGACCAACCTGGCGCGCAACCGCAGCGTGGTGATCGTGGTCACCAACAACCCGCCGCCGGGCCTCAACGAGGGCGGGCCGGACGTGTTCCCGTCCTACTCTCCGCCCCTCTGAGCAGCGGAGGGGTGTGCCCGCCCCCGCCAGCCGGTGGTCGTGCCGCGCCGACCTATTCGCCCCGCTCCCGCCGCCGGCGGCCGCCGATCGCCACGCCGCGGCTGGTGGCCGGTGGGGCCGGCGGCGCCGCGCGCACGGTGATCACGGGCGGGCCCGTGGCCGCGGCGCCAGCGGGGTCGGCCGGCGCCGCGGCGGGATGGGGCCAGCGACGCGCCACGGGCGGCGGCAGTTGCGGCAACCACCAGCGGCGGAGCAATTCGCGCACCACGCCAGCCGTCGGCACGGCCAGGAGGGCGCCGGTCAGACCGGAGAGCGTCCACCCGGCGAACACCGCCAGGATCACCGTCAACGGGTGGAGCCCGACCGCCCCGCCGGAGATGCGCGGCACCAGCACATTGCTCTCCAGTTGCTGCGCGCCGATCAGCACCAGCACGACCCACAGCACGTGCGTCCAGTGGCCACCCTGGGCCAGGGCCAGCCCGACCGGCGCGATCCCGCCCAGGATGGGACCCACCGCCGGCACCAGTTCGAACAGCCCGGCCAAAAAGCCCAGGAGCACGGGGTCGGGCAGGCCGAGCAACGCCAGACTGATGCCGACCAGGGTCCCGAAGACGGTGCCCACCAGCACCTGGCCGCGCACGAAGTCCGCAACCGTGGAACTCAGGATGTGTCCCACCTCGCGGGCGGTGGCCTGCCAGTTGCGGGGGAACAGGGCATACGCGGCGTTGCTCATCCGCTCGCCGTCCCAGATGAGGAAGAAGGCGACCACGAGGACCAGCACGGTCGCGGTGGTGACCGAGGCGACGCCGGAGAGCACATGCACCGAGTGGTTGAGCACGGTCTGGGCGCCCTGCTGCAGCGCGGTGGCGGCGTCCACGTGCACCCCGGCCCGGGCCAGCGTCGCCTGCCAGCGGTCCAACAGGCCGGAGATATATTGGACGTCCTGAGGCAGGTGGTGCAAAAGGCCCAACGCCTCGCGCTGGATGGTCGAAACCAAAAGGCCCACCAGGGCGACAAAGGGCGCCAGCAGGAGGCAGACGACCGCCAGGGCGGCCAGCGGGCGCGAGCGCACACCGCGCTGCAGACGGTTGGCCAGGGGATCGAGCAGCACGGCCAACAGCGCTCCCAGGCCCGTGACCACGATCACCGGGGCGATGGCCAGGACGACGATCCAGAGCACGCGCAGCAGGGCGATGGCGGCCAGCGCCGCCAGGAGGGCATAGAGCCAGGTGAGGATCCTGGCCTGCTGCAGCCCCGCGCACCCCCCGTGCCCCGGACGTCGCGGACCTCTTCGACAGCCTCCGGGGCCACCCTGCCGCCCGCGCGGCGGGCGTTGGCGCCCGCGTTGACAGGGCCGTCGCCACTCCCTACTATAGAAGCAAAGACGCGCGGTTGCCCGGAATTAGACCCGGGACGGAGGCGCACGCCATGTATATCTCCACCAAGGGCCGGTATGGGACGAAGGCGCTGTTCGAATTGGCCCTGCACCAGGGGGAGGGTCCGCAGGCCCTGCGCGAGATCGCGCGCCGCCAGGGACTGTCCGAACACTACCTGGAACAGTTGGTCGCCCCGCTGCGCAAGGCCGGCCTGGTGCAGAGCGTGCGCGGGGCCCAGGGCGGCTATACCCTGGGCCGGGATCCGAGCGAGATCACGGTCGGGGACATCCTGCGCGTGCTCGAGGGTCCGGTCAGCCCGACCGAGTGCGCCCTGGAGAACTTCGACTTCTCGCGTTGCTGCGCCAACCCCGGGGTGTGTCCGGACCGCGACGTGTGGATCAAGGTCCGCAAGGGCATCGAGCAGGTGGTCGACAACATCACCCTGAGCGACCTGGTCGAGGACTGGCAGCGCAGCAGCGAGCGGGCCCCCATGTATTACATCTGACGAGTGGCGCGGGGGCGGACGGATGGCGGCGGCCGGCCCGTAGCGGGCCGGCCGCCGTCACTGTCTGGTGGGGGGCGGGTGTGCCGGTGGAGGTCTACCTGGATCATGCGGCGACGACGCCCCTGCGGCCCGAGTGCCGCACGGCGATGGCCGAGGTCGAATCCGGGGCGTGGGGCAACCCGTCCAGCGCGCATGCCGCCGGCCGCAGGGCGCGCGCGCTGGTGGAGCGGGCGCGCGGCCAGGTGGCCGCCCTGTTGGAGTGCGCCCCGGCATCCGTCGTCTTCACCTCCGGCGGCACGGAGGCCAACAACCTCGCCGTGTGGGGCACCGCGCTGGCCGCAGCCCCGCGCAGGCATATCGTCGTATCCGCCATCGAGCACCATTCCGTTCTGGACGCCTGCCGGTCCCTCGGTCGCGCCGGATACACCGTCACCGAGGTGGCGCCCGACGGCGAGGGCGTGGTGGGGGCGGGGGCGATCGCCGCGGCGCTGCGGCCGGACACGGCGCTGTGCTGTCTCATGCTGGCCAACAACGAGGTCGGCGCGCTTCAGCCGGTAGCGGCCGCCGCCGCGGCGTGCCGGTCCCGAGGAGTGCCGCTGCTGGTCGACGCGGTCGCCGCGGCGGGGAAGGTCGCCGTCCACGCCCCCGCCCTCGCCGCAGACCTGATCACCCTGAGCGCGCACAAGTTGGGCGGCCCCAAGGGCGTCGGCGTGGTCTGCGTCGCGCCGGGGTGGGACCTGGTACCGCTGGTGCACGGTGGGGGCCAGGAGCGCCGCTGGCGGCCGGGAACCGAGAACGTGGCCGGCATTGTGGGTGCCGGGGTGGCGTGCGCGCTGGCGGCCGAGGAGTTGGACGCGACCGCGGTCACCCTGCGCCGTCGGGCGGCGCAACTGCGCGACGCGGTACTGGCCGCCGGCTGCGGGGCGGTCCCGACCGGCCCGGCGGATCCGGGGCGGCGCGTGCCCGGACTGGTGTCCTTCGCCTTCCCCGGGCTGGACGGGGATGCCCTGCTGGCCACCCTGGACCTGCTCGGCGTGGAGGCCAGCAGCGGCGCGGCGTGCACCTCGGGGAGCATCCAGCCGTCCCACGTCCTGGCGGCGATGGGCTTTGCCCCCGCGGCCTGCCGGGCCGCGCTGCGGCTGTCGCTGGGCGCCCAGACGGGGGAAGCCGATGTGGCCCGCGCCGTGGCCGCGATCGCCGAGGCGGTGCGGCGCCAGCGGGCGGCCGCCCCGCGCGGCGCATAGGAGGGTTGGCCATGCTGGTGGTGGTGGCGCTCTCGGGCGGGGTGGACAGTTCTGTCGCCGCCGCGCTGCTCCAGGCGCAGGGGCACGAGGTCGTCGGGGTGACGATGCAGATCTGGCCCGAGGAGGACGCCGCCCGGACCGAGCGCCATGGCGGGTGCTGCGCCATGGGTGCCGTGCGCGACGCCCGCGCGGTGGCCGGGGTCCTGGGGATCCCGTACTACGTCTTCCAGATGCGGGAGGAGTTCGAGCGCGAGGTCATCGCGCGCTTTGTCGACGCGTACGCCCGCGGGCGCACGCCGAACCCGTGTGTGGCCTGCAACGAGTTCGTGAAGTTCCGGGCCCTGCTGGCCAAGGCGCGGCGTATGGGGGCCGACGCCCTGGCCACCGGGCACTACGCGCGCCTGCGCCAGGGGCCCGACGGCTGGGAGCTGTGGCAGGCCGCCGATCCCCGCAAGGACCAGTCCTACGTGCTGCATCCCGTACAGGCGGAGCATCTGGGGTATCTGCGCTTTCCCACCGGCGAGATGACCAAGGAAGAGACCCGGGCCTACGCGCGGCGGGTGGGCCTGCCGACCGCCGACAAGCCCGACAGCCAGGAGATCTGCTTCGCCGGCGAGGAGGGCTATGCCGCTGTTGTGGGGCGGCAGCGCCCCGAGGCGCTGCGCCCGGGCCCGATCCTGGACCAGGACGGCCGCGTGCTGGGCCAACACCGTGGACTGGCCCACTACACGGTGGGCCAGCGCCGGGGGCTGGGTCTGGCCACGGGCACGCCGCTCTTCGTGCTCGCGCTGGATCCCGAACGCAACGCCGTGGTGGTGGGTGACGCGACCGACGCCGGCGTGGACGCCTGCACGGTGCGGCGCGTGAACTGGCTGGCCGCTGCGCCCCCGGCCGGGACCCCCGTGCTGGCGCGGGTGCGCTCGGGTCCCGCCATGCACCCGGCGCGGATCGAGGCGGACGCGCACGGAGGCCTGCGGGTGCGCTTCGACCCACCCGTGCGCGCCGTGACGCCCGGACAGGCGTGCGTGCTCTATGCGGAACAGCGGGTCCTGGGCGGCGGCGAGATCGACACCGTCGCGCGGACGGCCGCGGCCGGAGCGGTACCGATCACCAAATCTCGGCGCGGCCCGTAGATGCCCCCGGCTTTAGCCGTGGGACGGGGCCGCGCCTCCCTCCCTTGTTCGCAGGCATCGAACGTGTATGCGATGGACATG
>JAJZWQ010000080.1 GCA_021846605.1 Bacillota bacterium | reverse complement strand
GATGCGTGCAGCCTCGGAGAATCGAGCGCGTGCCATGCACCCAGGTTAGCGCGCCGATTTCGCGCTGGCCAGTTCGCTTGTCCGCCCTCAACCCCCGTCGTGGATGCCTGAGCCACCCCGTGCGCCCCGCCCCACGCAGCCCTACTACGTGGTTCAGTAAACATGTACGCGGAAAGGCCCAGCCGGGTGAGCGCGGGGGCTCCGCGGCGTCGCGGCGGGGCCGTCCCCGCGTGCCGCCGTCCGCCGCACCGCACACCGTCCGGGACGTCCGTCCTGTGGTCGCCGACGGGCCATTCCCGAGCGGGTCGCGGCCACTTTGCCCCCCCGCGTCAGTCGGGGGGGCAGGCCTCCGTCTTAATCGCAGGAGGGGGGTGTAGATACGGTGACGGACGAGGAGAGACTGGTGATCCTGCGCGCGGCCAACGGCGACGCCGAGGCCTTTGGGGCACTGGTGGCCGCCCGCCGCAGCCCGCTGGTGCTCCTGGTGGCGTCGACCGTCGGCGATTGGAACGAGGCCGAGGACGCCCTGCAGGAGGCACTCTGGAAGGCCTTCACGCACCTGCGCTCGCTGCGGGAGCCCGAGGCCTTCGACGCCTGGCTGCGGCGCATCGTCGTCCACGTCGCCCGGGACCACCTGCGGGCCGCGGTGGGCCGCCTGCGCCGCGAGGGCGCCCCGGCCGGAGGCGCCGGCGACCTGGAGACCCTGCTGGCGGCGGTGGCCCCCCCGGACACCACGGTCGAGGCGCTCTGGGCGGACCGCGAGGCCTGCGCCTCGATCCTGGAAGCGATCGCCGGACTCCCTCCGTTACAGCGGCGGGCCGGCCGGCTGGCCTGGGTCGCCGGGGTGCCGGCCCCGGATGTCGCGCGCCTTCTGGGCATCTCCCGGGACAGCCTGCATTCCGCCCTGCACCGGGCCCGCCACCGGTTGGGGGCGATGTTCTACGCCCCCGGCGATTGGAGAAGGGACGTGGAGCGTATGCCCGAGGGAACGGTGCGGCTGTCCGGATATCCGATGATGGTCCCACACCTCGTCGATGTGGTGCGGCAGGCGCGCCCCGAACTGTCGGTGGCGGCCGTGGACCTGCACGCCCCCGCGGAGACGCGCCTGCGCCTCTTCTGGGCGGAGGCGCCAGCCCTGCAGCCCCCGCCGCCCGCCGAGGAAGCACTCCCCCTGGACGGCTTGGCGGACGCCGCGGGGTTCGATCTGGAACCGTTCGGCCCCCGGCTCGGCCGCTTCACGGTCGGTGGCCGGCTCCTGGCGCTCCCCTATGCCGACACGGCGCACCTCTTTCTATACAACGCCGACATGCTGGAGCGGGCCGGACTGCCGTTGCCGCCCCCCGACTGGACGTGGGAGGACTTCTTTGGCTACTGCCGCCGCCTGGCGGCGGCCGGCTTCTATCCCTGCGACATGGCGAGCCCCAACACGTGGGACGTGATGTTGGTGGGGGAGGAGTTGGGGGCCACCCGCGAGCGCCCGGAGCCCCTGGCCGATGCCGTGGCCTTTGTGCGGGACTGGCAACGCCAGGGGTTCGCCGCCCCCTACGGGGTCCCCGACTGGTGCTTCGGCCAGTGGCTGGCCGGCCGGCACTGCTTTTTCACCCTGCAGTACGGACACGGACCGGGCCTGTTCCGAGACCCGCGCTACACGGGGTTCCGGTGGGGAGTCGCGCCGTACCCCCGCTTGCACCGCTCCGATCCCCCGATCCGGTACTGGTTCCATTGGGCGGCGCAGGTTGCCGGCACCGCGCCGGACCCCACGGCGGCGTTTGCCGTGGCCCGTGCGCTCTTTGAGGTGGGACCCGTGCCGCCGCTCGACGACCTGCCGGCCTACCGTACCCCGGACATCCTGCGCGCCTGGCGGGCCCAGCCGCTGCCCCTGGGCAAGGAGTGCCTGTTCGCTCTGGACGCGGCCACCGACCCGCTGTATGTCCCGGCCCACTTCATCGCCCTTCCGGGTGCCGGAGATGCACTGACCGCGGCCCTGAACGGGGAGATCCCGGTCCTCGAGGGGGTGGCCCGGGTGCGCCAGGGAGTCGCCGCCTACCGCGCCGGGAAGCGCGTCATCTTCAACGATTGACGCGCCGCGGAGGGCTCTCGTCCGGACCAGGCCAGGGGGAGGGGACCCGGGGGCGTTTGTCCGTCCGGCACCGCCGATCGAAGCAGCGGACGCCGAAAGCTCCCCCACCTGGCCCCCGGACCAGGCATGAGGACGGGTTAACGGGCCGCTGTGGGATGAGATGTGCGAGTTGGGTCCGAGCGCGTAGCCCGGACGGTCATCCCCCCGTGTCCAGCGCGGCCTTCAGTCGCGCGGCCAGCAGCGTGTGCCGGGGGGGCACGTGCCGGTTGCCGATCGCGATCTGCAAGGCCCTGGGGCTCCCCACCAGCACGACCAGGCGCCGGCCGCGCGTCACCGCCGTATACAGCAACCGCCGCTGCAGCAGGACGTAGTGCTGCGTGTGCAGCGGGATGACCACCGCCGGATACTCGCTGCCCTGCGCTTTGTGGACGGACGTGGCGTACGCCAGTCCCAGGGCGTCCAAGTCCCGGGCGTCATAGGCGACGGTGCGCCCGCCGAAGCGCACCAGCACCTGGCCCCCCTCGGCGTCCAGACCGGCGATCCGGCCGGTATCCCCGTTGAACACGTCGCGCGGGTAGTCGTTCTCCAACTGCATCACCCGGTCGCCCACGCGCAGATTGCCGCCGGCGGACTGCACCGGCTCTCCCTCCGGGTTGAGCACCGCCTGCAGCGCCAGATTGAGGTTTCCCGTGCCCAGCGGACCCCGGCGCATGGGCGCCAACACCTGGACGTCCTCGGTGGGGGAGAGCCCGAAGCGGCGGGGGATGTCCTGGGAGACGATCTGCACGACCAGCTTGAGGATATCTTCGGGATCGTGGCGCGCGATCCAGAAGAAGTCGTCCCGGCCCTCCTCCCGCACGAGGGCCTGCCCCTGGTGGATGCGGTGGGCGTTGAGCACGATGCGGCTCTCCTGGGCCTGGCGGAAGACCTCGCTCAGGCGGATGACGGGCGGAAGGCCCGAGGCGATCAGGTCCCCCAGCACGTTCCCCGGTCCGACCGAGGGCAGTTGATCCACATCCCCCACCAGCACCAGCCGCGCCCCCGGCGCCAGGGCGGAGACGAGGTCGGCCATCAGGGGGGTGTCGATCATGGAGGCCTCGTCGGCGATCACGTGGTCGGCGTCCAGCGGGTTGGCCGCGTTCCGCCGGAAGACCCCGCCCCGGTGGTCGAACTCCAGCAACCGGTGGATGGTCCTGGCCTCCTGCCCTGTGGCCTCCCCGAGCCGCTGAGCGGCGCGCCCCGTGGGGGCGCACAGAGACACGCTCCGACGCGCGGCGGCCAGGATGTCCACCATGCCCTGGATCAGCGTGGTCTTGCCGGTGCCCGGCCCCCCGGTCACGATCACCAGCTTTTCCCGCAGGGCGGCCTCGACGGCCTGCCGCTGGAGGGGGGCCAGGGTGATGCGCCGGCGCTCCTCATATACCGCGATGGCGGCGTCCATCGGGATGGCCAGGGGTTCCAGGGGCCCGCGGCACAGGCGCAGCACGGCGGCCGTTATCGTCTTCTCCGCCGCCGCCAGCAGGGGCAGCAGGACGGTGGCCGCCGCCTCACCGCCCTCCTCCACCATCCGCCCATCGCCCACCAGGCCGTCCAGCGCCAGGGACAGGGCGTCCGACGGCCTGGGGCCCTCCGGCCCCTCGCCCAGGGTCTCGGCCGCCACCGTCAGCAGCGTGGCCCGGGGCACGGCGGTATGGCCCTCGGCGGCCAACTGGGACAGGGTGAAGACCAGTCCGGCGCGGAGGCGTGCGGGGGAGTCCGAGGGGATCCCCACGTCGCGCGCGATGCGGTCCGCGCGGCGGAAGCCGATCCCCGGCACCTCGTCGGCGAGGCGGTAGGGATCCTCGCGGACCACCGCCATGGCCAGGTCTCCGTAGTGCCGGTGGATGCGGCGGGCGAGGGCCGGGGAGATGCCGTGGCCCTCCAGGAACACCATGATGTCCCGGGTGGCGCGCTGGGCGTTCCAGGCCGCGCGGATGCGCTCGGCCCGCACGCGGCCGATGCCGGCGACCTCCAGGAGGCGTTCGGGGGTGTGCTCGATGATGTCCAGGGTCTCCAGGCCGAAGCGCTGCACCAGGCGGGTGGCCACGGCTGGACCGACCCCCTCCACCAGACCCGAGCCCAGGTAGCGCTGTAGCCCGAGCACGGTGGCGGGCTCCAGGGGGGTGAAAGAGCCGGCCCGGAACTGGCGCCCCCAGCGCGGGTCCACCTCCCAGCGCCCGGTCAGGCGCAGGCCGACCCCGGGCTCGGCTCCGGCCAGGGCTCCCACCGCCGTCACCAGACCCGGCTGTCCGGCGACCTCCAGGAGCGCCACCGTCCACCCGTTGTCGGGGTTGGTGTACCGGATCCGGGACACCGTGCCCTCCAAGACCTCGTCCAGGCCGCTCCCCCCCCGTGGCCCGTCTTCGCCGCCGGGGCCTCCCATCTCCTGGGTACGGGTGCCCGGGGTGGCAGAGGGGACGGAAGGACGGCCCGCGGGCGTTCGGGGGGCCGGGGCGCGGACGTCCTTCCGCCCCGCGGGGTCGCCCGCCGCGCGGAGGGCGATCAGAGGCCGGTGTCCAGCCCCACCGGGTAGGCCCCGGCCCCCGTGCCGAACAGGGCCACTCCACCCACGCCGGACTCGATCTCGATCGCCACCGCTGACCCCCCAGGGGGCAGGGGCAGGCGCAGCAGGTAGCCGTAGGCCCCTGGGATGCCGTTGGCGTAAGACAGCACGCCGCGCGCGTCCGCGGGGGCATCGGGCAGGAGGAAGGTCCCCAGGGTCCGCCCGTCGGCGCGGACGGTGATGCGCGAGGGCGTCTGGTGCGCATCGGTCTGGCGCGGCTGGGGGACACCCGCCGCCGCCTCCAGGGTCAGTACCTCGCCCGCGCGCCGCAGTTGGCAGCGCACGGTCCCCGCCCCCTCGCCCACCCAGTAGTGGTCACCCAAGGCGTGTACGGCGTGGAAGCCATCGGCCCGCAGGGCCGGCAACCCGCCCCCCGGCGCGCCCGCCCGCAGGTGGGCCCAGGTCCCGCAGACCCGGCGGCCGGCGGCGTCCAGCAGTTCCAGATCCACCCGGTAGAGGCCGGCCTCCTCGGGTACCGGGATCTCCAGGGTCGCCAGCCCCGTCACGTCCCAGGCCTTCCAGGACACCGTGTCCTCGCCCTGGGCCCCGCCGCCGGCCCGTCCGTGGCGGTCCCACCCGGACAGGGCCCAGCGCAGGCGGCCGGTGCCGTCGGGCAGGCCGGAGAACACGCTGATCAGCACCGGCAGGGAGAGCGTGCCGCCCGGCTCGGCCTCCCAGAGCGGCGGTCCGTCCACGATCAGGACATCGGCCCCCAGCACGTCGCGCAGGTCGTAGGGGAAGTGCTTGGGCAAGCGGTCGTAGCGCACCAGGCCGTTGTGCTCCCACTCGACGTCGGTCAGTTCGGTGTACACGTAGCCCGTGATCTCCCGGTGCAGGCGCATGTTCGCGGTGAGCCACCACAGGCAGTGGGAGACGTCACGGTCGCCGTCGCCCGCGCCGATGCCGCCGTACTCGCTGTTGATGAGCGGTTGGCCGTTCTGGACCCGCCCGGGCACGAAGTTCCACCCGGAGCCCGGATGGGCCTGGGCGACGACCGCCGCCAGGTGTGCGCGCGCCCGCGCCGGATCGTTGATGTACAGGTGCCAGGTGTTCACGTCGGTGACCACGTGGTCCTCGTTGCAGGCCGAATTGTCTTCGATCAGCCGGGTGGGGTCCAGGCGGCGGCAGAGGTCTACCATCGACGCCACCCAGGCCTGGGTGTCCGCGTCCTGGCGGTACACCTTGGGGGTGCCCAGTCCCCAGGTCTCGTTGAAGAGGACCCAGAGCAGGATGCTGGGGTGGTTGGCGTCGCGCGCGATCGCCTGGCGCAGCGTCTCCTCCCACAACTCGCGCGCGTGCGGCGTCTGCCGCCCCGTGTTGGGCAGATCGTAGAGGATGGCGATCCCCAGGCGGTCCGCCCAGTAATACAGGCGCGGGTCGTCCACCTTGATGTGCACCCGCAGGGCGTTGAGGCCCGACGCCCGGGCCAGTTCCAGGTCGTCGCGGATGATCTGTTCGTCGACGTAGCCATAGACCCCGGCCGGGTGGAAGGACTGGTGCAGGGCGGAGCGGACATAGAAGGGAGAGCCGTTCAGGGTCACGCAGGGCACCTGTCCCCCCGGCAGGTGTCCGGTGCCCACATCGCGCAGGCCGAAGTAGGAGTGGACCGTGTCGGTGGCCTCGGGTCCCGCCGCCGGCGCGGCCACCTCCACGGCTAACGTATACAACGCCGGTTGGTCCGGGGACCAGGGCACGGGATCGCGGCCGAGAGGCAGTTCGATCTCCCGGCGCTCGCAGCCCGGGCAGACGACACTGCCCGTGAACAGTTCCCCGCGCGGCGAGATCGCCGTCGCCCGGATCTCGTAGTCGCCCGCCACGGGGCAGACCCCGGCCTGAATGCGGACCCGTCCGCCCGCCAGGTCGGGGATGGCGCGCAGGTGCGTGAGGTAGGCCTCCGGTCGCGCCTCCAGGTACACCGTCTGCCAGATGCCGCTGGTCCGCTCGTACCACCAGTGCTGCTTGCCGCCCGGCTGATCCCCGTGGTCCTGGGGGTCATGGGCGCGGACCACCAGGACGTTGTCCTCGTCCGGCCCGCGCAACGCCGCCGTCAGTTCCGTGGCAAACGGGCCGTACCCCCCGCGGTGGCTGCCGACCGGCACCCCGTTGCAATACACCTCGGCCTCGGCGTCGCACGCGCCGATCACGACGAAGATGCGACGCCCCCCCCAGCCCTCGGGGAGGCGGAAACGGCGCCGGTACCAGCCCGTGTGCTGACGGGGAGCCTCCACATGCTGGCGGTGCCAGGCCTCCTCGCGCACAGGCCGCTCGGGCGCCGCCACCGGTACGCGGTACGCCTCGTCGGCGTAAAAGGTCGCTTCGTCGGCCCCTGCCGCCCGTCCCCAGGCGGCCGGCGATTCCCAGGGGAAGGGAACGAGGATGCGGTCGGGGAACCCCCCCTCCCGGGTCTGCCAGGCATCCGCGCGGCCGCGGTCGTCGGGATCGAAGGCAAACTCCCACCAGCCGTTGAGGTTGAGCCATGTCTCACGGCGGAAGTCCGGACGGGGGTGCTCAGGGCGAGGTACAGGCAGGGCGGGAAGCGGGCGGGCGCCGTCCGGTCCGGGGCAGGGCATCGCGTAAGCCTCCTTGGCCGTGGTCACTCGGGTGCTCGTTCTTGCCCGGTGGGGTAGTCCCTGCCGCGCAAACGGACGGGGCGCGTTGCCAGGCCCGCCGGACTTTCCGGATGGCCGCAGGCCGTTCCCAGGCCTACAATTATGGACAGAGTCAACCGGGAAAGGCGGAGAGCGGTGACAGGAACGCATGACGTGCTGGTGGTCGGCGCCGGGTTGGCGGGGATGCGCGCCGCCCTGGCCGCGCAGGCGCAGGGCGCGGACGTCGCCATCCTGAGCAAGGTCTACCCGGTGCGCAGCCACAGCAACGCGGCGCAGGGAGGCATCAACGCCGCGCTGTCTCCCGAGGACTCGTGGGAGTCGCACGCGTACGACACCATCAAGGGTTCGGACTACCTGGGGGACCAGGACGCGATCGAGATCCTGGCGCGGGAGGCGCCGGGGGCGATCATCGAGCTGGAGCATATGGGGGTCGTCTTCAACCGCGACGAGACCGGCCATCTCGGCAGCCGCAACTTCGGGGGCGCCAGCCACGCCCGCACCTACTTTGTGGGGGACTTCACCGGTCAGGCCATCCTGCACGTGCTCTATGAGCAGCTGGTCAAGAGCGGCATCCGCCAATACAACGAGTTCTTCTGCACCGAGATCCTCCGCGACGGCAACGGGGCCGTGGTCGGCGTCCACGCGCTGGAGATGGCCACGGGGCGCCTGCACCAGATCGCGGCGCGCTCCATCATCCTGTGCACCGGCGGCATGGGACGGGTGTTCGAGCCCTCGACCAACGCCCTGATCTGCACCGGCGACGGTACGGCGCTGGCCTACCGGGCCGGCGCCCCCCTGATGGACATGGAGATGGTCCAGTTCCATCCCACCACCCTCAAGAGCAACGGGGCGCTGATCTCGGAGTCGGCACGCGGCGAGGGGGGCCACCTGCTCAACTCCCGCGGAGAGCGCTTCATGCAGGTTAGCGCGCCGCATGCCATGGAGTTGGCCAGCCGCGACGTGGTCAGTCGCGCCGCCCAGACCGAGATCAACGAGGGGCGCGGCGTCGATGGATGCGTGCTCCTGGACGTGCGACACCTGGGCGCCGCCAAGATCATGGAGCGCTTGCCGCAGATCCGCGAACTCGCCCTGGAGTTCGCCGGCGTGGATATGATCACAGATCCCGTGCCGATCCTCCCGGGGATGCACTATGAGATGGGCGGCATCCGCACGGACGTACACGGTGTCACCGCGGTCCCCGGCCTGTTCGCGGCGGGGGAGTGCGCCTGCGTGAGTGTACACGGCGGGAACCGGCTGGGCGCCAACTCCCTGCTGGAGACGGTGGTCTTCGGCAAGCGGGCGGGGGAGTCGGCCGCCGAGTATGCGCACGACCGCGCGACGCCCGATGTGACCGAGGGCCAGCGGACGGACGAGGAGGCCCGCCTGCGGTCGTTGGTGCAGCGGTCGGGGGGCGAGCGCGCGGCGGCGCTGCGCCTGGAGATGGGCCGCACGATGACGCGCCGGGTGGGCGTGTTCCGCAACGAGGAAGACCTGCGCCAGGCCGAGGGGACGCTGACCGAGCTACGCGCCCGCGCCGCCAACGTCTCCATTTCGGACAAGGGGCACACGTTCAACCAGGCGCTGACCGGGGCGCTCGAACTGGACTTCATGCTGGACCTGGCGCGCACGGTGGTCGCCGGGGCGCTGGCCCGCAGGGAGAGCCGCGGGGCGCATACGCGCCTGGACTACCCGGAGCGCGATGACGCCAACTGGTTGCGCCACACGTTGTGCCACTATACCGACACCGGCCCCCGCGTGGAGACCGCCCCCGTGACGGTCACTCGCTGGGAGCCCCAGGCGCGGCACTATTGAGCAGTCGGCAGGGAGGTGCGCGGGGGTGAAGGTCAGCCTCGAGGTGCAGCGCTTCGAGCCCGACACGGAGGCCGGGCGCCACTGGCAGCGCTATGAGGTGGAGGTGCCCGAGGAGGGGACCGTCCTGGACGCGCTGCTGGAGGTCCGCGACAACGTCGATGACACGCTGGCCCTCCGCTGTTCCTGCCGTAGCCACATTTGCGGCAGTTGCGTGATGCGGATCAACGGTCGCTCGGGACTGGGGTGCAAGACCAAGGTTGCCGAGGCCCGGCGCCGCCTGTCCGCCGACGCCCCCATCCGCCTGCAGCCGGCAGGCAACATGCCGGTGGTCAAGGATCTCGTGGTGGACCTCGATGGGTTCTTCGGCAAGGTGCGCGCGGTGCACCCCTTCCTGCAGCCGGAGGGCGACCCGCCGGAGCGGGAGTACGTGGTGTCCAACGAGGCCATGCTCAACGTGCGCGACGCGATGGCCTGCATCCTGTGCGGGGCGTGCGTCTCCGCCTGCAACTCGCTGGAGGTGGACGAGCGCTTCCTGGGCCCCGCGGCCCTGGCCAAGGCGTGGCGCTTCACCGAGGATCCTCGCGACGCGGCGACCACCGAGCGGCTGCGCTTCCTCGCCGGCACGCCGGGCGGCATCTGGGACTGCACGCACTGCTTCAACTGCGTGGAGGTCTGCCCCAAGGACGTCAAGCCCATGGAGCGGATCCTGGAACTGCGTCGCCGCTCGATGGAGGCCGGCGTCACCGACAACAACGGCAGCCGCCACAGTCAGGCGTTCGTCGAAACGATTTCCCGGTCGGGCTGGTTGGACGAGACCAAGGTGGCCGTGCGTTCGCTGCGCGGGTTCGACGAGTTGGTGGATTGGACGGGAGTGGGTGTGAAGTCGATGTTGCGGGGCAAGGTGCCGCTCCGGCACAAGCCCATCCCGGGCGTGCTGACCGTCAAGGCCATCTTCCGCGCGGCCGACCAGGCCACGCGCCAGGCCTGACCCGGAAACCCAGCGAGGAGGCGTCTCGGGGTGAAGGTTGCCTACTATCCGGGGTGCGTGGCCAAGGGCGGCGCGCCCGAACTCTACCGGTCGGTGAAGCTGGTCCTGGGGCCGATGGGCGTCGAACCGGTGGAACTGTTCGATGCCGCCTGCACCGGCGCCGGCGTGCTCACCGAGCGCAATCCGCTGCTGGCCGATGCGCTCAACGGCCGCACGTTTGCCATGGCGGAGAAGCGCGAACTCCCGGTGATGACCATCTGCAGCACCTGCACCGGCACCATGCTGGCCTGCAACGCGCGGATGCAGGACGCCGAGTACCGGGCGCGCGTCAACCAACTGCTGGAGCCCGAAGGATACAGCTACAACGGCGGGACCGAGATCAAGCACCTGCTCTGGATCCTGGTGGAGGACATCGGCCTGGAGCGGGTGCGCGGCATGGTGCGCCGCCCGCTGGAGGGCCTGCGCGTGGCGCCCTTCTACGGGTGCTATCTGGTGCGGCCCTCCAGTCTGGTGGCATCGGACCACCCCGACCGCGACACCTACCTGGAGCAGGTGGTTGCGGCCCTGGGAGGTACCCCGGTGGAGTATGACGGGGCCCGCAAGTGCTGCGGCTTCCCGGTGATCACCATGAACAGGGAGAACGGGCTGAAGATGACTGGCCGCAACATCAAGGATGCCAAGGACCAGGGCGCGGACGTCATGGTCACGCCCTGCCCGCTCTGCCACCTCAACCTCGACGGCCAACAGGCCGAGGCCGCCCGCGCCCTGGGGACCCCCCTGGGGGTGCCCATCCTCCACCTGCCGCAACTGATCGGCCTGGCCTTCGGCTTCACGCCGAAGGAGCTGGGTGTGAGCCACCACCTGGTCCGGCCGGGGTCCCTGCTGGAGCGCTTCCGCCAGCCCCTGGCCGCCGCCCACTGAGGGGGCCGGGCCGTCGGTCGCCGCGCCTGGTCCCGGCATATCCTGCCGCGGCGTTCGGGACGGGAGCGCCCCGCCGGCGCCGCGGGGGGACGCCGGTGTTCTGGGGCATCGTGTTGGTCGGGTTTGCGGTCGGGACCCTCGTCGGCGTCTCAGGGGTCGGCGCCGGGATGTTGGCGGCCCCGATCCTGATCTCCCTCGGCGTACCGCCCACCATGGCCGTTGGCACCGATCTCGCCTTCAGTGCCGTCACCAAGCTGGTGGCGAGCCTGCGCAACGCGCGGATGCACATGGTGGACCGCCGTTGGCTGCGGCTGCTGGCGGTCGGGGGCCTGCCCGCCGCCCTGCTGGGCACGCTGCTCACGCGGGTCCTGCCACCGGGGGGCACCGAGCACCTGGTGCGCACCTCCATCGCCGCCATGCTCATTTTCGCGGCACTGGCCATCGCCGCCCGCGAGATCCTGACCATCCGCGGGATGGCGCCCCGCGCGCGCGACCTCGCCTCCGACCGCCCGCTGCTCGTGGCCGTCGCGGGTGTGGTCGCCGGCCTCCTCCTCGGTTTGACCTCGATCGGCGGCGGGGCGCCGCTGATGCTGCTGCTCCTGGCGGGTTCCCACCTGGAGCCGCAGGAGGCGCTGGCGACGGGGATCGCCAGCGCCTCCGGGCTGACGGCGGTGGCGGCGGCCTTGCACTTGGCCGACCACACGGTCGACGGCGCACTCGTGCTGCGCCTGTTGGCCGGGTCCCTCCCAGGCGTCCTGGTCGGCGGCCGGTTGGCGGGGCGGATCCCCGCCCGCCCGTTGAAGTTCGGCCTGGCCGCCCTGGTGTTGGCCAGCGGGGTCAGCCTGATGGTCTGAGTCGCCCTACAGGAAACGCGCGAGGGGGCTGTCGCCTCCAGGAGACAGCTGCTCATCGCGCCCTTCCCCTCTGCGTCACCGAGCAGCCGCTGCCTGTAGGCAGTGCAGTCGTCACCAGAGGCCCACGGCCTGCGCCAGGGACCGCCCGTAAGCGTTGCCGGTCCCGACGGTGGGCACCATGTATCCGCCCTCGCCCAGTTCGTTCCAGGCCTCCACGAGGAAGAGCGGCTTGCTCTGCACCCGCATCTTGGGGTGCGCCTCCTCCCAGACCAGAGCCGCGTGGGCGAAGCCCTCGAACTCCGCCGGGGTGCGATGGAACCAGACCAGCGTGTTCTCGACCTGCTCGTTCCACGGCCGGGGATCCCATCCGTCCATCACCACGGGGATATAGGGCAGGGGGCTGGTGGCGGCGAACTGCCGCCAGATCCATTCGCCGTCGGTGACCAGTTGGCTGTATGGCAGGGGGCCGGGGTGGACGCCCCCGGCGTAGGGGTAGTTGTATTGGGTGAGAGCGTTCACACGGAGCGCGGCCACCCAGGACAGGCTGGGAAATTCCTGCGCGTTGGGATAGGAGGGGCCCACCCAGATGCCCCCGACGACATAGACCCCGGGCAGGCCCGCCGCCCGCGCCGCCGACTGCAGGGCGGCCAGTTCGGCGTTGGCCTGGGCGGTGCCCCCGGCCTGCTTCACGAAGCGGGAGATGTCCAGGATGTCCAGCACGGGTTTGCCGTCCACCCGTTGGTATGCCGGATTCGTGAAGTCGTTGCGCACCCAACGCTCGGCCTCCTGCTTCCATCCCGACGGTTGGATGACGAAGCTCTCCGGCGTGTTCACATACAGCAGGGCGAAGCCGACCCCGTCGTGGTGCTTGAGGGTGCGGTAGATGTGCAGGGCGCTGTTCAGCCCAGGGTTGCTGCCGGTGGGCAGCGCGGCGTCGTAGTACCAGTCGAAGACGAAGAAGCCCACGCCGTCCCGCCGCGCCCACGCCAGTTGCTGGCGCATCGTCTGTGGGGTGTTGTCCAGCCAGCCGGAGAGCGGTTGCCGCCCGACATAGCTGGGCTGCAGGAGCCCCGTGAAGTGGCTGTCGCAGGACGAACTCCAGCCGTCAAAGTAATAGACGCCCACCTCGGCCTTGGGGCCGCCGATCGTGGCGCGTGCCGCCAGGCGCCTGAGCCAGGCCAGCGGGTGCAGCGACGTCTTGGGCGCGGCGACGGTGGCACAGTTGGACGTTGCCGCGGCCGCCGCGGGGCGGGGCGTTGCCAACGCCACCAGCAGAAGGGCGACGGCTGCCGAGATCAGCAGGGCCAGCACACGAAACCGACGCATCGCAGTGCCCTCCTCCCATGCCACGCGTCGCACCGGGGCAGCGGTCCGTCCCGGCCGGCATCGCGGGCGGTTCCGCTCGGCCCCAGCCTCCCGCGCTGCGGGAGTGCCCGGTGCCAGCCCAGGCGGACGGCCTTCCCCGCGTGGGAAAAAGGCTCCCTTTGCTCAATCCCCGCAGGCGTCTTCGGGGCGGGCGGGCCTGCTCCTGCACCTGAATCTGGCGCGCGCAGGATCGCGGCATTCTCGGGGAAGGCCTTCGGGCACAAGGTCCGCCAATCGGGGTGAGGGCCGCCGCGAGTGCGGGGACCCGCCGCCGCGGATGCCCGTGGTCTTGCCTTTCGCAGGGTTGGACCGGTATACTCACCGGCACTGAGGGTGCGTAGCTCAGTGGCTAGAGCGCTCGGTTCACATCCGAGAGGTCGCTGGTTCGAAACCAGCCGCGCCCACCATCGAAAGCCAAGAGCCCCAGGCAGTTCCGGGAAGGAAAAGCCTGGGGCTTTGTCATTGCTTGGGACTTTGCCACTCTGGTGCCACTTCGGGGTCCTCACGCGCCGCGCTTGCGACTCCGTTTGCTACTCCGCTTGCCACTCGGGGGAGTGGCAGGCGCCTCGGCCGGCAGCAGGCCACGCAGGTGCCCAACCGCCTCCTGCGCCATGTTGGGCGACACGTGCGCGTAGAGGTCCAGGGTCGTTTGTGTCCGCGTGTGCCGCAGCAGGGCGGAAGCCACCTTCGGGTGGACGCCCCCGCTCAGGAGCGCCGTGGCCACGGTGTGGCGTAGGTCATGGATGCGGACGGTCGCGGGCAGCCCCGCCTTCTGCAGCAACTCCCGGAAGTCACGCTTCAAGAGGTTGTTAGGGTGCAGGGGCTTACCGTCGCGCAGGCAGAACACCAGCCCGGTGTCCTGCCACGCCGGGCCGGCCGCCATCCGCTCCGCAAGCTGGCGCGCGCGATGCGCCCGTAGTGCC